>MEOF01000001.1 GCA_001769505.1 Bacteroidetes bacterium GWF2_33_38
ATTTTAACAAACCCTATTTGGGGAATAAATTATTGTCTGAATATTTTTATCTCTCGTTAAATCGCCTTATTTTTAGTCAAAAATTAAAACAAATAGGTGGTTTTTAGACGAACTGACGTTATGGGCAATGCTAAAAGACCGCACTTACACACAGAAAATGCTAAATTAAAATGATAACCAAATTTAAGACAATAAAAAATTTAGCGGTATTCCAAAATTTCAATTGGGACACGACAATTAGAGATGATGGAAATAATGTCGTTTTATTTAAACCAATTAACATCTTTTACGGCCGAAATTATTCAGGAAAAACAACACTTTCACGAATAGTTAGAGCATTAGAGACAGGAAAGATTTCTGACAAATACGAAAACCCAGAATTTGAAGTCAGCATTAAAGACGTTGCAGATAGTACACCAAGCAATTTAACTGCCCATGGAAAAAAGATTAGAGTATTTAATGAAGACTTTGTAAGAGAAAATCTTCGTTTTATTGCAAATTCAGATGAAAGCATTACACCATTTGCAATAATTGGAGGAAACGCAACCATTGAACTAGAAATACAACAACTAAAAAATGATTTGGGAAGTAATGACGTCGGGAGTGAAAGCGGATTTTTTCTTGAACTCAAAAACGCTTCTACAATAGCAACAACAGCATTGCGAGCATATCATACGGAAAATCATACGCTAAACCAACAATTATCAACAAAGGCATTAGATAGAAACACAGGAATAAAATACAAGTCAGACAAGTTTGGCGACCAAAACTATACAACTGCAAAACTTTCAACGGATATTGAAACAGTTTTAGCAACTTCATTTCATCCACTAACAGATGACGAGGTAATTAAAAAACTTAATTTGCTTAATGAAAGAGCAAATGCAGATATTCTCCCAATTGTAAAACCAAATTTGGATTTAAACACGCTGAACACAAAAGCAAAAGTACTTATTACAAAATCAATTAGTAGTTCCAACAAAATCGAACAACTTTTAAAAGATGCAATTCTAAATCGTTGGGTAAAAGAAGGACGACAACTACACAAAGATAAACTTGAACAATGTTCATTTTGCGGCAATGATATTTCTCAAAAGCGTTGGAATGAACTTGACAGCCATTTTGACGAAGAATCCGAAAAATTGGAAAAGGAAATTGACACATTAATTTCTGGAATTGAAAATTCAATTCGCAATGTTGATACACTACTGCCGATTAATAAAAATGTTTTCTACTCTAAATTTCATCAAGGTTTAGACACTTTAATTTTACAAAGACAACTAGCGATTGACAACCTGAAATCTGAATTAAATCGAGTTAAATCAAGTCTTCAAGAACGAAAGGACGACCTATTAAATTCAAAAACGTTTGTTGATATAACTGACAACAGTAAACAACTTGATGATTGTTGGACAACGTTTGAAAGTTTCCGTACTCAATCAAACGATTTCAGCAAGTCATTAGCAGACGAACAAACCGAAGCAAAAAGATTATTGCGATTACGAGAAGTCAGCGACTTTGTAGCAACAATTCAATACACGAATGTAATAGCAAGAATAAAAAATTTAAAAACGACATCTGATACAGAAGCGCAAAACAAAAAAATGATTGATGATAAAATCAAACAGCAAATCGCACAGATTGAAGATAAAGAACGTTTGATGAAAGACGAAGAAAAAGGAGCGTTAAAAGTAAACGAATATTTAAACAACTTTTTTGGACACGACTTTTTAACACTACAAGCGAAGGAAGAAACAGACAAAAAAATACGGTTTGAAATTGTTAGAAACGGAAAGAAAGCTCACCACTTAAGTGAGGGCGAATGTAGTTTAATCGCGTTCTGCTATTTTATGGCTAAACTTGAAGACGTTGAAACGAAAGGAAGCAAACCAATTATTTGGATTGACGACCCTATTTCAAGTTTAGATAGCAATCATATTTTTTTCGTTTACAGTCTTATTAACGCTGAAATTATTGCAAAACAAGAGTTTGAACAAATATTCATTTCTACTCATAATCTTGATTTTCTGAAATACTTGAAACGTTTACCAAGTGCATTAAACAAAAATCAATGTAGTTATTTTTTGATTTCAAGAGAAAAAGATAACGGCAGAATTAGGCTAATGCCAAGATATTTAAAAGACTATGTAACAGAGTTTAATTTCCTTTTTCATCAGATTTATATGTGTTCAACTGCCGATGCAGATGATGAAAATCAACACAACTTGTTTTACAACTTTGGCAATAATACACGGAAATTTTTAGAAGCATTTCTGTATTATAAATATCCAAATGCTAATGACCAAATTGAAAAACTAACAAAATTCTTTGGCAACAATAGACAGGCTTCTACGATGACAGACAGAATTAATAATGAGTTTTCGCATTTAGAAGGCTTGTTTGAACGAAGTATGACGCCAATTGACATACCAGAAATGAAAAAAACGGCAACATTCATATTGGACAAAATCAAAGAAAAGGATAATGAACAGTATGAAGCATTATTATTAAGTATTGGAGTAGAAATATTGACGTAAAAAAGCACATGCCCATAACACACGGTATAGCCAATAAGGGTTTCAGTAGTAAATTCAAGGGTTGTAGCCCGCTTCAACTTTTGTTTAACTTGACAGGAATGAAGCCCGCAATCCCTTCTGCTACACTCATCGTTATCGTTTATGACATTGAACAGATGAAATTTAATTCACAAAGACTAAGTTATTTAAAAACACTATAAATCAACGATTAAATTCCTAAAAGATTTTATTTTTGAATAGTTTTAGGAATTTTATTTATCTTTGCCCTATGCAAACAATAGCACGTAAACGGTACTTAGATACACTTAGTGTACTTAAAGACAAGAATTTAATTAAGGTTGCCACTGGCGTTAGACGTTGTGGAAAATCAACTTTAATGACACAATTTCAAGACTTGTTGCGAAAAGAAAACGGCAAAGTTTCCATTTTGGCAATCAATATGGATATGCCCGATTTTAGATTTTTAGCAGAAAAAAATTGGAAGGAGATTTATGATTACATCATTAAGCATCTCAAAAAAAGCGTAACCAATTATGTGTTTATAGACGAAGTGCAAAATGTTCCCGAATTTGAAAAACTGTTGGAAGGCTTGTATGTTCACCCAAACATAGATTTGTATGTTACAGGTTCAAACGCATTTTTGTTATCAAGCGAATTGGCAACTTTGCTCACAGGTAGAGCTTATGAAATAAATGTATTGCCTTTTTCTTTTGCTGAATATTTAGAGTTCACGGGTAAACCCACAAACCCCGATCGTGCTTTTGCTGAATATGTGCGTACTGGTGGTTTTCCCGAAGCTATAAGACTTTCGGCAGATGGAAATCATTTTGCAAATGAATATTTGCAAATGGTTTTTAAAAACATTTACGACAACGATATTTCTAAGCGTTATACTATTTATGCCGAAGAATCCTATCAGGAAGTTGTAAACTTCTTAATAGATTCAGTTGGTTCAAGTGTTTCAGCAGGGAACATTGCCAAAGTTTTAACAACGAACAAAAAGAAAATTGACAACAAAACCGTGTCAAAGTACGTTGACACGTTGGTTGAAGCCTATTTGTTTTATAAAGTAAACCGCTACGACATCAAAGGGAAACAACATTTGGCAACTCTTGAAAAATACTATTTGGTGGATTTAGGTTTTCGCAATGCATTAATTGGAAAAGAATTGGCAAACGATGCAGGACATTTACTTGAAAATATAATTTATCTTGAGCTAAAACGTAGAAACAACCAAGTATGGATAGGAAAAACCAACAATTTGGAAGTTGATTTTGTTGTTCGCAACAACGAAGGTTTTACACAATACATACAAGTTGCGCAAACAGTACAAAACGCAACAACTTTAGAACGTGAGTTAGCTCCATTTGATAGTATTGCAGACCATCACGAAAAATTCTTAATCACAATGGACTACGACACAGGGACATATAACGGAATAAAAAAAATAAACGCAATAGATTGGCTTACAAAGACCGAAAAATAAGGGCGAACCGATATGCGGCATAAAAAAACATACCGCTAATCCGTTGGTTTTATTTAAAAATTGATTCCCCTAAATTTTAAAATGATATTTTAATGGTTAACGATATAAAATTTATCAAGCAAATCGTCAACAAGTATGTTGTTTTCGCTATAATAGTAAGTTTGGTTAAGTAAAAGTTTAACATTATTTTTAGTAAAGATTGTTTTCCCTTTTGGAACATTTAGAATCAATTTTACGTCTTGTCCTCGCCATTTGCCAGGTTCTTTAATCTTAAAATAGTTATCGAATGATATGAGAGAATCATTTATTGTCCAATTGTATTCTATTTTTGAGGCATTATCAAGTGCAATATCTTTATTTTTTCCGTGTGCTTGTTTTTTTTCCACGAGTTCAAAATAATCTGTTTCGCTTTCCTTAATGATTAAAGTCGGAGACGCTGCAATCCATAGCTTTTCTTCAGAATTTACAATATTAATTTTTTCGCTTGATAAAATATAATTTTCTTCTTCGAATAAATATTTTTGATTTATATCGATATATAGAGTATCAAATGTTATTTCTGAGAGTTTGTGTTTTGTTATGACAGACTCTTTATTTGAGAAATTTGCCGATTCATATATAGCTGATGTTGCAAACAAGACAAGACCTAAAAACCAAAAAATAAATAGAGTTAAACCAATCGCTTTATTTTTTATTTTTATATTAAAAAGCATTTTAATACCACCGTAAATGATTGATAATACAGGGATTCCAACTAATAGGAAGAAACCGATAGAACCCATCGTAACGGATGATTTTTCAGCAAAAATAGTCAACAAATCAGGGAGTGATACATTTGCCATTCCCCAGCCATCGAAAACAAATGAGCCTGATAATAATAGTAGCAAAGCAAGCCCGATTAAGATAAATACAAAGCCTACGATTCCAACAATAAATTTGAATATATAGTTTACAATTATTCCGAAAGCATTTATGATTTGCATAAATACATTTTTTGAGCCTTCATAACTCTTGGTGTTTTTGAAATTTTTAAAATTTTCTTTTACATCATTAAGTTCTTCTCTAATCGATTTTTCGATGTTCGAAATCGTTACTTTTTCACCTTTCATCTCAAGTTTTTGAGCCGTAGTTCTTGCCGCAGGAATTGCTACCCAAAGTAAAATATAAACCAACGGGCCGGCAAAGAAAAACGTAAGAATCATTAATACACGAACAAAAACGGGGTCGATGTCGAAGTAAGCTGCTAATCCAGAGCAGACACCACCAATTACTCGACTTTCGGTATCGCGGTAGATTCTTTTTTGTTGTTTTTCTTTCGATTTTGTTTGTTTTGTTTTTGGTTCTTCATTTGGCTCGTCATTATCGATAATGGTTTCGGGACGTCCTAAGGTTTCGATAATATTGTTTATGTCTTCAATAACAATAACCTGTTTAAATTCAGTTATTTTTTCTTTAAATATTTCAGCAATTCTGGATTCAATATCCGAAAGAATTTCGTCGCCTCCTTCTTCTTTCGAAAAGTGATTTTTCAACGATGTTAAATAACTTTGAAGCTCGTTGTAAGCATCTTCGTCGATATTAAATATCGAGTTATTCAAATTTATAGTTAGTGTACGTTTCATATTATTTTTTTTGATGTTTTTACTTTTTAATTTCGTTTATCGTTTCAACAAGTTCTTCCCAAGTTGCGTTTAATTCGACGAGGAAATTATTCCCTTCGTCGGTTATTTTGTAATATTTTCGGGGTGGTCCTTGGGTCGATTCTTCCCAACGGTAAGTTAGCAATCCTGCATTTTTCAACCTCGTTAAAAGAGGATAGAGTGTGCCTTCAACGACTATTAATTTTACTTTTTTAAGTTCGTTAATAATGTCAGAAGCATACATGTCTGTGTTTTTTAGCAGTGCGAGAATGCAGAATTCTAGAATTCCCTTTCTCATTTGCGATTTTGCATTTTCAACATTCATAGTATAATTTTTAACATAGTATAATCCTATGCAAAGATATGAAATAAAATTAGTACTATGCAATACATTGTACTATATTTTTTCAAAATAATTTTCAATAAATAATTTAACGAGAATGTGAAAAGATGTAAATGTTTGACAAGCAGTTAATTGCGACTTGTTGTATTTGTGTTGCTCTGCATTTACGAGAACAAAAGTTCGGTAATATTTTATACTAATTCTATTTCCATATGACACATATGTGATTTTTTAGATTCCCTTTTTCAAGGGAATGTGCCTCAAAAAATTACCACATGCCCACAAAAGCGGGTATCTTATTTTTAAATTGTGTCGGTCACATTGAATCGTAATTGGTATTATCCTATTGCAGAAGCAAGAACAGCAATGCTAACTTTTGCATTCTTAGCTGTCAAAATACCATGTGCACAAGCTTCGAGAGTTGCTCCCGTTGTAACTACGTCGTCAACCAAAAGAATGTGTTTGTTTTCGTATTTTTCGGGATTTTTTAATTGAAAAATATTATCGACATTTTCCCATCTTGCAATTCTCGACTTTTTTGTTTGTGTTTCGGTAGCTTTTGTTCGTATCAAATTGCTTTCGTCGATAGGGATATTCATTATTACAGACATTCCATCGGCAATACATTTGCTTTGGTTATAACCTCTTTTTCGCTGTCTTTTGGGGTGAAGAGGGACGGGTACAATTATATCAACCGAATCGTAGAATTCCGATTTTCGAAGAGTTTCTCCAAGTAATTTACCTAGTTCAACTCCAATTTCTTTTTTTCCGTTGTACTTTAATTTGTGAATCAGTTTTTGAAATATGCTGCCTTTTGTAAAATGAAAATACGATGCCGCATGTTCAAGTTCAACTCTCCCCCAAAATAATCGTTCTACTAAATTCTCCTTTTCTTTGTAGTAATTTGTTTTAGGAATATTGTATAAGCATTCCAAACAGATTACATTTTCTTCGGTAATTAAATTTTTACCGCATGAAGCACAAACTTTCGGATAAAATAAGTCAAAAAAATCGGATAAGAATAACATTGCTTATTGAAGAGAGCTTTTTGTCCATTCAGTTGTTCTTCCTATTAATGAAAAACCAACATATCCTCGAATGAATAATGTATTAAAATTGTTATCTTCAAACCACATATAACAGTCGTAAGTAGTTCCATTTTGAGGATCGTAAATAGTTCCATTATCCCATTCTTTATCATCGGCATCGTAAACAAAATTTTTTAAATTTTCGATTCCGAGAACTGACCTAGTACGAAGCTTAACATCTGGGTTTTCTACGTCTTTTTTAGGTTCTCCATTAACGTATTTCGAAGGACTAATCCAAACAACTTTCCCGAAATATTTATCGGCTTTTTTATAAATTTCGACTTTCCCAGTTTTTTCTTCACTAAGCCAAACGCCTAAAACTTTATCGGTTTGACCGTAAGTATTAATTATAAAACTAAAAAATACAATACATAAAATAGTTCTCATCTTAATAAGGTATTATGGTTAACCCGATTGACACGGGGGTGATGTTTTGTCCTTTATTTTTTTCAAAAAGACCCGTGAGTGAGTAATATCCATTTATAAAAAATTTCCCATATCCAATTCTTGCCGTGAATCCGTAACGGTAAGGAGTTAGATTTTTAACATGATAATTTTTATATTTAACGATATTGCCACTTCCATTTAAATCTTCGCCATGATATTTAGTATGATTTCCTATCAGTACTCCAGCTTTAAAACCAAGACTTACTTTAAAGCTACGTCCGCGTTTATTCGCATTTGACATAAATCGAAACTCAATGGGTATATCAAGATAAGTTGTTGTGAGTTTGTTGTTTTTATAGTCAATTGAATCGGGAATGAGTGCATAAAAGCTGATGTCGTTAGTGTCGGTTGGATAAGCATTGGTCTTTATATTGCTTGCCCCGAATCCTATACCCGAAGCTAAACTTAAGTGCGAGTGTGTTCCTATTAATGGGAACATGAGATAAATATTTGAACTAACAGGAAATATTTTAAGTTTAATCTCCTCAGGAACTTCAAGCCAATAATCGTAGTTAATTTCATATACTATTTGGTCTGGGTCGAAGTACTTTTCTGCCTTTATGGTATCGTTATTTTGTGAGAATAGTTTTAATACCGACAAGTTCAGAAATATGAATATGTAAAAATGTTTTTTCACAAAATGAATTTTAGTAAAGATACAAAGATTCGCTAAAAGTGTAATTTTTGAATTAAATAATTGGTCAAATTTTTTAATTCAAACTCAAACATCTTTGATATTTTGTTTTTGACGTCATTTGAATTTGTATTTTTGTATATATTTACTCGTCGAACGCACAATAATAAAAATGAATTTATGATGGTCAAAAATCTCGTAGTATTGATTGTTTTATTACTATTTACATCTCAAGTTTTTTCGCAAACAACACCGATTACATTTGAAGAAAAATGGATAGATGGAAAAAAATACATAACTGAATATTGGAAAAACGGAAACAAAAAACGAGAAGGAGCGATGAATCTTGTTGGTAAAGAACATGGAATATGGTCGATTTGGGATAAAGATGGAAAACTGCAACAAACTACGGAATATAGAAATGGAATTCTACACGGAAAATTAACGTATTTCTACGAAAATGCTCAAAAACAAACCGAAGTTGATTTTGTCGACGGTTTTTTAAATGGGAAATATCTCGAGTGGTACGATAACGGAAACACAAAAATATCAGGACAATATAAAAATGCGGTTAAAGATAGCGCTTGGACATATTGGTATAAGCATGGGAAAATGCAAAAAGAAGTTCTCTTTTTCAACAACGATTCAGTCATAATAAATTATTGGGACTTAAAAGGAGATCAAACAGTTGCAAACAAAAACGGGAAAATTGTCGATTTTTATTCAAATGGAAATTTAAAAGAAAAAGGCGAAATAACGAATGGAAAAGAATCGGGAGAATGGATTTTTCAATATTCAAACGGAAAACTTCTTTCGCAAGGAAATTATAAAAACGGACTGCGAACTGGGTATTGGGAATCGTTTTACGACGATGGCGGTAAAAAAAGTCAAATGAATTACGAGAATGGCAAAAACGTAATGTGGTATAGAAACGGAAAAAAACAATTTGAAGGAAATATAAAAAATAGTAAAAAAGATGGCGAATGGAAATTTTGGTCAGCCGAAGGAAATCTCAATTTAACCGAAATGTACAAAGACGATCTGCTAAATGGTATATCCGTTCGATATTTTGCCAATGAAAATAAAGAAGCTGAAATAAATTTTATAGATAATTTGAAAAATGGAAAAGCAATTTGGTGGCTCGAAAATGGAAAAAAAGACATTGAAGGTAATTTCAAAAACGATATTCAAGACGGTTTATGGACATATTGGAGAACCGATGGAAAGAAGGGAAACGAAGGCTTGTATAGCAATGGGGAAATGAATGGAAAATGGACTTGGTGGTATGCAAACGGGAAAATATGGAAAGAAGGAAACTACACTTCGGGGGTTAAGTCTGGATTATGGATTGTATATTACGAAAATGGGCAAAAAGACCACGAAGGAACCTTTATAAATGGAAAAGAAAATGGCTTGTGGACTTCATTTTACGAAACAGGCAAAAAGAAAATGGAAGGAAATTTTGTAAATGGAATCATGAATGGAGTTTGGGTTTCGTGGTTTGAAAACGGAAAAAAAGAGTATGAAATTACCTATAAAAATAATGTAAAAGAAGGCAAATCAACCTATTGGCACGAAAATGGAAATTTGCGATTAATCGAGACGTATAAAGATACATTACGAAACGGCGAATATGCTACGTATTTTGATAATGGATTCTTAAATATAAAAGGCGAATATTTAAAAGATAAAAAAACAAATATTTGGGAGTTTTACGATAATCGCGGAGCGAAATTGCGAACCGAGCAATATTTTAATGGACGTCCTGATGGAAAATGGCAAAGTTGGTATAACATTGGCACAATCGAAAGCGAAATAGATTACAAAAATGGATTAAAAAATGGCAAAGTAGTTTATTTTTCAAAAAAAGGAGAAATTATTTACGAAGCCACCTATAAAAATAATAAACTCGAAAAAACAATTGTTGACAATCGAAAAGAATAGTTAATCAACATCTATTACAATTTCTTCTCCTCCAATAAAATTTTGATTTTCGTCTTTTAATATAAAAGCTAAAGAGTATTTTCCTTTTTTTAATTCTTGGTTTAGTCCAAATTCAACAACTCGGTTTGACATTGGCAAAAACTCGGTTGAAATGTTTTTTATTTCAACTTCTTCAAGCGTAATCAAATTTGTAGCAACAATCAATATATTGAATCGCTGAAAATATAAATTTGTATTTTCAACTTTTACCGAATACTTTTTGTTTTTGCATTCAATTTTCGATAAATTGAAGGAAATCTCATTGTTTTTGGAATTGTTGCAATATAATTTAACGGCTATTTGAGGAAAAATTCTGATTTGACTCGAATCAAGTTTAAGACTCTCATTGCTTAAAATCGGTTTAACAACTAACATTCCCCAACGCAAAATTGAATCATAATTGTTGTATTGAACCGAAACCGACGCCATTGAATTTGCTTCTATATTTATTAAGGCAGGAATGAAACTTATCTCGTCGAAACAAGAGTTTTTGTGTGCATTACTGGGCAAGAAATTCAGCGTTCCAAGCGTATCTTTTTCATAATCTTTATAAAAAATTCCGAATTGATTTTTTTTGTCACTTTTGTTATAAATATTAATAATTCCGGTTGTTGTTGTACTATCGAAAAATAATTTCATCGGCTTAACTTCAAATTCTTGTGAAAATGAATATAGTTGATAAAGCAACAATGAAAAAGCAATCAATAAAACTCTCATTCTTTAATTTTTAATCAAGCAAATATCGCTACATAAATTAATTTTACTTGTATATTAAGCAATATATAAATAAAAAATATTATTTTTGATTTCCACAAATAAAGATAATGAAAAAAATAATTTATATAATTTCTTTCTTTCTTTTGATGTCAACTCCCATCTTGGCTCAACCACCTCTTCCAAGTCCGTCGGGTAGCATTGTAATCTTGTCGGGCGGAAATGTTGTTTTTAATTTTACAAGTTTGAACAAATACGTAAACGGGATTACTCTTACCGAATGGACAAAATTGGCAATTAAATACGATTCAGATGGTGGAGGAACTCATTGGAGATTAGCAGTTCGGGCAACAACTGCTAATTTTGAAGGCGATGGAGGAAGCCTTATGGACTTAGATGTTTTAGAGCTTACTGCCGTTGATGGTGGTGGAAATAATAATTTAATTGGATTGTTAGAACCAACGATAGAGTTGGCTTTTATTGATCAAGATTTAGTGTCGGGAGTTACACCTGACGGAACTGCTCTTGACGATAATTTGGTTAATATTACTTATGAGTGCGGCATTACAAATCCTGTTATTGACTTTGTGCCAGACTATTACAATGTTGATATAGAAATTACCCTCTACGAGGATTAGTTTCTCCACGATTTTAAAGAATATAAGCCTGATCAATCAGTTTAAATTTATATTGCGAATATCCCAAGATTATTTTTAGACATTTATTTTTGCATCTTGAAGATTTCTTCAAGAATAAAATAACCGAATTTGTTTGGTTTGGATTATACCAATTCTATTTCCATATGACACATATTTGATTTTTTAGATTCCCTTTTTCAAGGGAATGTGCCTCAAAAAATTACCACATACCAGCAAAAGCGGGGATCTTATTATTAAATTGTGTCGGTCACATTGAATCGTAATTGGTATTAAAGCAAAACAAGCATACAGAACGAAGTGAAAGTATGCGACATTTTGATGTTTAATCAGTATTATACTATTGAAGAATAAAATGGTAGGTTATAGTTCCTTTTTGTTCTTCGGGAGCATCTGCTTTTTTTGTGAATTTTGTTTTCTCTGCGGCTTTTTTGGCGGCAGCCCAAAGAGTTTTATCGGTGGTTGTTGAGCCTTTAACTCCTGGAATAGCTTTAACAACTACTCCGAACCTGTCAACAGTAACATCAACCACAACTTTACCTTCTTCCTGCGAATTATATTCGGGTTTTGGTAATGCCTCAGGCTTACGACCTGATAAATTAAACGAAATCCCATTTCCGGTTCCTGCTCCTCCATCTCCTCTATCGTTTCCTCCATTCAAGCTACCTTGATTGCCGTTTCCTCCAGTATTTCCATCGCTATTTCCGGCTCCATTTCCGCTATTTCCATTTCCTGTGCCATTACCCGGAAAAAGTGCGTTTGTATTAACCTGTTGTTCTTTTACAACTTGGGTTTGATTTTGTTTTTCAACATTTGTTGTGGAGTTTGTTTCGTTGGTTTTGTTTTTAATGGAAACAGCGTTTTCAAAATTTTGAGTTAATGTAGGTGTTTCGCTTCCTGTTTTTTCGTTTGTTGAATTTGCTTCTTGAAACTCTTGCTCCGAGCTTGCTGCTGATTGACCAGTTTCGACCAATCCTTGTCCCAATTCTTCGTAGCCAAAATTAATTTCCATTCCTTGTTCTGCCGGTAAAGGAAGAGGAACTGAAAATCCAAAAAATAAAAGCAAGGCAATCAATCCTGCGTGAAACAATACGGCTCCAACAATACCACTTACTTTATATTTTGTGTTCGATTCCATTATTCAGCACTAGTTGCGAGAATCAGTTTATATTTATTGTTTTTTGCTATATTCATCACTTTCACAACTTCCTCAATCGGAACTGATTTTTCGGCATGAAGCGAAATTGTCGGGGCGTCCTCATCATTGATAACTCGTCCTACTTTTTGTTGTAAAAACTGTTCTAAATTATCAAACCCAACAGCTTGTGTTTCTACATAAAATTGTAAATCTTGTGTTATCGAAACAGTTGTAATCGGTTTGTTTGCTTGAGTTTGACTATTGCTTTTCGGCAACAGTAGTTTTAATGCGTTTGGAGAAATCAAGGTCGAAGTTATCATGAAAAAAATAAGCAAAAGAAATACAAGGTCAGACATGGTTGCCGAACTAAATTCAAGACTTATTTTATTTTTTCGCTTAATTGACATAACGATTATTTTACTGGTTCGTTCAATAAATCCATAAATTCGGTTGTTCGTGCTTCTAACATATTTACAATGTGTTCGACTCGTGCAACTAAGTAATTATAAGCCAAATATGCCATAATTCCAACAATCAAACCGGCAACGGTTGTAACCATTGCTTCGTAAATTCCACTTGATAATAAGGTTATATCGATGTTGTTTCCGGCACTTGCCATGTTATAAAATGCTCGAATCATTCCGGTTACTGTTCCCAAAAAACCTAACATTGGTGCTGCTCCAGCTGATGTAGCCAAAAAAGCGAATCCTTTTTCAAGTTTTGCGACTTCAATTTTACCTACATTTTCGATTGCTGTATTTACGTCGTTTAAAGGTCTGCCTAATCGACGAATTCCTTTTTCAATCATTCTTGCCAAAGGCGTATTTTGTGATTTGCAAATCGTTAAAGCACTTTCAATTTTTCCGTCAAGAATATATTCTTTTATGTTATTCATAAAATTCGCATCTTCTTTTCGTGCATTTTTAATGGCAATTGAGCGTTCAACCAAAATATAAATTGAAATAATAGACAGAAGAATAATGGGAATCATTATCCATCCCCCTTTTATTGCCAAATCCATAAGAGAAAGACTCATTTCTTTTGCTGCCTCAGCTTTTTCGGGAGTTGTTACAGCTGATGTGCCCACATTTATTTGTAATAATTGAAATAATAACATAGCGTTTCGTATTTTTATTTAGATAAACGAAGATAGAGCCTATTATATTTTGTTATGAATCAACAAAAGTCTTTTTATCAACAAATTAGTGTTGATGATTTCTTGCATAATTAACAACTGGTTTTCAATTCTAATTTCGTTTAAATACGAATTCTAAATCACGGTAATTTTTCTTAATTTCGCATTCTCAAATTTTAAAATCCAATCGTTCAAAAAATGGAATATAATTTTACCGAAATCGAAAAAAACTGGCAAAAATTCTGGAGTGAAAACAAAACTTTTAAAGCCGAAGTTGACAAAAACAAACCAAAATTCTACGTTTTAGATATGTTTCCTTATCCTTCTGGTGCTGGACTTCACGTTGGTCATCCACTTGGATATATTGCATCGGATATTTATTCTCGTTTCAAACGATTGAATGGTTTTAATGTTTTGCATCCAATGGGTTACGATGCTTTTGGTTTGCCAGCCGAACAATATGCAATCCAAACTGGTCAACATCCAGCAATTACAACCGATGTAAACATAAAACGATATCGTCAACAATTAGATAAAATTGGATTTTCATACGATTGGGATCGTGAATTTCGCACTTGTGATGCCGATTATTACAAATGGACACAATGGGCTTTCACTCAAATGTTTAATCATTATTATGATAACAAAACAAATAAAGCCGAAAGCATTGAAAGTTTGATTTCCGAATTTGAAAAAAATGGAAATTCAAATGTAAATGCAGTTTGTAGCGAACCCGAAATTTTTTCTGCATCAGAATGGAAACAAAAATCAGAAAACGAAAAACAAGAAATTTTGTTGAATTACCGAATTGCATATTTGGCTGATACAATGGTAAATTGGTGTTCGGCTTTAGGAACAGTTTTGGCAAACGATGAAGTTAAAGATGGTTTGTCGGTTCGTGGCGGACATCCAGTTGAACAAAAGAAAATGCGTCAATGGAGTTTGCGAATTTCTGCTTATGCCGAAAGACTTTTAAATGGTTTAGATACCGTTGATTGGACAGACTCGCTGAAAGAAATGCAAAGAAATTGGATTGGAAAATCGCAAGGAGCGGAAATACATTTTGACCTATCCCCAACCCTTTCCAAAGGAAAGGGAGCTAGACCCGAATATATGACAACCGACGCTCACACTTGGTTAGGAGTGAAAGAACACGTTGTTGAAAACAGAAAAAATTCAACAGAAGCCGAAGCTTTTTTATGGAAAAATTTGAAAGGAAAAAAACTTGGATATAAAATTCGTCGACAACACGCAATTGATAAGTTTATTGCTGATTTTGTTTGTTTAGAAAAGAAAACTATAATTGAAATTGATGGAATTTATCACGATTTTCAAAAAGAACAAGATGAACATCGAACTCAAATTTTAACAGAATTAGGATTTTCAGTAATTCGTTTTAAAAACGAAGAAGTTTTTGCAAATCCCGAAAAAGTTTTAGCAGAAATCAAATCATATTTGGACGCAAAAGTCCTCCCCTTCGGGGAGGATTTAGGTGGGGTCGGATTTACTATTTTCACAACTCGTCCTGACACAATTTTTGGTTGCACTTTTATGGTTTTAGCTCCTGAAAGTGAATTAGTTGATAAAGTTACAACTACGGAATATAAATCAGCAATTCAAGAATATATATTAGAAACAAAAAAACGCACCGAACGTGAACGTATGGCGGATGTGAAAAAGGTTTCAGGACAATTTACTGGAGCGTATGCGATAAATCCATTCACAAAAACCGAAATCCCAATTTACATTAGCGATTATGTTTTGGCTGGTTACGGAACTGGTGCAATTATGGCGGTTCCTGCTCACGATAGCAGAGATTTCAAATTTGCAAAACATTTTAATTTGCCAATAATTCAAGTTGTTGCAAAAGCTGGCGAAACCGAAACTGATCCTCAAACTTGGGAAGATTCGTACGACTCGAAAGATGGCGTTATGATAAATTCTGGCGTTATAACTGGAATGACAGTGAAAGATGCTGTTAATCACATTATTGATATTATTGAAAACGAAGATTTAGGAACTCGAAAAGTGAATTATCGTTTGCGAGATGCAATTTTCAGCCGTCAAAGATATTGGGGCGAGCCATTTCCTGTTTATTTTAAAGATGGATTACCACAAGTTTTAGATTTGAAAAATTTGCCTTTAGAATTACCCGAAGTTGATAAATTTTTACCAACCGAAGATGGTCAACCACCACTTGGACGTGCAAAAAAATGGTCAACCGAAGAAGGTTTTCCGTTTGAATTGAGTACAATGCCTGGTTTTGCTGGTTCATCAGCATATTATTTGCGATATATGGATCCAAAAAATGATAAAGAATTGGTTTCAAAAGATGCAAATAATTATTGGCAAGATGTTGATTTATACATTGGTGGAACCGAACACGCAACAGGTCATTTAATTTATTCACGTTTTTGGAATAAATTTTTGTTCGATTTGGGTTTGGTTTGCAAAGAAGAACCTTTCAAAAAATTGATAAATCAAGGAATGATACAAGGTCTGTCAGAATTTATTTGTACAATTTCAGGACACAAAATGGGAACTCAAAATATAACAACTTTATTTGATTTTTATTGGCTTAATGGAATTAAAAATATTGTAGATTGTAACGGAAATAATATTAATGCTGAAGTTTTTTATAGCGCAGAAATAGCAGAGGAAGCGTTTAATAATATTGCTGAAGTTACTGAAAAATGCAAGTTATTAAAATTTAATATTCCTATTTATTATACATCTAATCATAAATTAGTCGAATTTTCAAAATTTAAATTATGGAGAGATTTAGACTCGCCATCTACTTCTATTTTTGTATGCAAGAATGGATATTGGATTGTTAAAGGAAATTCTGTAGAATGGATTGGAGACCAAAATATTAAAGGAGATTTTCATACAATTCCCGTAGTGGAAAAAATGTCAAAATCAAAATATAATGTTGTTTCACCTGATAACAACTATGATAGTGAAGGAAATCTTATTCAAGAAGGAGTAATTGAAAAATACGGAGCCGACACATTGCGTTTGTACGAAATGTTTTTAGGTCCATTAGAACAATCAAAACCTTGGGACACTCAAGGAATTGATGGAGTTCACCGATTTTTGAAAAAACTATGGCGATTATTTTTCGATAACAATGGAACGTTCCAAGTTTCTGACGAACCTGCAACCAAAGACGAATTAAAAATTCTTCACAAAACAATCAAAAAAATTAAAGAGGATATTGAGAATTTCTCATTCAACACATCGGTAAGTGCATTTATGATTTGTGTGAACGAACTTTCTGATTTAAAATGCAATAAGCGTGAAATTTTGAGTGATTTAATCGTTTTAGTTTCCTCGTTTGCACCACATATTTCGGAAGAATTGTGGAACAAATTAGGAAATAAAGAAAGCATTTCGTTTGCGAAATTCCCTGAATTTAAAGCCGAATATTTGGTTGAAAATTCATTTTTATATCCAATTTCGTTTAACGGAAAAATGCGTTTTTCAATGGATTTTCCAATAGATGCAACGATAAAAGAAATTGAAACTGTAGTTTTAAACGACGAACGTTCGCAAAAATGGTTAGAAGGAAAAGCTCCGAAAAAAGTAATTATTGTTCCGAAAAAAATTATAAATATTGTTTTTTAACAGCAAGTATTTTTCAGTTGATTAACCGTTTAAAAATCGCAAAATTCGAAATTTATTTCTTGATAGATTAAAAAAAAATGAGCGAAGGTTTATAAAAACTTTCGCTCATTTTTCTTACTTATTTTTTCTTTTTCGAAAATCGCTCTCCAAGTCTTTCAAACAGATCCATTGCACCTTTTAGTGCTTTAAAGTGGAGTGTAATGTACATCAATACCGACATTAACCAAATTACAATAATATTAACCCAAAATGTAGAATAAAATTTACCCAAAAACATTTTTCGTGGAGCATAAAAATGTGATTTAACAAATTTTTGAGTTGGGTCATGGAAAATGGGGTCAACTTTTTGATACAAATGATTGTTATATTCAATTATTCGATCTAAGGAATTAGAATTGGTTACAAATTCGGCTAAATTTTCATTATAGTGATTCTTCTTTAACAGAATAAATTCATCTTTAGCGTCTTGTGTTTTTTGAAAATTAGCAATGAGATTATCTTTTTCAGAGTTTGCCTTATTATATTTCTTAATAAAATATTTATTTAAAGAACTTAAATATTCTTCAACGGCTATTATAATTTCAGGAGTAATCTTTTCTGGATAAAGTTTGTCAAGATATTGAAATTTAACTTTGTCATTTGAGGCAACTTCTTTTGAAATTTCATTTCGCAACAACTCTAAATAAGCTTGAACATTCTCTCGTTTTTCTGGTTTGTTGAGTTCTCTTTTAGTTGAAGTTATTTTATTTCGCAGAATTGGTAGCCAATAATCTTTTTTATAATTTGCTTCGCTTCGAACTTTATCATAAACATAGAACTGTTTTTCGTAATCATTTTCCATAAATTGGTACACCGCAAGGGCTTCGTATGCCCAACGAGCAGTTATAATTTCACCATACCAAGGGATACTGCTTGGAGATGAAATGTCAGGGTTTAATTTATCATATTTTACAATAATTCCACTTAAAATCATTTGTGGAATTACAAGGAATGGGATTAAAATATAAATGGTTACTGCTGTTTTAAAACTGTCGGAAATATTCAACCCCATCATGTTAGCGAAACTAAACGAGCTAAAAAGAACTAACCAATACTCAAAATACATTCCTGGAATATCCATAATAAAATTTCCAATCATCACGAATGTAAATGCCTGAAAAGCAGAAAGAACTAGTAATATGGTTACTTTTGATACTAAATAACTGGTCCGGCTTAAGTTTAAGAAAGATTCCCGTTTGAGAATTTTACGATCTTTAATAATCTCTTCAGCACTTACTGTTAGTCCTACGAAAATAGCTACAATTACCGACATAAAAATGTAAACTGCCAAGTTGCTGTTTTCACTTAAAGTATAGCCATATTCGTTTGCAACATCAACATTATAATACCGAATAATAAATGACAGCATAAATGCTAATAAAGGAGCTTCGAATAAATTAATTACCAAGTATTGAGTATTGGATATTTTCGAAAGAACATCACGAATAATAAAAACTTTAAGCTGTTTGAATTTATTGGGGATTTTGAAATTGATAGCCGGAATTTCTTTTGGGACTTCAATCTCTTTGTACATTTCTGTTTTTGAAAATTCCGAATAAAATCCAGCCCATTCTTTTGGCGATATTTTGCGAGTATGCGTAACATTACCATATTCGTCAAGTACAGGAGACTCAACTATATTGAATACTTGCTCTGGATTTACGTTACCACAAACCCGACATTCGCTGTCGTTCCAATCAGCAACATGCGTTCTTGATTTGAAATAAATAATAGAATCAATAGGATTCCCACAATAAATTAAAAATCCTCCAGTATCAAGAATAATAAGCTTGTCAAACATTTTAAAGATATCTGACGAGGGTTGATGAATTACAACAAAAACTAATTTTCCTTTTAAGGCGAGTTCTTTCAAAAGGTCCATAATGTTTTCCGAATCTCTTGATGATAATCCAGATGTTGGCTCGTCAAGGAATAGTATTGCTGGCTCGCGTATTAATTCGAGTGCAATATTTAATCGTTTTCTTTGTCCTCCGCTAATTTTTTTGTTCAACGGACTCCCAACAACCATATCTCTAATCTCGTACAATCCTAAATTGTCAAGAACTTTCAATACTGTTTTTACAAGTTTAGCTTCTGTATAATTATCGAAACAAAGCTTTGCATTATAGTACAAATTCTGAAAAACGGTAAGTTCTTCAATCAATAAATCGTCTTGAGAAACATAGCCAATAAGTCCCTCTATTTTATCTTTATCGTCGTGAATATTTACGCCATTAATTTTTACATATCCCGATGATGGCTTATAAGTACCGTTTAGAACATTTAATAATGTCGATTTTCCGGCACCACTAGCTCCCATTATCCCAACTAATTCGCCAGACTCTTCGGTAAAATTAATATTATGAAGTCCGTATTTTCCTCCTTTAAATTTATAATCAAGATATTTGACATCAAATACGGTTCTTATGAAATCTTTATCAATGTTAAATGTCGAAATTATATCACTATAATATATCGGCTTTATTTTGGGATTTCGTATAGAAGAACCTGTAGTTAAAACGAAAATTTTATCTTGACGAACAAGCTGTCCGTTAATGTACAATTCATTTGCTCCGAGGTATCTAAATAAATAAATTTCGCCAACCGAAAGTTGTAGAATTCTTATTTGACCCTGGAGACCAATTGCTTGTAGGTGTTTGACTTTATCGTGTTCGTATTCTTCTTCTTTGTCGATTAATAATAGTTTTGTGGAATTTGGAATTTCATTAAAACTATATATTACAAATGCTTTAATTCTAACATATTCTTCATTTTCGATATGAAATGAATCGGCGACTGTTTCAACAAATTCGTATTCTTGTTCGGAAATTTCTTCAAAATCAGCTTTAATAAACTCCAAAAGTCTAACCAAAACAACAATCTTTTGTTTTTGAGTAAGTTCTTCGTTAATCGCAGCACAAATCTTCAATACTTTAACCGAACTTAAAGCAATACTCTTTCTTTTTTTTGTGGTGTCGCCTTGTTTACTTTGGTGAATTGCATAGTATTCGTCGTAAACTTTGAGATACTCTAAAACTAATTCTTGATTAAGTTGTTGACGCAAATATGATTCTACAATAGCTCGTCTATCCTCGGGGTTACTGTCAGGACGTGCAATAATTGCAAACAACTGCATTAAGGCTTTTAATATCCGTTCACTCATTTCTAATCAATCTATCTATTAAACAAAAAAAGGCATCATTTTAAATAATGCCCAAATATTATATTTTGATACAAGGTATTCAAAAACAATCGATTTATTGCTTAAACCCTATAAGCATCAGAACAAATCCAGAACTCAAACTTTTTGAGTCCAACTCAGCTTCAATAATACAATCTATTGTGGAATTAAATTTAAAATCCCAGTAGGGAGCATTTTGATAATCCTTGTTGGTAAACAATAGGTTTCGTTCAATATCGTAAACCGAAAAAGCTAAGTTTCCAACTGACATTCCGCTGCAACCTACAACTCGGTACAAGCTTCCTCCGTAAAATGTTGCGTGAAATTCGGCAATCTCATCTCCATTTAACAAGGCTTTGTATTGTTGACCATCAGAGATAAAAGGAGCTTTTAAATACTGAGTACATAAACGAATCAACGTGTCAGATTGTGCTTTTGTTTCGGTTAAGTTTACCGCCAATCCCAGTAATATTATCAGGCTAAATTTTATTATTTTTTTCATTTGGACAAAATTATTTATTCAATAATATTTTTTCTTATTGAATTCACTTTATCAGCTATAACTTTCAATTGTTCATCAGATATTATAATATTTGATTCACTGTTAACAATCGTTAATTTTTGATCGGGCTTTGTTGTTGGTTCTACATACTTGTAAACATAATCAACGCCATCAAATTCATAAGCTAAATCAATCAATCCATCTAATAACTCAGTAAACTGATCAGACTGATTGTAATAGGGAGATAAAATTTTAATTAAATTATCAAGAGGGTGTTTTTGTTCGCCCAATCGATTAATAACACTACTGTTAGCTTCTTCGCTTTGTGCAATGTTTGTTAATATATGTAAACTCTCAATCCAACCTCCAGCAAGAATAAGAACTCCAACATCATTTCTGCTGTTATCTTTTAAGTAAGAGTCTGCTTTTCGGTATGTATTTGACATGATAAATAGTAAGGAGTCTTTGTTTCCCATATTTGCTTCAATTCTATTGATGGTTGGCTTGTCGAAGGCTCCAGAAATTCCCAATTCTTGCGACATCATTTTTAAAACAGAGAAATAATTGATAGCATCGGGTGTTTGCTCATATATATTAAGGTATCCCAAATCGGCGCCGTAAATACCAAAATTTAATGCTTTTTGAAAATTATCGGTATATTTTCCTGAATTTGTCGATGGATTTAATAAATCTTTATTGTAGTCGATATTCAATTCTCTTATCATTAACGCAATTTGATAAGGTGAAGGAACACTAAACAATGTATTATTAAACTTAAAAACTGTAGTTGAAGCTGTGTCAACTTCCACTTCTAAAACATCTTCAACATCTTTTTGATTGTTGTTATCATTCCCACATCCCCATAAAATAAAGGTTGATGCAAGTAAAAGAAAACTTATCCGTATGATATTCTTTTTCATTTTTGAGCAGAATATATTTATCTTATTTAATTAATAACGCAAGTAAAAAAAAAAATATGAGAACACAAAGTTTATTTTCTTTAATCATATAAAAATGAGTGATTTTCTTGCATTTTTACAAATTAATAAAAAGAAAAATTAAAAGTCTAGTCTATTTTTTTCGCATTAATTTCTACTTCTAGAATAAAGAAAAAATAATTTGCATCGATTTGTAGAAATTGATAGCTCAGCTTTTCGCCAGTTTTTCTGGCAATATCAATTAAGCCAAGTCCTGCTCCTCCTTTATTTGATATTTTCCCTTCGTTGATTTGCTTTTTATACATTTCTTTAAGCTCCTCCTTGCTTGCATTGTTAACTTCTTCGAGTGCTTTTTCAAGATTTGGCTTATGTACTTTAGATACCTTATTCGATGTAATTATGTAATATATATCGTCTTTTTTTCCAATAATAAATAAGCCGTTTCCTGCTTCTGAATCGATTATTTCGTCGGAGTGTCTGTACAAATTTTGCAGAGTTTCGACCAATACGTGGAATACTTTTTTCTTTATCGATTTTTCTTCGCTTCGTTTTTCCATATCGCTTTCGGCCATCGAAGTAAACATCAATGTTATATCTTGACTAAATTCACCGAGGTAAACAATTGAAAATCCATTAGAAACCATCTCTTCATAAATGTTCGAAACAGATTTGATAAATTTAAAGGATAAATTCATTTTTTATGTTTGTTTGAATAAAAACTTGCACACTTTAATCCATAAAAATAAAAATTAATTAAAATAATCAATGCATAGTCAACATGTTTTTTTACGAGTGTCATTCTTTTGTTGGTGTTTGAACAATTTTTGAGTTCGGAGGGACATTGTCGGTTACCCAAAGATTCCCTCCAATGACGGAATTTTTTCCAATCGTGATGCGACCAAGAATTGTGGCTCCTGCATAAATAACAACATTATCTTCAACAATCGGGTGACGAGGAATTCCTTTTATTGGATTTCCATTTTCGTCGAGCGGAAAACTTTTTGCCCCCAATGTTACACTTTGGTAAAGTTTTACATTGTTACCAATGATACAAGTTTCTCCAATTACAACTCCGGTACCGTGGTCTATTGTAAATGATTCGCCAATTTGAGCTCCAGGGTGAATGTCAATTCCAGTTTCGGAATGAGCCATTTCGGTTAAAATTCGAGGAATTAACGGAACACTTAAGTTAAGTAATTCGTTCGCAATTCTATAATTGGTTAATGCCCGGATAGTTGGATAACAAAAAATAACTTCTCCATAATTTTTTGCAGCAGGGTCGCCGTTGAATGCAGCAACAACGTCTGTCGATAGTTTTCTCCTGATTTCTGGAATTCGGTCAATGAATTTTTGTGTTAATTCAATTGCTAAGTTATCGCAATTTTGACAACTCATGTTATCGTCGTTTGAGCAAGCAAAGCACAGACCTCTCTCGATTTGTGATTTCAATAGTTGTGAAAGTTTGTCGATGTTGACACCGATATAGTATTTCATATTTTCGGGTCGTAGAGCAGAGTTTCCAAAATAACCAGGAAAAATAATTTCACGTAATAGTTCAATTATTTGTTTAGAATTTTCGGTTGATGGCATTCTCTCGCCATGTTTAGGTATGTGGTGAACAATTTTATATGAATCAACACGGCATAAGGCATCTATTGTGTTATCTATTTGCTTAGAAATAGTTACATTGTTTTTCATTTTTGCGGTAAATTTTACGTTAACATAATCAATTTCAAACAATACAAAACTAAGAAAATAATTCTGTACTCAGATATCTTTCGCCGGTATCGCAAACCATGGCAACAATTGTTTTTTTTGCATTTTCAGGCTTTTGAGCGAGCTCAACGGCTGCGTGAAAAATTGCTCCCGATGATATTCCACAAAGAATACCTTCGCGTTGAGCTAGATATTTTGCTTTTGCAAATGCGTCAGTATTTGAAACTTTTATAACGGCATCGTAAATAGTTGTATTTAAAATTGCAGGTATAAATCCAGCCCCAATGCCTTGTATTTTGTGTGGAGCGGGATTTCCTCCCGACAAAACGGAGGAATCTTCGGGCTCAACAGCATAACATTTAATATCTTTATTTTTTTGCTTTAATACCTCAGATACTCCGGTAATTGTACCTCCAGTTCCAACTCCGGATACAAAAATATCGATATTTCCTTCTGTGTCGTGCCAAATTTCTTTTGCAGTGGTAAGTCTGTGGATTTGAGGATTTGAAAGATTTTCGAATTGCATGGGGATATACGAATTTTTAAGTTGACTTTTAATTTCTTCTGCCTTTTCGATAGCTCCTTTCATCCCTTTTTTTGCATCTGTCAACACAACTTCTGCCCCATAAGCTTTTACTAAATTTCTTCGCTCGATACTCATGCTTTCGGGCATTGTCAGTATTAGCTTATATCCTTTTACGGCACAAACCATTGCCAAGCCAACTCCAGTATTTCCGCTTGTAGGTTCAATTATGGTTGTTGTGGGTGTAATTAATCCACGTTGTTCGGCATCAGAAATCATTGCATAAGCCAATCGGTCTTTTACGGAGCCTCCCGGATTAAACGACTCTAGCTTTAAAAGAATAGTCGCTTCGTTTTCGAATTTCATTTTTTGTATTTGAACCATGGGTGTTTTTCCAATCAATTCTAATATGTTGTTTGCTATTTTCATCTGTTTATACTCTCTTTTATTACAAATGTAAATATTTTATTAAACTTCAATGCTTTAGGCTTGCTGTAATTTGGATTTAAATTAAGATTAAACATTCATCTCTTGGAATATCTGTTAAATAAAAGCATCTTTGTTTATAAATTTTTAATGAGGAGCTAAATGAATAAAAATCGTTGCGAATGGGTAGGAGATAATCCGTTGTATGTGAAATATCACGATGAAGAATGGGGTGTGCCAATTCGCGACGACGGAAAATTGTTTGAATTTTTAACGCTTGAAACATTTCAAGCGGGATTAAGTTGGATTATAATTTTGAGGAAACGTGAAAATTTTAGAAAAGCATTTGATAATTTCGACTATAAAAAAATTGCGAAATATAGTAACTCAAAGGTAGAGGAACTGCTCAATAACGAAGGAATTATTCGCAATAGATTAAAGATTTTCGGAACAATTTCAAATGCGATTGCGTTCATGAAAATTCAAGAAGAGTTCGGTTCTTTTAGCAATTATATTTGGGATTTTGTCGATAATAAACCGATTAAAAATAAGTTTAATTCGATTAAAGAACTGCCCGCCAAAACTGAATTGTCAGACAAAATAAGTAAAGATCTTAAAAAACGAGGATTTAAGTTTGTAGGATCAACTGTTGTTTATGCACACATGCAAGCAACTGGAATGGTAAACGACCATATCGTAAATTGCTTCAGGTATAATTTGTGAAAATTTAAATTTTCATCAAAATGAAAATATTAAAGTGGTTAATTTTCCCAATAATTATTATAATCATTTCTTTCCTTTTTGATTTTAACCATAAAAGTTACTCAGAGTTAAATTTCAAAATCATAGAATTTATTTATTGGACAATCGTTGCCGGATTAATAGTTTTTATAACCTTTTTTATTAAAATTATAACGGATTTTAAATATTATCCATACTTGATTTTTTTAATCGTATTGCTATATTATTTATATTGGATTCCGTATGGTATCGATATCACTGATCATGGATATGTTTTGTCGCAATCATGGTTTGAAGGCGATGATAATTATATAAGTTCTGCATGGCAGGTTAGAAAAGGTTCGTTTGTAATAATTGGTTTTTGGTTACATATATTGAATGCTCCAAGTGTTATATGGGCGAGATTGGGATATGCGTTGGTTATTAGCGGAATAGCATTATTGTCTTATAAAATAATTACGTTATATATAAAAGAAAATAGGTTTTTGATTTTTGTTTCTATTGTAGCGACCTCAACGATACCCATTGTTAAATCGTCTCTTACACTGAATTATAACACGATTCCGATTATTATAATATTACTTGCTTTTTACATTTTATTGAGAGGTGTTTTATATAAAAAACATTTTTATTTCTTTTTGGCAGGCATTTTAATATCAATATCTGTATTTTCTCGCATACCTTATATTCCGTATTTGGGACTTCCATTCTTAATATTTATGTACATATATTTCATCGATAGAGTCAAACGAGATTTCGTAAAAAACATTATAGTTTCATATATGGGAATTGTAATGGGGATTTTATTGATTGTTTTATATTTGGTATCGGTAAATTCTTTAACGTATTATGTAGGGTTTTTAAAAAATAACGTCTACGATTTTTTAAAAATTGAACATATTGAAAGCTTTAAAGCATTATGTGTAACAGATACTAGTTCTCATGGTTTTAGCAAATTAATGACTATGTATTTTATGGAATTTGGAGATGTTTTTTTACTCAGTTTATTCTTTATTTTTACTTTTTTCTTAATGCCGGGAATATTAAAATTAAAAGGACTACTAAAAATAATTGTTGTAATTTGCTTTGCCTGGCTTTACTTTTACTATGCGTATAAAGTTAATTATCTGAACTGGTATTACTCAATTATAGCTCCTATTATAGCTTCCCTAGTAATCTACTTTATATGCAAACCAAAATTAATAAAAGCACCTTTGATATTGATATTTTTATCGTTGATTTTTACCATTTTATCTTTTGTGGGAACCAATAATGGAATACAAAATATTATTCATTCTGGAGGCATAATATTTCCTCTTTCTCTTTCATTAGTTTTGATTAGCGATTTTAAGTTTAAGTTTAAAAAGTTCAATTTTAATTTCAATATATCGTATTTAATATTTGTATTTGGAATTATCTATTTTTCTTATGTTGTAAAAAGTGGATTTGTGTATCGAGACAGTAAAAGAGAAAAATTATTATTTATGTCTAATACTCCTGCACTTTGGGGAAT
Organism: Bacteroidetes bacterium GWF2_33_38; assembly: GCA_001769505.1. Lineage (GTDB taxonomy): Bacteria > Bacteroidota > Bacteroidia > Bacteroidales > GWF2-33-38 > GWF2-33-38. Next base: position 27,008 of record MEOF01000001.1, read on the forward strand.
ATTTAGTACGAAAGAAAGGGTTAATGCAATTGATAGCCTTGTTCTTGCATTTGATTCTTTAAAAATTCAGGATAAAGAATATCAAACGATAAATAAAAATCTTTTATTACCACTCATTACAAATAGAAAACCAGTCTCGATTAGCTGGAGTGTTTCATTTGATAAATTTTTAAAATATGGCTATAAAATCAAATTTTTAATAATCTCAAAAAAAAATCCTAGGCATAACGATTGGCCTAAGAATAAAGATTTATACGATAAAAGAGATAAAATAGAGGTTGATAAATTTATAGAATATGCAAGGGATAACTACATTGTTGTTTATGAAAATAGTATGTTTAAAATTTATAAATTTAAGCCTATTGTTGTCGGGTAAAATGAAAGCAATCTACATTTAAAAAAATCGAATATATTCGTCACGCTCTTATTTTAAATCAAATAGATGTTGTTGTTTTAAAATATTTTATTACTTTAGTTAATCATTTCTAACGTAATTTTTATGAAAAATAAACTAATTCTCTTTACGATTCTATTTTTGTTTGTTGCTAATGCTTTTGCACAAACATTCTCTTCGGGAAATATATCAGTTGCAATTCCAGACGATGGAAACACATATCCGGGCGGTGGAGTTTGTAATTCTGTAGCCGTGTCGGATGTTGGAACAATTGATGGAGATAGTCTTATCGTTTCCTCAGTTTGTGTTTACATCGACCATACGTACAATGGCGATTTAGATATTTTCATTGTAAGTCCAATTGGCACAGTTGTGTCTCTTTCGTCGGGACGGGGAGGTAGTGGCGATGACTTTGGAACAAGTATAGGTTCAATGTGTTTCGACATGTATGCTTCGGCTTCAATTACAACAGTTTCGTCTACAGGCCCCATAACTGGAAGTTACAAACCGGAAGGGAGTTTTACTGACTTTAATTCTGAAAATGCAAATGGAAATTGGCAACTTTGTGTGGGAGACGATTATGCTTCTGATTCAGGTACTCTATTAGGATGGTCGATAACTTTTGATTCCGCCCCTGCTCCAACTTGCAGCGATGGAATAATGAATCAAGATGAAACAGGAATTGATTGTGGCGGAACTTATTGTCCTGAATGTGGACTTGGTGATGATGTTTGTAATCCGATACCATTGACTGTAAACACAGAATGTGTTTTTCAACAATTTTCAAATGTTGGAATGACTCAATCTCTTTATCCCGGAAATCCGGGCTGTGCTAGTTTCTCTGGTCCGGATATTTGGTTTGCAGTTACCGTTCCTGCAGGGGGGCATATTATTTTTGATCAAAACACAGGAGTTATAACCGATGCAGGAATGGCTGTATATTCAGGAACTGATTGCAATAATTTAACCTTAGTCGATTGTGATGATGATGGCAGTTCCAATGGTTCAATGTCGTACATCGAATTAACTGAAAGAACAGAAGGCGAAACTCTTTGGGTTCGTGTTTGGGAATATGGCGGAAACATACAAGGAACATTTAGCATTTGTGCACATGCCCCAATCCCGACGTGTTCTGATGGAATTCAAAATCAAGACGAAACGGGAATTGATTGTGGAGGCATTTCTTGTGCTGCTTGTGCCGATGGAACTAATTGTCAGAATCCAATGAATATTTCAAACTTACCATATAGTGAATTTAGTACAACATGTGGTTTTATAAACGATTATTCAAGTGCTGATGCATGTGGTAGTACTTATATGAATGGTGAAGACGTTGTATATTCTTACACTCCTATAGAAGATGAAACTATTTCTGCAGGTATTTCAAATGCATCTGCTATTAAAATGGGGCTTTTTATTTTAGATTCTTGTCCTGATGATACAACAGCTTCTTGTATTGCTTCATCTGAATCAGATACTGGAATTCCAACAATTTGTGCAACTAATTTAATAGGAGGACAAACCTATTATTTTATTGTAGCAACTCAATCAACAACAGCATGTTCAGATTTTAAATTAATTGTGTCAAAAACCTTAATAGAGCCAGATACAATATATACTTGTGATACTGTTTTTTACGACTTGGGAGGATTAGCGGGTGATTATTCAGTTTGTGAAAATTATATAAAAACATATTGTTCTGACAATCCTGCAAATGTAATTCAAGTTACATTTACTGAATTTGATGTAAATAATTCTGATAATCTATTTGTTTATGATGGAATAGATACATCTGCAACATTGTTATACAATTTCAATAATGATAATGCCCCTACACAAGCAATTAAACCATCGTACTTAAATACTTCGGGATGTTTAACTTTCAATTTTCAATCAGATGATTCAAATGAGGGTTCGGTAGGCTGGATTGCAAATGTAAATTGCTCAGATCCTTGTCAATCAGTTGAAGCCTACTCAACAGGGGGGGCACTAAACATTGATATTTGTCAAGGAGCAACAGTTAATTTTGAAGGTTCGGGAATTTATAGCAACAACGACGAATCATATCATCAAAGCGACTCAACTTCAACATTTGAATGGCGTATCAACAATGATGTTGTTGCAACAACTCAAAACTTCAACTATGTATTTACTAATCAAGGACTATATGGAATTGATTTGAGAATAACTGATACTAATGGTTGTCAAAGTATTAATAGCATTCAACAAAAAGTTCGAGTATCAATTACTCCTTCATTTGCAGGAACTGAAATTAATCCTACATCAACTTGCGTTGGTTATCCTATAATTTTAAAAGGAAATGCAACTCCTGAAACCATTATAAGTGAGTTAAATAATATTTATAATGACACAACTCTTATTCCTGATGGAAGTGGAGCAGAATATACTACATCGATAAATTTCATAAGTTTTAATGCAGGGCAAATAATAAATAGTGCTGATGATATTAAAAATATTTGTATGAATATCGAACATTCGTATGTTGGTGATTTAGATGTCTTTATTGAATGTCCGAATAGTAGCACAGCAACATTATTTAACTTGTATACAGGTACAGGAAGTACAAACAATGGAGCATATTTAGGAATTCCTTTAGGGGGAGCTGATCATTCAGATTATGATGATACACCTTATACTGATCCTACGGTAAATTTACCTGGCGAAGGTTATGATTATTGTTTTAATATGAATGGTATAACAAGTATTAATAACGTAGGAACTGGAAGTGGGACAACAGTCCCAAGCGACTCATATCTTCCTGTTGGTGATTTTAATTCCTTAGTTGGGTGTCCTTTAAATGGCACTTGGGCAATACACATGATTGATAATATTGCTGCTGATAATGGCTATATTTTTAGTTGGGGAATTACATTTGCCGATGAGATATATTCTGAAGTTTTTAGTTTCGAAGACGAATTTGCAAGCGAAGGTATTTGGACAGGTCAAGAGCTTTCCGGAACTGTTTCAGATTCAATTTCAATTACTCCCGATGCAGAAGGATTGTTTGATTATACGTATACAATCATTGATAGTATTGGTTGTGTGTTTGATACAACTCTTACATTAACCGTTCAAAATTTATCTGCAAGCATAATTGGAACTGATAATTTTGATTTAGGCGATAGCATTGCCGTGAACACAACTGGAGGAACTCCACCATATTCTATTTTGTGGAATACGGGAGAAGCGTTTCAAGTTATTACTCCTGATTCATCGGGATTATATTATGCTTTTGTAAGCGATGTAAATGGTTGTCAAGCAAACGACTCGGCTAATATTATTATCACAAATCTTGTTAAAAATTCGATTCTCGACAAAATTAACATTCATCCAAATCCAAACAACGGTCAATTTAACATTGTTATAAACTCCAAAGAAAAAGGTAAAATGCAGTTGCGTTTATTTGATTTGAATGGGAAATTAATTTTCACCGAAAGTCTTGAGAAAAACAACGATATTTTGAGAAAACATCTAGAATTTAGCTATTTAGCAAAAGGAGTGTATCATTTGCAGGTGTTGAGCGAAAGAGAAATAATAAATCAAAAAATAATAATTGAATAATTAAAATTTTTCATTTACACTTTTATATATCGGATTGATTTTGAAATATTTCTACAAAAGGAACGTAGTTTCGAATTATTTTGATTTTGTTTAACATCAATAAAACTAAATTTAATACCAACAAAGTATTAACTTTGTTACATATTAAAATTATTTTATTATGTACATTGCAATTCCAACAAGAGAAACAGTAGTTGATGATCATTTTGGTCATTGTGAATATTTTACCGTTTATAATGTTGACAACAACAATCAAATTGTATCGCATGAAATAGTTCCTTCGTTACAAGGTTGCGGATGTAAATCGAACATTGCCAGTGTTTTGGCAGACAAAGGAGTTACGTTAATGCTTGCCGGAAATATCGGACAAGGAGCTATTAACGTACTTGCAAATAGAGGAATACAGGTGGTTAGAGGTTGTTCGGGAAACACACAAAAAGTTGTGGAAGACTATTTAAGCGGAAGTTTATTAGACAGCGGAAAAACATGCAGTAGCCACGAAGGCTGTAATCATTAAATAATTAATTATGAGACGAGTTGACACCCAAAAGTTATCTGGCGATGAATGTTGGGGAATTCAAATGTATGGACTGAATCATTGCAAAGAAATAAATTGCAAATGGAGAGGAATATCGGCATGTAATGGTAAAAACATCATTAAAACCGGAAAGAATTCTAAAGGATTTGTAATTGACGACTTTGGCTTATCGTTCGACGATAGCACAACAAACAAAAATGATAAAAGAGAATAGAACATTGCCTCTTTCTAAAAGAAAATGGAAGTTTATTAAACTTTTTTTATAAAAAAGCACATCTTTTTTTTTGTCTGATGAAAAAAAACGTATTTTTATTTATTAAATTTTTTTAAAGATTATAAAATAACGAATTTATGGCTACAACAGCTGATATTAAAAATGGCTTGTGTATTGAATACAATAGCGGATTATATTCAATTGTACAATTTCAACATGTGAAACCAGGCAAAGGTCCTGCCTTTGTTCGAACAAAATTAAAAAACTTAACAACTGGAAAGGTTATTGAAAACACTTTCAATTCTGGTGTGAGAATTAATGTTGTACGAATTGAAAGAAGACCTTATCAATATTTGTATAAAGAAGAAATGGGTTATGTTTTTATGCATACTCAAACATTTGAGCAAATAACTATTGATGAAAAACTTATCGACCATCCTCAAATTATGAAAGAAGGAATTGAAGTTGAAGTTGTTTTTCATGCCGAAACAGAAACGCCACTAACCTGCGATTTGCCGCCACACGTAATTTTAGAAGTTACGTACAGTGAGCCAGGGCTTAGAGGCGATACTTCTTCATCAACCGCAATGAAACATGCAACGCTTGAAACCGGATATGTGATAAACGTACCATTATTCATTAATGTTGGAGACAAAATTAAAGTTGACACTAGAGATTTAACTTACGCTGAAAGAGTAAAGTAATTATATAAATAAGTAAATGAAACTTAATCCTGCTGTAACTCTTCATGAGTTGGCTTCATACATTGGAGCAACATACGAAGGCAATTCAACCATGTTGGTAACCGGAATCAACGAAATACATCGTGTCGAAAAAGGCGATTTAACCTTTGTTGATCATCCAAAATACTACGAAAAGGCTTTAAATTCGGAAGCTAGTTTTATATTGATAAATAAAACTGTCGAATGCCCCGAAGGAAAAGGACTGATTTTTTCAAATGACCCATTCAGAGATTATAATGCCTTAACTACTAGATTTTTTTCTTTCAAAAAATCGGATAATCGAATTAGCGATTCGGCAAAAATAGGAGAAGGAACCATAATTCAGCCGGGAGCTTTTGTTGGCAACGATGTCGTTATTGGAAAAAATTGTGTAATTCACTCGAATGTTAGCATATACGATAATTGCGTGATAGGCAATGATGTTATTATTCATGCAAATACAGTAATTGGAGCCGATGCGTTTTACTACAAACGACGAGCCGATGGATATGACAAACTTAAATCGTGCGGACGAGTTGTAATTCACAATAAAGTTGAAATAGGAGCAAATTGCACAATCGACCGAGGAGTTTCGTCAGATACCATTATTGGCGAAGGCACAAAACTCGATAATTTGATTCAGGTTGGGCACGATACGGTTGTTGGTAAAAACTGTTTATTCATTTCTCAAGTTGGGGTTGCGGGCTGTGTAACGGTAGAAGACGACGTAATTTTGTGGGGTCAAGTAGGCGTACAAAAAGATTTAACGATAGGCAAAGGAGCGATTGTACTTGGACAATCAGGAATTGGAAAGTCAATCGAAGGAAATAAAGTTTATTTTGGATCTCCGGTTCAAGAAGCGAAAAAGAAAATGAAGGAACTTGCCTTAATGAAAAGGCTTCCTGATCTTTTTAAAATTAAAGAATGAAAAAATCATCTCTCGAACGATTACGAATAAGTAATTTTAAACTTGAGATTTTACTTGAAATTACTCGTGCGATAAACGAAAATTTATCGACAGGAATTCTCATTCAGCGATACGAACAAATTTTAAGAACAGAGTTAAATATAGGAAAAGTACTTATTTTTAACTTTAAGCAAAAATGGGAATGCTTGCTTTGTTCAGGAATGGATTTAGATTTGATTACAAAAATTGATGTTAACAGAGACCTTATTGATATAAGTGAAATTCAAATCGTTACACGAAGTGAGCAGGATTGTTTTAAATCAATCGACATAATTATTCCGGTATTTCATAAAGAAAAACCATTAGCATACGTTCTTATCGGCGATATTGACGAGGAACAAGAAGGAATGAGTCCGTCGATTAAACATTTACACTTTATACAAACACTTACAAATATTATAATTGTTGCCATTGAAAATAAACGATTATACAAAGAAAGTTTAAAGCAAGAAGCCTTAAAGAAGGAGTTAGAACTTGCCTCAAAAATGCAAGAAATGCTTATTCCAAGTACCGAGAGTTTACCCAATAACGACAAACTTTATGTTCATGGATTTTATTTACCACACTATGAAGTTGGAGGCGATTATTACGATTTTATCGAATTAAACGAAAATGAAGCTGGGTTTTGTATTGCAGATGTTTCAGGAAAAGGAATTTCGGCAGCTATTTTAATGTCGAATTTTCAAGCAAATCTACGAGCTCTTTTTACTCCTGAAATATCTTTAATCGACCTCATCAGAAAGTTAAACGAAATTGTACTCAGAAATACAAAGGGAGAGCGTTTTATTACAATATTCATCGCGAAATATAACTATAACACGAAAGAACTTGTTTATATAAATGCAGGACATAATCCTCCAATTTTATACAACACAAAAAATGCTAATATTTATTACTTGAAAAACGGGTGTGTTGGGCTTGGTATGATTGATGACATTCCTGAAATTAATAAAGGCTTTATAAAAGTCGCTAAGCACACCAAACTTTTGTGCTATACCGATGGACTTGTTGAGGTTGAAAACGATAACGACGAAGCATTTGGCTTAGAACATGCTGAAAAAATTATTCCCAAAGATGAGCCGATTAATATGATAATTAACGAACTTATCGAAAACCTGAATGTTTTTAGAGGCTCAAAACCATTGTTCGACGATATCTCAATTCTTGGATTGGAGTTTTTCTAATTTTTTTAGAAATAATTTGGCTTCATGAGCTTAAACAAAAATTACTTATGACTATCTTTAATAAAGTCTTCTCGTCGAAAATATATTTTTGAGAAATGATACCAATAATATTTCCATATGACTGATATATTTTGTATATTTTAGACATGGGAAAATATTCAACAATAACAGTAAAAGAAGAGTTAGAAGAATTAAAGACTCTACGTAATCGTGAAAGGAATCACAGTAGAATCCATTTCTGCAAATTTCTTTGCCAAAATAATAATCAAAGCTGAAAAAACACAATATACCAATAAAAAGTATGGTCCAGTAATTTCTTTTATTATTTCAATCATATTACAACGACTCAGCTAACGACTGAGGCTATATGCAGTAAGGGATTGCGGAGCGGAAACCTGTCCACCTACACAAAATTTAATGCGGGCTACAATGTTTGAATTTTCACTGAAACCCTTATTGCATATAGCCTTTGTTACCAGCTGGCGGTTCTTGTCTTTCATGTCACAAAGATACTACTATTTCCAGTTTCGCTGTCAACTGTCAAATAGTTTTTGTTCTGGATGGAATGTGTGTCAGCGTTTAAATTTTTACAGAAGGAAAGGGATTTTTTATTTGTCTGCGAATGTAATATGCACTTAGTTAATGATATTTTCTGTACATATTATTGTGCTATAATTGATATTGTACGAACCGAACATGCATTAAAATAGCCTAAAGCTCCATTGCTGATGTTGGATGTAGGATTGGAAGGCGATGAAGATTGACCACCATCACGACCTGCAGTGCGAAAATATTCGTAAACATTTTCATCTATCGACTCAAGCCAAACCGTTACATTATCACCCGTTTCTAATTTACTGACATTACCTGCCGACATAAATGAATAACTGATAATTTCTCCCTGATTAAGGTTATCATCAGTAACATTAAAGCCTGTCTGCCTCCCGTTGTTAATAAATTCAATCAAATGATAGTAATTACTGATATTTACAGGGTCGGTGAAATTAACGGATACTATTTTTTCATTACCGAACATATTTTTTTCAAGGTAAATACTGTCAATGTTTACAGGGTTTGGCATTGTTGAACTCGCAGTATATGTTTTTCCTTTTGATATTACCGTAAGGGTATATGTTCGTCCTGAAACTCCTTGTAAAGCAGAAGTAATATAGCTGCCCGACGATGGTTCGGTTAATATTTCCGAATTGCCATCATTATCACTAATCTCAACAATAGCACCAGTAACAGGAGAGTAAACATTAGATTCATCGAAATTTACTGTTTGTGATATTTTAACCAAATATGGACCGGACTGATCGTACACATTTCCTTCAATCACAATTTGCGGTGATGCGGAGTTTAAGTCAAGATTAATTACCTTTTGACAGGATGAAAAAACTATGATTAATACAAAGAAAGTAATCGCAATGGTTATATTATATTTCATGATTTAAAATTTAAAGTTATAAGTAATCGATGGAACAAATTTAAATAAGGTTGTTTGAACGGCTTCGGTTTTAGAAGGATCGGACTTACTATCTCGGAATGTTATGGTATAAGCATTGTTATACCCATAAGCGTTATATAACGAGAATGTCCAACTAGATTCAAACTTATCCATCTTTTTCCTAATCCATGTAGCTCCTATGTCAAGTCGGTGATAGGCTGGCATGCGGCTGGCATTGCGTTCGGTATAATAGAATTTAGTTTCCCCATCTATTTGATATTTACCAGCTGGAAAAGTAACTGCACTTCCCGTATTGTAAACCCATGTGGCAGACAATGTCCATCGCTTACTTATTTCGTATATTCCTACAATGGAAATGTCGTGAGTCCGGTCTTGTTTTGCAGGATAATAATTTCCGTTATTAATTTCATCAAATTTACGTTCGGTACGAGACAAAGTATAACTAATCCAACCATTGAATTTCCCGTATTTTTTCTTAAACAAAAGTTCTAAGCCATAAGCCCGTCCTTTTCCGAATAGAAGTTGCGACTCGACATTATCATTAAAATTTAACTCTGCACCATTCTTATAATCAATCTGATTTTGAAGACTTTTGTAGTAAGTCTCTATTGAAAATTCATATTTATTGTCGTTAAAATTACGATAGTACCCTAATGAGGTCTGATCGGCTATTTCGGGTTTTACATTATTGCTACTTGGAATCCATAGGTCAGTCGGATTTCCAGATGTTGAATTGGAAAGTAAATGGAGATTTTGCACATTGCGTGCATACGAGGCTTTTACTGAGCTTTTCTGATTAATGACATAGTTAAAAGTAGCACGAGGTTCAATATAAATATATGTTTTCACGAATTGACCTGAACTATATTTAGCAGTATCTAATGCGTTCCCTTTATTATCATAAGTATAAAAGTTTCCCGGACCCAACAAGCTGAATATGGTAACCCGAGAACCATATTCTATGCTGGTTTTACCAGAAAATTTATATTGATGTGAAAGATAGAAAGCATTTTCCCATGCATACCTGTTGGTAAGATTCTTCATACTGGTATTATCAGCAGTTGTAATTGCACCCGGAATTATTTTATGGTATGTTGAATTATAACCAAATTTCAATGTGCTTTTTATTCCGGCATAATACTGAAAATCCTGTTTTATATTGTAGTCTTGTATTTGTGAAATAATATTCATTTCCGATCCCATATTAACATTTATTTTATAATCGTAATTGCTGAAAATTAGCGATGTATTGGAAAATAAACGATCGGAAAACAAATGGTTCCAGCGAATTGTTCCAGTTGCATTACCCCAATTTATACCAAATGAACTTATTCCCAATGCATCTTTCCCAAAGTATCCCGAAAGATAAACCCTGTTTTTGTCGTTAATTCGATAATTTGCTTTTGCATTTACGTCATAGAAAAAAAGTTTCGCCTGATTCAAAGTAGTATCTTTTAAAAGTTTTAGGAACAAATCAGCATAAGTTCTCCTTGCAGAAACAATAAATGACCCTTTATCTTTAACAATGGGCCCCTCAACCGTCAGACGTGAAGAAATAAGTCCTATGCCACCATTTACACTATACTTTTTATCGTTACCATCTTTCATTTTTATATCAATTACAGACGATAGTCTTCCGCCATATTCTGCCGGTTCATTTCCTTTGTAAACAGACATATCTTTGATAGCATCGGAATTAAATACAGAAAAGAATCCCATGAGGTGAGAGGCATTATAAACCGTGGCTTCATCTAATAATATCAAATTCTGATCAGAGGCTCCGCCCCGAACATTAAACCCGCTATTGCCTTCGCCTGCTGATTTGATACCGGGTAATAACTGAATAGTTTTTAACATATCTTTTTCGCCGAATAATACAGGGATGTTATTTATTTCCTTAATATCCATTTTTTGTAAGCCCATTTGGGTTCGGGTTACATTTTCATCATTTTTTTTGCTTGTGATTACTACTTCTTGTAATTTTTGAGAAGATTCATTGAGGGTAAAATCTAATTTTAAAGATTTATTCAGAACAATTTGCTTCGATATTGGCTCATAACCCATATACTGAGATTTGACCTCATAGTTGCCGGAAGGCAGTGTTATTGAATAAAAGCCGTAAGCATTGGTGGAAACACCTTTCCCCGGTAATTCCTTAATCGAAACCGTTGCCCCGATAAGTTCCTCGCCTGTTTTGGCATCTCTAATAAAACCGCTTATTGTATATTGTTGCTGAGCACGTATAGAATCAAAGAAAAGCAGAAATATAAAAATGAAATAAATACTTTTTTTTATCATTATGGTTTTATTAATATTATAACAAAACCTATAAATCAGAATATTATTGTAAATTAAATGCATCTTATATTAATATATATTCTTATTTTTTTCATTCATGACTTTCTACAGCAATAATTTTATTTTTCCGTGAAAATATTTTTTTAAATTTCTCTTTGTATTTTTCCATACTCATGTATACTGAAGGCACCAAAACTAATGTTAAAAACAAAGAGCTTGTTAGACCGCCAATAATAACCCATGCTAAACCATTTTTGCTTTCGGCACTTGCACCCGAAGCAAGAGCTATGGGAAGCATACCAAAAATCATTGAAAACGTTGTCATAAGAATGGGTCTTAATCTTTCTTTACCTGCTTCTATTAAGGCATCTTTGACAGTAAGACCATTTTCCCTGAATTTATTCGCAAAATCAACAATCAATATTGCATTTTTGCAAACAAGCCCAATTAGCATTATCATTCCCACCATTGAGAAAATAGTTAGAGATTCTCCCGAAAGTGCCAATGCAAACAAAGCTCCTATTATTGCCACTGGTATTGAAAACAAAACGACAAAAGGATATAGATAAGAATTGTAAAGTGCAACCATTACTAGATATACAAAAATCAATGCAGCAGCAATAGCCATGAACAAACTGCTGAATGCGTCAGCCTGTCTTTCCATTTGACCTTTATAGTCAATGGTAATTTCAGGAGAATGTATTTTTTCTTTTATTGCATTTTTTATTTCATCACCAACGGTTCCAACCGGACGACCATAGACCGAACATTTTACTGTAAGAGAGGAGATTCTGTCGAATCTTTCAAGTTTATTTGGCCCCAATGACTGAGTAATGGTCGCAAAGTTTTTTAATTCAACGACTTTCCCCTGATTATTTATAAATGTGAGAGAACCTACGTCGTCAATTTTCTTACGGTTGAATTGGTCGAACCGAACATTGATATCAAAATCATCGTCACCATCGGAATATTGCAGGTCAGTATTTCCTGCTAATGCTAGGCTTAGAGTACTTCCAACCTGTTGAACATGAAGGCTCAATTGCTCCATTTTTTCTCTGTCGAGTTTAATTTGCAATTCAGGCTTGCTTTTATCAATGGATAATTTTACATCATTTGTGCCTGGTATTTGTTTTATGACATTAATTACACTATCGCCTATCTCAAACAGCTTAATCATATCAGGACCCCTTAATAATATTTGTATAGGTGCATCATCTGCGTTTCCCATCATGGAGGAAGGAGTGGCACTGACTTTCAACCCGGGAATTTCCTGAACTTCTTTTTTTATCATAGCCGCAAACTCGCTAACAGAAATAGATCGCTGATCTTTCTGTACTAGATTAACTGTAATTTCACTCTTGTTATTTACTCCACTACCTGATCCAAAATCAGAACTTGAATACCCAATGTTCGAATACACTTTAACAACCTCTGGTTTTTTAAGCAATAGATTCTCTACTTTTTGTGTTAGCTGTGTTGTCTGGTAGACAGTATTTTGTGGCTCGCCTTCAAGCTTAACAATAAATTCACCTTGATCGCCATCATTCATAAATGCAGTACCTACCAAGCCCATTCCAACAAGGGAAAACGAAATTATGATTAATACGGTTACCATTAGATATACGGCTTTTCTCTTATTTAGAGACCATTGAAGAATTCTTTCGTAATATTTTACAATTTTATTGTATATATATTCCACCCAAATTGAAAACTTTCCGATAATGGATTTTTTTGTATTATTTTGTATTTTGCTGAAACGGGAGGCTAATAAAGGTGTAACAGTGAACGAAACTATAAGGCTCATTAAGGTTGCAAATACAATAACCAGAGAAAACTCCCTTAGCATGTTTCCAATCATACCTGTCACTAAAGATAAGGGTAGGAAAACTACTACATCAACAAGGGTTATTGCTATTGCGGTAAAACCAATTTCATTTCTGCCATCAAGAGCTGCTTTTCGTTTATCTTTCCCCATTTCGAGATGACGGTATATATTTTCCAAAACCACAATTGAATCATCAACCAAAATGCCAATCAGCAAAGATAGAGCCATTAAGGTGAGCATGTTGAGTGAAAAATTAAAAATATACATTGCTATGAAAACCGAAATGATTGAAGCAGGAATAGAAATTAAAACGATTAATGAGTTTCTAATGCTATGTAGGAAAATAAACATAACAAATGCAACAAGTAATATGGCAAAACCTAAATCTTCAATTACTGCATTAGCTGAAGCTAAGGTATATGTCGAGTTGTCGGAGGCAATATCAAACTTTAGTTGATAGTTGGAATACTGATTTTCGATTAACTTTAATTGTTCTTTTACCCTTTTACAAACATCAACTGTATTAGCGTCTGTTTGTTTCTGAATAATAATACCAATAGAATTTTTACCATTGATTTTATTCAAATTTGTTTGTTCTGTAATACCATCAACAATTTCTGCAATATCTGATAATTTGATACTACTGCCAGAGATAGTTCTTGAAACAGTAATATTTCGTAACTCGTCTAAAGATTTTATTTTTCCTAATAATCTTACTGTATACTGCTTAACATTGCTTTCGATTTTTCCGGTCGGCATTTCAATGTTTGAATTATAAATTGCCTGATAAATTTGGCTGATTGTAATCTTGTATGCGTCAAGTTTTGTTTTATTTATGTTAATTTTAATTTCTCTTTCATTACCTCCAATTAGCGAAACCTGACCTACACCATTAAGTTTTGAAAGTTGCGACTTGATTTGGTTCTCAGTTAGTAAATACAATTTTGTAGGAGCTATTTTGGCTGTTACCCCAAGTTTAATTACAGGCATTTCATCGGAAGAGAATTTGTTAATTGATGGAGACTTTACACCTGTTGGAAGATTTGCCACCATTGCATTGATTTTACGTTGGGCATCTTGTACAGCTAAATTAGCGTCAGCACTCGATTCCAATTCGATAGAAATAGAGGATAGCCCTTCTTGAGAAGTTGATTGCATACTTTTTACATTCTCTAATGAAGATAGAGCATCTTCTAATTCTTTTGTAACAGAACTTTCCACCTCATTTGCTGATGCTCCGGGATAAGTTGTTACGATGCTGAGCGCAGGGAAACTAAGTTTAGGAATTAGTTCGTAGTTTAATTTTGTATAACATGTTATTCCAAGAATAGCCAAGACAGTAAAAATAACTACTACCAGCGTTGGTCTTTTTATCGCAATTTCAGTGATTGACATAAATGTTGTTTATTAATTTACAATTTTAATGGCCTTGTTTTCGGATAGATTTATCTGACCAGTTACAATTATTTTTTCGCCTTCCTTTAAACCAGAAATAACCTTTATATATTTATCGTTCCCGTTTCCTACAACAATCTTTTTAACTATGGCTTTGTTGTTTTCTGCAACATATACTGAGGCTTCAGTTATACTACCCAATAGAGATTCGCGTGGGATGTATAATGCTTCTGCTGTAACAGGAAGTTTAATCATAACATTCGCAAAAGTTCCTGATTTTAAAGGATATTTTGAATTATTCGGAATTATAATTTCAACAGGATAATTATGAGAATCGTCACCTTGAGAACTTATAAAACTAATATTACCTTCGAATGTTACTCCGGGATAAACATCTGTTGAAATGGTTGCTTTGTCATTTAATCTTAGTTGATATACATTGGCTTCGGAAACATTTAATTTGATTTTAAGTCTCGAAATATCAACGATTGTAACAATAGGGCTTCCAATATTGATAAATTCACCTTCTTCGACCAGTTTCTTGATAATAATGCCACTTATTGGAGATGCAATGGTCGCATAAGAAAGCTGTTTTTCGGCTTGCTCTAATTGTATCTCAGCATTGTCAAATAAATTTTGAGCTTCATTTAATTGCTGTTCGGTTACAGTACCTCCTTTGTAAAGATTATTATACCTTTCCAAATCTTTTTTAAGTTTTGCAACACTTATGCTAGCTGTTTGAACAGCAAGCTTTTTTAGTTTATCATCAATGGTTGCAATAATATTCCCTTTTGATTTTTCTTGACCAAGTGCAGCATTCATTGAAGTAATTGTCCCCTGTGCTTCCGCGGCAATATCTACTTCAGAATATGCCTCCATATAACCTGTCAATTGCAAACTATCGGTTATTGACATTTTTAGAACAGGAGAAACATTTACAGACACATAAGCCAAATCGGTGCTTACATCTTTGCTTGCATTTATTTTTTTGTAGTTAATTGACAGTCTGAATGCTACAAGTGCCACTACAGCCAAAGCAATGACGATGATAATGATTTTTTTCATTGTTGTAATTATTTTAAATTATTGATGAAACTCGTTAAAGAGCCCTTGGCTTTTTCAAGCTCAATAAGCGCAATATACAGGTTAAGAAGTTTATTAAAATATGTGTTTTGGGCGACCATATATGAACTTTCTGACTGAATAAGGTCGAGTGTAGAACCAGTGCCTTGCTGATATTCCAGTTGTGTGTTTTTATATACGCTTTCGGCTAAATCAAGATTTTCTTTTTCTCTATTAATATTGTCTAATGCATTTTTATATTGCATTTCATAATTGGAAATATCAACTTTAATTGTCTGCTCTGCAAATAAAAGGTTTTCGTTTGCTATTTTTATGTTAATTTTTGATTGAGCCAGCCTTGAATTTCGCTGTAAACCATCGAAAATTGGAATAGTAAGCTTAATACCAATACCCGAACTTGGATACCAATCTTTATCAGCATCAAAAAAAGTAAATTCCTGACGCATTGCATTAAAGTTGTAATTTCCAAAGAAAGACAGAGAAGGCATAAATGCTGAGACCTTTGTTCTCTTATCCATTTGCATTAAAGATAGGTTTGCCTTTTTTAATTGATAATCAAAAACATTATCTATCTGGAATTTAGTTAAAGTATCCGATATAAAAATATCCCAGCTTTCATCAATTGTTGTGTCGGTTAAAACTATAGTGCTATCCATTGGCATTCCCATATTGTATTTAAGTGTATTTAAAGACTGGGAATAACTTAATTCTGCTTGTTCTAATTGAGATGTCGTATTGTTATAGCTTACCCTGATTTTATCTACATCAATTTTTTTTGCCATTCCATTATGATATTTTAATTCAATAGAATTTAATGATTTTTCAGAGGCAAGAAGGGTTGACTTTAGTACATTAATCTGCATTTGAATAATTAAAGCTTGATAATAAACCAAACTGATATTATATGCAGTGTGTTCGCTTGTTTTTTGTTGGTTGAGTTCTGAAATATTATTGTTGATTTTTGCAGTTTTTATCATTAAAAGACTGGTGGGATCATATAGTTTTTGTGTTAATTGAACTCCTCCCGACATGCTGTATTTGTTCCCAAATTTTACAGGAAAGTATGTCCCAGGAGTTCCTCCCATCATTTCGGCTGGCATAAGCTGAGTTGTAAGTTTTAAATTGTCATCTAACTCACCAGACACATTGATTTGAGGAAGATAATTCCCTAGTTGCTCGGTAATCTTTTTCTGAGAAATATCTACATTGTAATTGGCAATTTTAATATTGCTATTGTTAGACAGAGAATAACTAATACACTCTTTGAGTGTTAGTGGCTTTTGGGCAAAGGCGGAAACATCTGCCAGTAAAAATGACAGAATAAACATTCCTACCAATTTCTTTTTTAATTTCATAATCGTATTGTTTATCAATTATTGACTATATCAACTATCTGTTTAAAAAAATATTACAATTTTTCGGCCCTGCTCCTAATATGATTAATTACTTTGTAAAAGGTATCTAAATCAGATTTAGAAAGCCCTTGTTGCAGTTCTTCCATCAATTCAAATTCTATTTTCAGGCATTGTTCTAAAACTTTTTCTCCTTTTTTTGTTACCATTAGAAAATTCTTTCTCCTGTCATTAGTGTCAACAACTCTTCTGACCAATTCTTTTTCTTCCAATGTGTCAATTATTCTCAATATGGCAGATTTATCTTTTCCCATCATTTCGGCCATGTCTTTTTGTATTACATCTTCTTCTTTCATACTTATAGCATGAAGCAGCCCAAATTGCTCAATAGTAAGTTTGACATCCGCTTGCTCACCAGTACGTTTTTTTAGCACACGGAACATCATGTGCATCATTCTTCCTACTATCATTCCAATAGGTAAACTCTGCTTTTCCATTTTATAAAAATTTAAGACGGCACAAAGATAAAAACAATTAATTGATATATGCAACTATTATTTGAAAAATATTTTTTCGGTGTCTGTATACTCTGGAGCGGTGGGAAATTGCAGCTCTTTTGCAAGCCTTTGGTTTGAGTGTTGGCTTGGGCGGGCTTGCAAATGTGCTGCTGGTGGCTAACGATTCAGTGCAGAACTAGTAGGGCGAATGAAACTTCCCGACCTGTCAAGTTGAACTGCGATTTCAAAGTTTTCATAAGTGTCAAAGAGTGCCCGACGCCCTATTAGTTTTGAACGGTGTTAGCCACAGTTTATTTTTCTGTCTGTATACCAAGTACGTGTCCTAATAATAAATTCGGAAATAATTTCTTTGTTTTTTGTAATATCATTTTCTGCCAACCATTTTGTCCAAGTAGTTGATAGTATTTCAAATAATTCATTGTCTTTTGACTTTAAAAACTCAAAATGAGTCTCTATTTCGTTGTCAAATAAACCACTTCTACAGTCGACACTAGAAAAATAAGTTGATATAAAATATGAAATACCGTCATTCGGAACTCCTATATTATTAATGCGAATTAAGGGTTAAAAATTAAACCAATAAAAGCAGCTGAAATTTTAGCATACACATGAACTAAGAGACCATTAGTAGACCGAACCTTGCTAGCTCTTTGAATATCTGTTTTTTGAATAATCCAATTAAAAAAAGACTCAACAGGTTGCCTAATAGCAGAAACGGCTTTAGAATAAAGTTCATTATATGCAAAATCCCTTTGATTTTGTTCTATGCTATGTCCTTTAATACTTTTTATAGGAGTCATCATCTCTGAATTTTGAGCTTCTTTAAGCTTTTTAAAGTACGGAGTGTCAATATATATTTTATCGCCAAAAAAAACTCTATTTTCTAGACTTCCCCATGATTCCTTGAATACATTTAAATCATTTTCAGAAGCCTTTGTTATTACAATATCTTCTGGATAAGGCAGTTTTGATGGTCTGCAAAATCCTAAAAAATGTAATTTTAGTCCATAATACCACATATTTTTAGTTGAACTATACGTTTTATCTGTTATTTCTCTTGCAACTTTACTTGAACGTTTGCCTGAGCATGTGATAATAGGAACAGAATCTAACACGCTTTTTGTTAAATCACAATCTTGGGGTAGATTGCTATGCAAAATATTAGAGGCTAACATTCGAAATGCTTCTGGCATGCGGTTTAAACGAGTAATAAAGGCTGTGTATGTTCCAAGTTTTGGAAACCACGAACGTAAATATTCATTCGCAAATCTGTGTATTTGGGTTAACACGAATTTTTGTTCTTGATTTGTTACAAATAAATAAATTGTCATTATTTCTTGGTCTGTAAATTCTGGTTCATCATTATTACTAAATCGCTGACAAAAAAATTGTAAATTTTCTTCATAAACTTTACATACATAAAAGTAAATTTCTATTAACTTTAACGCCTTAGCCTCTGGAATCATAT
>MEOF01000002.1 GCA_001769505.1 Bacteroidetes bacterium GWF2_33_38
TAATAATCAGAATATTAACAAATTTAAAATACGATATGTTGCTGATTGTTAATAACTTAAACTTTTATTAACACTTGGGGTTATTAGACAGTCTGCCGTTACCGCCAATTTGTAGAATGAGACGATTGACAACATATTTCGCATTATTTTTGACTTTGCAGTTCAACTGTAATGGACAGAGTATTTTTAATTTAACTGACTCTGTTTTTAAGGTTGGACAGATCCAGAAAATTCATGTAACATATGACTTTTCTGGAGGGTGTCATCCACGTGTTGAATCTGTGCCATTGTTGGATTCTATTTATGATTTTCTGGAAAAGAATAGAGATTTAAAAATAGAAGTTGGCGGACACACTGATTATCGTGGTGATTCAATTACTAATAAGAGATTATCAGATATGAGAGCCAGTCGTGTTAAAGAATATTTTATAGAAAAAGGAATTGACATTAATAGACTTGAACATAAAGGATATGGTGAATATAGACCGACAATTGTGGACGCCAAAACAAATGAACAATATCCATTTTTAAATCTGGGACAAAAACTAACAGAAGATTACATAAAAAAACTTGACACAGTTGAGAAGCAAGAAATCGCTCATATGTTAAATCGTAGGACAGAAATAAAGATAATTGACAAAACAAACAGGCCATAACAGCGCCTATGCTCAATAGCCTATGAACAAGCAAACTGAAACGGTAGTCCCCCGCAGAATATTTGTAGTGGTTGACAGTGACGAAGCCCGTAAAATGTTAGGCTTTTAAGAAAGACTGAAAATCAGACAACTATTTGCGTTTTGAACTAATTACACTATCTTTGATACTATCATTTGATACTATCGAGAATTAAATAAATGAAACCACCTTATAAAATAACAGGAAAGATTTTAAAGTTAGTTGCCTCAATTTCAGAGAAAATTGGCGAGGTAAACTCTGCACATTTGAATAAACCGCCGACAGAACTAAGAAAAAAAAATAGGATTAAAACTATTCATTCGTCCCTTGAAATTGAAGGAAATACTTTGACAATTGAGCAAATAACTGCAATTATCGAAAACAAAAGGGTAATTGGAGCTAAAAAAGACATTTTGGAGGTTAAAAACGCTATTGCTGTTTATGACTATCTTGACAAATTGAATCCATATGACTTCGATTCGTTTTGTGAAGCTCACGGAATATTAATGAATGGACTTATTGAATCAGCAGGTAGACTTAGAAATAAATCGGTTGGAATTGTTAAAGGTTCCAAAATTGCTCATATTGCACCACCTAGTGATATGCTTAAGCCACTAATGAACGACTTGTTTGATTATCTAAAAAATGATGATGACTTAATATTAATTAAGGGTTGTGTATTTCATTATGAAATGGAATTTATTCATCCATTTATTGACGGAAATGGTAGAATGGGTAGGTTATGGCAAACTCTGATTTTAAAAGACACTTATCCTGTTTTTGAATATCTACCAATAGAGTTTTTAATTAAAGAGCGTCAAGAACAGTATTATGAATCACTTGGAAAGTCCGATAATACAGGGGAATCAACTGTATTTATTGAATTTATGCTTGAAATTATTTTTGAATCTTTAGATGAATTGCTAAATATTCAAAATGTAAGTTTAACAAATATTGACAGGTTAAACCTTTTTAAATCAATCGTAAAAATGGACTATTTCACACGCAAGGAATACTTGAAAAAATTTAGAGAAATATCATCAGCTACTGCAAGCAGAGATTTGAAGTTTGCGGTAGAAAATGGATTAATTGAGAAATTAGGAGATAAAAACACAGCGAGATATAAATACAAATAAAAAACAGAGCCTTCGTGCGGTATAAAAAATTGCCGAGATAGTAGGTTATTCATGGTTTGTAGCCCGCTTCAACTTTTCGTGTAACTTAACAGAAAAGTACTCCGAAATCGGCAACAAAAACATACAGCCAAAACGTTGAACTAAACCGCCTTCGGCGGTAATTTAAATTGATTATGAAAAATAAAATCAATCATAATCTTGTTTCCTGCCCTTGTTGGAATCCTTTCCAATAATTAATAGAATATAGTATTTGTAATGTAACTTGGTCATTCTTGTCCGAGAAAACAAACCAAAAACTCAGACAAGAATATTGTTAAAATTAAGCAGTAAATTATGTTTTTATTGTTTATCGGTACACGATTTTAAATTTTCAAATATAATTTCTACCTTTTCCGAATATTTCTAAGGCTAAAGATGAAGTTATTGTTTCGGTATATTTATTTACTTTTCGTTTTTTTAATTGCTTCGTGTTCGTTGCAGAAGGTTAGCTTTACGGTCGATAAAAAAAACGCTTATTTGGGAGAGACAGTCGAACTGAATTGGAAAGTTAAAAAATCGGCAAAAGCTTTTAATATTGAGATAGTTGGCGAAAAAAACAAAAAAGAATTTAATACTCTTTTTTATTCCGAAGATTTGGATTCGTTGTTAAAAAATCCCTCGGCACGAAAGAAAAAAGAATTTGTGTTGCTTGCCGATTCTTTGGCACGAAAGGGGAGTATTCGAGCTTCAATCGACTCCATCGAAAAATTTCATATAGTGGTTTATGTCAGCGATGGAACTCCCATAATTCGTTATCAAACAGTAAAAGTACTTAGTCCAAAAATTGTAAATTTCTCAGCTGTCCGCGATTACGAAAATAATGAATTGGTGCATCTAACTTGGGATACCAAAGAAATAAAAGAACTCGAATTGGAAGGAATTAAAACGAAACTTCCCAAAAAAGGTTCGATGAATTACAAAACAAAGTTTGAACAAGAATTTGTGCTAATTGGTAACAATAAACATTACGAAGTTAACGAAGTCCGTACGGTTGGGAATATCGAAAAGCAACAACGTGCCATGGTCAAAGACGTTAAAAATATCGACAACATCGAAAGCAATTCGCTTACATTTGAAATAATTGAAACCAATGTGAAAAATTATCCCAAAGAAGTTGAGTTAAAAGTTTTGGTTGTTGATGGAGCTGGTAATTTTATTAGCGATTTGGCTCCGCCTTTTGTGCCAAAAGATTATAGTCGAGAGTATTTCAAAAAAGTAATCGAAACCGTTAAAGCTAATTCTGCGGAGCTTGAATTTAAGGTTGAAGAAATCAGAGAATCGAATGAATGTTACGATATGTCTTTAGTGCTTGATTATAGCAACTCAATGACAAATAGTATTACAAAACTTGAACAATCGGTCGAAAATTTTATTCGCAATAAATATGCACCCGATAATTTCAGCATTGTGAAATTCGATGATAGTTTGCATTTAGCCTGCGATTTAAAAAACGATATTAATGAAATACTCGAAGCTGCTAATTTCAACGGAATTGATAGTTTTGGAGGCACCGCAGCCCTTTATGCTGCTGCTGATGTTGGATTAAAAAGTTTACAAAAAGGTACGAATCAAAAAGTTGTTGTGTTGTTTACTGATGGATTTGAAAATGCATCGTTTCAATATTACGGCGAATATGCATCAAGCTTAAACGAATTGGTAAAACATATCAAAGATATGGGGGCAAGCCTTTATTTAATAAGTTATGGAGCGACTTATAACGATAAATTGGTCAGCGATTTGGTAAGTTCAACCAATGGGAGATTTTATCAAATAAACCAAATTCAAGATTTGAATGCTGTTTATGAAGATATTCGAAGATTATCTCGAACATATTATAAAATTACCTATCGTCCCATAATGCGAAATGGAAGTCATAATGTGCAATTGACGTATTTTAACGAAATTAGTAATTCGGTAACCGACAGGAACTATTTGATAGCTGATTCGTTGAATTTCGATAAATTTAATATCGATACAAATGCGTATTGGTTCGATTCAATTATGGTTAAAAAAGGCTATAAGTTGAAGTTTTCGCCACAGGTATTGGTCAATTTCGAATACGATAAACATCAAGTAAATTCGTCGTACAACAATATATTAACTAATTTTGCAAAATATTTGAATGAACATCCTAACTCATTAATACAAATTTATGGGCATACCGATTCCAATGGTACAAACGAGTATAACCTCGATTTGTCGATGAAAAGAGCCAAAGAAGTTGAGGATTTTTTGAAAGCTAAAAAAGTGAATCCTAACAAAATTACATCTGTAGGAAAAGCGTTTACTGAACCGATTTATAAAAAAGAGCGATACGAATGGCAAGCATCAGAAAATAGGAGGGTGGAGATACTTTTGTGGGATAAGTAATAGACATTATACAGAATAAGAAATTAAATGCTAAAATTTAAAGATTTGTTTGACTCCAAAGGAGTCAAATGTTTATAGCAGAATTGTTCAGCTATAAACATTCGACCACGTAGTGGTCGAACTATTTGAAATTTTCTCTAAAAAACTATTCGGTATAAACCTTAATATTTATGAATTGTTTTATTTAGCAGGCTTCTTACGTTGGGTAATTTCGAAATGGAATTGCGACAAAAAATTTGACAAAAACACATATTAATTTTGAAATTATATGACTAAAAGCACATTCTAAATTAGCTTCTTTTTGCAATAAAAACTCAAGATTATTCTATAAAGACAAAAAATATAACTTACTTTGTTGTTAATTCGAAACGAAAAAAGATAATGAAGCAACCTATTGCCCATAATTTTCATATACCTATTATGGGAGTCTGTTTTACCTTAGACTCTCCTTTTAAAGTTGCACAATACGGTATTTCATCAGCAATATCGCTTGGTGATGATGGCTTGATGGAAACAATGAGAGAATTTTATTGCAAAAAATTAACGATTCCTTTTGTTCCAATTACCAATAAAGAAGAAGATCATAGAGCTAAAAGAATTACAGCATATTTAAATGTTATGGATTTTGCTGTAAAGCAAAAATTTGAACAACTCAGAAATTCAGCCTTTGAAGAAAACTCAGAACTAGTTAAATACTTAGAAATGTTGCCCGAATACTCAGAGTTAAAGCAACGATATTCGGAAGTAACAAAAGATGAAGAAAGCAGAATTGAAGCTCAAAATTGGATTCGAGAACATTTAATTGCAGGTTCAATTGATGTAAATATAATGACCAAACTCGACAAACCTAATTTTAATGGAAAAGAACAACTTCCGATAGAATTTAACGAGGGACACGCAGCTGTGAGAGGGTATGCAAATAGTACATTACATTCATCCATAATATTATCGGCAGGGCTAAACCCTAGATTATATAGCTATATCGAAAATTTCAACGATTTTTATCCCGATTCAAATGGATATATTAAGAAAAAAATTACCTTAAAAGTTAGTGATTATCGCTCGGCATATGTACAAGGAATGTTCTTTGCAAAAAAAGGTCTTTGGGTTTCGGAATATAGAATAGAGTCGGGACTGAATTGTGGGGGACACGCTTTTGCAACCGATGGACATTTAATGGGACCTATTTTAAAAGAATTCAAAAAAAATAGAGAAGAACTTATTCTTAGCACATTCAAATTAGTTAACAAATCGTTGGAAGAAAAAGGTCGACAAATTTTTTTATCGACACCTGAATTAAAAATTACAGCTCAGGGTGGAGTAGGGACATCGGAAGAACATAATTTTCTTATCGACCACTACCAACTCGACAGTATTGGTTGGGGAACACCATTTTTATTGGTTCCCGAAGCGTCAAGCGTTGAAGAAAAAACAATGAAGTTGTTGATAGATGCGAAAGAAGAAGACTTATATCTTAGCGAAATATCTCCTATAGGCGTGCCTTTCAATAGTTTACGAGCAAATACTAAAGATATTGAAAAACGTAAAAATATCGAAGCAGGCAAACCAGGAACAAAATGTACTCGAAAATATTTAGCCTACAATAACGAATATGGAGAATTGATGTGTACTGCATCGCATCAATATCAATCGCGTAAAATAAAAGAATTACAAGATAAAAACTTGGCTGAACCTGATTACAAAAAACAATACGATAAAATTGTTAATAAATCATGTATTTGCGTTGGATTGGGAAATTCTATTTTACTTGCCAACAATTTAAAACCTGTTGAAGGTGATGGCGTTTCGATTTGTCCAGGCCCCAATATGGCATATTTCTCAAAAATATCTACTTTGCCAGAAATGGTTTCGCATATTTATGGTCGAACAAACTTAATTACCCGAACTGATCGCCCCAATTTTTTCATTAAAGAATTAGGAATTTACATAAATTACCTTCAAACAAAATTTGAAGAATCGGAGTTGCCATATTCAGATAAGGAGCAAAAATTCTTTACTTCGTTCGTCGAAAATTTGAATTATGGAATTAATTACTACCGAGTTTTATTTTCTGATTTGGAAAAATATTTCAAAAACGTTCAGTCAGATTTGTTATTTGAACTTGAACAATTTGAGAAAAAGCTAAATTTGCTCGAAACTCAGTATATTGGAGCATAAGAATATTGCATTTACTCCATTTTTCGGTAATATATAAGGCTGTCGTTTAATATTTCGGGGTGAAGAATATTGATTAGGTCTCGCAATATAAGGTGTGGATAAATTGTTCCTTCTTCCCAGTAGCTATTTCCTCCAAATTTATTTGATTTCAAATCGTTATTATAAACATTATTTGTTCTGAATGCTTTTATTGCTGAAAGTCGCTCGTCAATTAACACAATTTCGTTTCGAGATTTAACCATTTCGAGGTTTAACCAAAAATCAACATCGACCGATTGTGCAAACACATTTTCGATATTCATAGCAACGCTTCCTGTTTCTTCATTGGAGTCGATAATAAAATTTGCACCTGCATCTGAAATCAGTTTATAGAAATAAGAATTTGTTCCCGGAATATACCATACATTTTTCATCGGAATTGAAGCTAAAACACTTGGTCGATAATTTATATTTTTAACCGTTTCGCTTAACTTAATATACTCTTTTTCAGTGGTATTGAAAATTGAGTCGGCAAGAATTTCTGAATCAAAAAAGAAGCTAAAAAATTTAATCCATTCGGCTTTTGCCAAGGGCGTGTTTTCGAGAAACTCGTTTACAAAAATAATCTGAAAACCCAATTCTTTCAATTTATTTATAGCATTTGATGTTCCGCTGCCAATATCGTAAACAAAAATTGCATCGGGATTTATTTTAATAATTTGTTCGTAATTTAAACTGCTTTCATATCCAACTTCAATAATTTTATTTGCCGAAATTTTACTTTTTAAAGTATCGTTATTCACGTATTTAACGCCTGAAATAGCCTTTATTGATTCCGATTTCCCTAAGCTGTTTATAAATATTGCATGGGTTGATGACATACATATAACTTTTTTTAATGGGATATTTATTGAATTTTCTGACGTTTTATTTTTATTTAATCGATATACTGTTTTATTTTTTTTGTCTTTAGAAAAAACAGTCAGATTAATTTCATCGCCATTTCTTTGAAAAGAAAAATAATTTGAATACCGAATACTCCCACTTTTAGTTGTTTGATTTATAGTATTTTTTGAATTTTGGTTGCATGATAAAACGAAGATACTGAGAAAAAAAAACAATAAATGTCGCATTATTTTATTCTTTCGTTTCAAGATAAAAACTTGACTGAACAATGCTTTGTCCATTTTTGAAATAATAAATACCTCCCCATGAATGTTTCACTTCGCGAAATTCATTAGCAATTCCATTTCGATTTACAATAATTCGTTTAATGGTTTTTCCTTGTCCTGTATGATTTTCTGTTGTTATTCCTTCGGGATATTTTTGTGCCAATTCGGACAAGTATTTCTTTTTAACTTCTTCGTTTGATAAATCGACTTCTTCCAACTCTTTGAGTTTTTGAACGCTTTCTTGGGCTTCTTTCAGTTTCTGAGCTTTTTCGGCATCGGCTTGGGCTATGTCTGTTGCTTCTTGTTGTTTCTGAATTTCTTTAATTTTAGCAATTTGCTGTTTAGGATAACTTGCTGTTGACTTTAAACTTATAGCGTGAGTGTAACTTGCATTTGCCGAAACATACTGACCTGCATTAAAATAGGAATCTCCTTTGGTAACAGCATCTTCATATTGTTTATTTTTCGCATCAGATTCTTCTTGTTTTTTCTGTAGTGCTGCGATTTGATTTTTTATTTCAATAATTTTATTTTTAGGATACTGTTCATTTGGCTTTAGACTTAGAGCTTCATTGTATTTTTTTTCAGCTTCATCGTAATTATAGGCAGTAAAAAACTCATCCGCAACTCTAATTGCATTGTTGTATTTATCTTCGAACTCTTTTACTTTCGTCTCCGCAGTTTCCTTGGCTTTTGCATCTGCATCAGCTTTTGCGATGTCGGCAAGAGTTTTGTCGATTTCAGAAATTTTTGTTTTTGGATAGCTTTCCTCCGATTTTATGTTGCTAGCTTCGGAATATGCAGACTTAGCGTCAGTGTATTTTTTAGAAGCCAA
>MEOF01000003.1 GCA_001769505.1 Bacteroidetes bacterium GWF2_33_38
TATTATCATTTTAAATCGTTTTTATAGGGGCTTTGTCAAAGTTGACCGAAGTATTATTTTTTAAATATTGGTTTTTATAATTTAAATCAAATCGTATCTTTACTAAATCTAAGAAACAAGGAAATGGAAATTGGAAAGTATAATAAGTTAAGAGTAGTAAAAGAGGTTGATTTTGGTATTTATCTCGATGGTGGTAGCTATGGAGAGATTTTAATGCCTAAAAGATATGTACCAAAAGATTGCAAACCCGACGACGAAATTGAAGTTTTTATTTACTTGGATTCTGAGGATAGATTTATTGCCACAAGCGAAAAACCTTATGGAATAGTTGGCGAATTTGCCTTGCTTAAAGTTGCCTCGATTAATCGGGTTGGAGCCTTTTTAAATTGGGGACTTCCTAAAGATTTGTTGGTTCCGTTTAAAGAGCAAAAAGCAAAAATGGAAGAAGACAAATCGTATGTTGTATATATTTATGTAGATACCGTTACACAACGTATTGCAGCTTCTTCGAATTTGGATAAATTTTTAGACAATACGCCTCCAGAATATGAAGAAAATCAAGAAGTTGACTTATTAATTAGCAATCCTACTGAAATTGGATACAAAGTTATAATCAATAATTTACATTGGGGAATGCTTTACAAAAACGAAGTATTTCAAAAATTGAGAAGAGGTCAAAAAATTAAAGGTTTTATCAAAAAAGTTCGCGAAGACGAAAAAATTGATGTTTGTTTACAAAAACCCGGATTCGAAAAAATTGATACTCTTACCGATACAATTCTTCAAAAACTCAACGAATATGGCGGATTTATAATCGTAAACGATAAGAGTTCGTCTGAAGAAATTTATGAATTATTTGGAACAAGCAAAAAAACATTTAAAAAATCGGTTGGTGCTCTTTACAAAAAACGACTCATCTCAATCGAAGAAAAAGGAATTCGATTGGTTACAAAATAAGGGTATAGAGGAGCTCTAAAAATTATAATGTAAACACGTTATACGTTCGTACGGAATAACACGTGCAGGTTGTCATTTCGAGGGAAGTGCAATGCGAAAAATCTCATATTTCGACCGTAGTCCCTCTTTTTTGTCATTCTGAAGAAAGCGAAGCAATATACATTGCAGCCAAAAATGGTACAATTTAGATTTTACAATTCGATTCATTTTAATTTTTTGATAAGTTCTTGATTTCTATTCAAAAATTATGTACATTTACTTGTTTGATTTTTTTTCTTTTAAAGAAGGTTCTTTTTTATAAAAATATTTTGTAGCGAAAGCTTTTATTCTTGCTCAAGAAAACTGGTAATTTTTAGCAATGCAAGTGTAAAAAGTGGACGCTCACGCCATAGGGCGTGGGCTTTACTTATTTGCATTGCGGGTATACCAGTACCACTTGAGCAGATAATGTATAGTACCACGCTTTTTTTGTGCCTATTAACAATTTAAAGCGTTTTTAAAGATATGAAAAGTAAAATTATTGTAATAGTAGCATTTTTTGCAGTAAGCTGTGCTTACTCGCAAAACCTTGTGCCTAATCCAAGTTTTGAAAATCGTGTAACATGCGACATTTATGGTGATTGTCCAACAGCACCGGTTATATGTATTGCTGAATTCTGGTCAAGTGCAAGAGGTATTGTTGAGTATTATAATTCTTGTAGTGAAAATATTAATTCTCCTTTCTTTGGTTACAATATTGGAAGTTTTTCTGTACCACATAATGTATCTGGTAATCAAAATGCAGTAACTGGAAATGCTTATGCAGGTATTTTAACCCATTTGGGTTACAATCCAAATAATAGTAATGAACGTGAATGGCTGAAATGTAAATTAGTTAGCCCACTTGTTATTGGTGAAAAATATTATATTAATTTTAAAGTATCATTAGCCGATAGTGCTAATTGTGCTACAAATAATATTGGTGTTTTATTTTCTACAAATACTATTTACCAAGAAGTTTATATACCATTAAACAATTTTGCACATTTTAAAACTGATGAAATTATTCAAGATACCACTAATTGGACTTTTATATCGGGTTCATTTATTGCTGATTCTGCTTATAATTATATGATTATAGGTAATTTTTTTGATTACTCATTAACTGATTCAATTTTTTACACTGACAGACCAATTGGTCAAATTTTTTCCCATTCAAGTGGCTGTTATGCATATTATTATATTGACGATATTTATGTAAGTAAAGATTCATTAATTAACAATATTACATTAAATAATGAACAATATCTAAAATTATTTCCAAATCCAGCTACTGAGTTTATTAATTTAACTATATCAAACATAATAACATTACCTGTAAAATTAATATTATACGATATAACAGGCTATTGTTTGAAAACTTATATAATAAACTCTTATAATAGTGTTATAAATATATTAGAATTTAATTCTGGTATTTATAATATTCAATTACTATCTAAAAACAAAATTTATAATCAAAAATTAATTATTAATCATTAAATCAAATGCTTATGAAAAATTGTATTATTAAATTGACATTAGTTACATTATTTGTAACGAGTAATTATTTGTTGATGTCGCAGACTCAAACAGACTCAACAATGGTAAAAATAGGCTCAAATAATGGACAGGGAAACCTCTGGAAGAAAGATAATTCTACAGGTACTATATACAACAATCCTACGAATAGCAATGTAGCAATTGGGAAACAAGTTGCTCAAGCTCCATTAGATGTTAATGGAGAAATAAAATCGGATAGCATTAAAGTTGAAGGCACAATAACCGCCGATAGTATGCACGTACGCTCTTTAAGAGTTGGTAATAACCAGAGTTATTCGTAAAAAAAAGATTTTTCGATTTTTAAATCACTTAAAATGCTTAAATCAATTTCTAAAATAGTAAATATTTTTAACAAGGTTAAAATGGTAGGGTTTACTTCGCCTTTTTCAATGCGACGAATTTGTTTTTCATCGGTATTTAGTTCTAACGCAAGTTTATTACGCGACATTCCTTTTGTAATTCGCTGGTTTGCAATAACATTACCTATTTCCGATAGAACTTTTTGTTGTGATTTGTTTCGCACAACAAATGTTTTTTAAAATATTTTTAATTTATTCGGTCATATATGACCTTTTTGTTTTATATTTGAACTTTAACATCATGAGAAAAATTTATTACATAACAATATTATTTTGTTTGATTATTTTTAAATCAAACGCTCAAAATTTAGTCCCTAACCCGAGCTTTGAGGAATACACGGTGTGCCCACCTGGTAATTCAACTAACATTTCATATTTACCAACTGGGTGGAATATTAACATTAATTCTGCTGATTATTTTAATGTGTGTGCACCTATTTATACTCAAGTATCTATTCCAACAAATGCTTGGGGTTTTCAATACCCTTATTTGGGGAATGCATATTGTGGATTTTATGGAAATACAAAAACATTTACGGGTAACGATGCAAGAGAATTATTTGGTTGTGAATTATTAACTCCCTTACAAATACAAAAGAAGTATTATGTTAGTTTTGAAATAAATTTATCTAATACTTCTACTTGTGCAACAAATAAAATAGGAATATTACTTACAAATAATTTGTATGGAGATACAATTATGAATCCAAATTCAATAGTAAATAATTTTTCTCACTTTTATTCCACTGATATTATTTCAGATACTAATAAATGGATTACCGTAGAAGGCTCTTTTGTTGCAGACTCTTCATATAATTATTTATTAATAGGTAATTTTTATAATAGCACTTACTTTGATTCTATATCTTTTAATGGAGATTCATTTTGTGGAACTTATTACTATATTGATAATGTTTGCATTTCAGAAGATTCATTGACTTGTAACAATGGAACAAGTGTTAATTATTTATCTGAATATGTACCCTTTAATGTATATTTTAATTCGATTGATAATAATTTAATCATTAAATCAACTCTAAATTGTAAAGCAAACTATGATATTTATAACGATTTAGGGATAATTCAACAATCAGGTAATTTCAACTTAGAGCCTCAAAGTAAAATCAACTTAAATTATTTAAAAACAGGTGTTTATATCATTAAAATAAACTATAATAATCAAATTTATATAAAACGATTTCTAAAACTTTAAAAACTGAAAAATCATGAAAAATTTAAACGTATGGAAAAGTTTGGTATTTATTATCGCACTAATGATTCTAAATTCAAGCATTGCTTTTGGGCAAGGTAATAACTGGCGACTTGATGGCAACAATATCAGTAACAAAAAATTTATTGGGACAACCAATTATCAAGATTTTGTTGTAAAAACAAATGATTCCACTCGTATGATTGTTACCAAAGATGGAGATATTAATATAAATCAAACTATTACTGCTGATAGTATACATGTTCGCTCTATTAGAATTGGACAAAATTCTTTATGGATTGGAGGAACTCCCCAAATACCAGCAGGTTCCGACTATATCCAATCTTCAGAAGGTTTCATCAACTTTGGCAATACCGTTATGTCAGACTTTGGCAACATAACCGTCGCTATAGCCAAGCAAATAAACACACCCAATATAAATCCATACCCAAATATTAAACTTGATGTAGGAGGCGGAATAAATGTTGACCAAGACCAAGGCTATTGTATAAATTCAAGACTTGTGTTAAGCGATAAAGGAAATTCAAATTTATTTGTGGGGTATAATTCAGGAGCAAACAATAATAGTTCAACAAATACTGGAATGGGGAATACATTTTTTGGCAATAATTCAGGAGCAAACAATACCACAGGAAACTTTAATCTTATGAGTGGGAATAATGCCGGAATGAACAACAGCACCGGCTCAAATAATGTATTCTTAGGTCCTGCCGTAGCAACTTATAACACAACAGGCTCAATGAATGCCTTTATTGGTCATGCTTCGGGTAATAAAAATACAGGCAACAACAACACTTTTTTGGGCTATCGTTCAGGTATTAACAATACATCAGGTAATTATAATACTTTTATCGGTAACGAAAGCAAAGGAGCTACAGCTAGTCTTATTAATGCCGCTGCCATAGGTGCTAATGCAACTGTTTCGACCGATAACAGCATGGTTTTGGGAAGCATAAATGGTGTGAACGAAGCTACCGCTAATACCAATGTAGCTATAGGCAACACAGCTCCACTCCGTCGCTTAGATGTTACCGATACGCAAAACCCGCAAATACGTTTAACCCAAACCAACTCTACCGTTTACACCGATATGCAAACTACCGCGGCAGGCGATTTGTACATTGCAGCCAAAAATGGCACATTAAATCGCAATGTTGGAGTTTCAAACTCTACTCCAAAAGCTCGCCTCGATGTGTTTGCCAACGAAACCGATTTAGCTCAACTACGATTAACTTATCGCAACGATAGACTTTATTCAGAATTTAAAACAACACGAAACGGCGATTTGCTTATCAATACCTACAACAGTTTGCAAAAAAGGAGAGTTGGCATAAACTTAACCAATTCCACTCCAAGCAATACCTTAGAGGTAAACGGCGATGTATGTGTTCGTACTCTAAACATAGCCCCAAGCAAAGGAATTGTAACACACAATGCCGATGGAGTGCTACAATCACTAAAATTCACAGGCTCAGGACACGATGTTTTATTGGGTGATGGTACTTGGGGAGTTGTACCTTCGGGTGGCAGTGCCGATGACGATTGGACTGGAGCTGGCACAGGCGAAATGTATGCAACTTACAACCATGATAATGTTTCAATTGGAACAAATACTTCGGGGAATTCGAAATTTAGGGTTTATAACGAGGAAAGACCAGTTGCGTTTGATTTATTTTCAAATTATTCAAATTACTCTTCCTATACAGATGCTCGTGGTATAGACTTGACTCTGAAAGGAAGTAATACTATAAATTACGGGATAAATAGTTATGTAACAAATGGTATTAAAGAAAATTATGGAATTTCAGCTAAAGTGTTTAATGAATTAGAAACAAATAGTATAAATTGCGGTGTGTATGGTATTTCAGAAGGCGTACGAATAAATATTGGAATAAAAGGAGAGGCTATTGGAGGTTATGAAAGCTATGGTATTTATGGGGTTGCTAATCAAGGGGAGCGTAACTACGCTGGATACTTCGATGGCGATGTTGTTATAACCGGAGATTTTCCAAATCCGTCTGACATTATGTTAAAAGATAACGCCACGTCGTTAAATAATTCCTTAAACATAATTGAACAACTAAATCCTGTATCGTTTAATTACAAAGTTAACGAATTCCCTAGCATGTCGTTACCCGAAGGCGAACATTACGGTTTAATTGCACAAGAAGTTGAACTTATTATACCTGCCTTGGTAAGTGAAGCTACTCACCCCGCTAAATATGATTCGTTAGGCAATGTTATTTCTGATGAAATTACATATAAAACATTGAATTATACAGCCTTAATTCCATTTTTAATCGAAGCAGTAAAAGAACAAAGCGATAGCATTCGAGAACTAAAAAATATAATTTCGTCGTACGAATCTCGTTTCACTGAAATCGAAACCTTACTTGCACAATGTTGCCAACACGATAACGGAAACCACGGCGATGGAAACAACGGCAACGACAATGCAAAAAGTACCGATGTTAATTCGGTTATCAACATTACACAAGATAATTCGCTTACAAAAGCCTCAACCGAATTGTATCAAAATGTTCCAAATCCGTTTACAAGCAAAACTACATTTAACTATACACTAGGTACCGAAGGCAAAGTAGAACTTATTATTATGACTTACACTGGTCAATATGTTACAACATTAGTTAATTCAAATCAAGAAAGCGGAAATTATTCAATTGATTGGAATACAACTGATATAGCTCCGGGAATTTATTTTTACGCATTGCAAGTTGATGGTGTAGAATGGGTTAAAAAAGCCATAAAGCTTAAATAAATGTTAATAATCGCTATTTTTTTGAAAGCAGGTTTAAAACCTGCTTTTTTATTTTTGCTTTATCGATTATATGTTTTAAAATTTCGCAGCATTATCTCACAAAATTTATTTTTCATTTCGACAATTAAATTGGTATTTTTGAAAAAAAATAAATATATGATTCGATTCATTTTAACCGTTTTAGTCATATCCTTTGTGCAATTGGTAACAGCACAGCAACAAATAATATTTAGCGAAAGCAAGCCAGAATCTTTTTTGGTAAAATACAATTCGTCGGCAGATAAAACAGTCGAAAATTTTATAATTAAAAATATTGCAACAGGTTCGAATAAACCATTGCAGGCTACTAAATTTACTTTTTCGTACAATCAAGCCTCTCAAATCATAAAGAAAAACGGAATTTTAGAATTTTTAGTCGAACTAAACGATGTACACTTTAACGGAGATATTTCGTATAAAAATATTTTTGTCGATGATGTTTTGTTTCCAGCCAAAGTAAATTTTGATTTAAAGCTTTACAACGCAGCCAATCAATTACTTAAAACATTCGAATTCGACGACGCAAGCATCGATTGGAACTCAAATAATTTGGTAAATATTACCGAAAAAGACACATTCGGAACTACCGATTATCGATTTGAAATTGTAAATAAAAACTATGTTTACAACAATTTGAATCAAAAATTCTTCAAGAACAAAATCGAACTTATCGACGAATATTACACACTTGGAAAACAAATTGAAATTGGCTTTCTCGAACTTCAATCCATTAATTTAGAAAACCTAGATTTCATGTACGACTATCAACATACGATTGAGAAAAATGAATTATTGATAAAAACCATTAACGACAAAGATTTTTATAATCAATTAGCTCTCAGCAAGAACGACCCTATAAATCTCGACGAAAATATAAGCAATTTATACGATTTTAATATTCAGTTAAAACATTCGGTAAACGAAATTATTTCACATATTTACGAATATTATTTCAAAAAAGGAATGGATTTTATGTTAATGGGAAATCATTCGATGGCCGAAATTTATTTCAATAAATCAGTCAATACCAATATACGATTTGCTCCGGCACATTTTCAATTGGCAAAGTTGCGATATCTCGAAAAAAATTACGACGCATCTGTTTTAGGCTTAAAAAATATTATAAATAATATGAATGCTGACCCTCAAACCGTAGCTTTTTCGATTGAACTTGCCGAAAAAATACAATCCGACTACATTAATATCGGTATTCGACATTACGAAAACTCAGACTACGAATTAGCTTTGAATTCACTTGATAAAGCCAAGGATATTTGCATTACGGTAAGAGGTGTGAATTGCTCAGAACAACTTAATAAAACATACTCGAACACTATAAACGCGAAGCTGAAAAAATATTTGCTTGATGCCGATATGATGGTAAAAAAAGATTTATTGGCAGATGCTGAAAATGAACTTCAAAAAGCTAAGTTTTTTTATCAAAATAATCAATCTTATTTTCAATCCGATGCTGATTTATTATCAGGATTAAATTCATTGTTTGTTGCATATTTGAATAAAGGTAAAATGCAAATCGACAGCAAAGCATTTACCGAAGCCTTAGCTTCTTTCGAAAAAGCCAAACAGCTTTGTATCGAAAACAACTCACTTAACTGCAACGACGAGGTTAATAATGGAAT
Organism: Bacteroidetes bacterium GWF2_33_38; assembly: GCA_001769505.1. Taxonomy (GTDB): domain Bacteria; phylum Bacteroidota; class Bacteroidia; order Bacteroidales; family GWF2-33-38; genus GWF2-33-38. The sequence goes on from MEOF01000003.1 coordinate 8,587, forward strand.
ACTTTCAGCCAAAAACGGCGTTTACGAAGCTAAGCTCAACGATGCTGAAATACTGATTACTGAAAAAAAATCGAATTTAGCTGAGAATAAGCTAAATGATGCCGAATCTTTTCAAAAGTTAAATTCACTAACTATTAGCAATCGTTTTAACAATATTCGCATAAAATTAAAACAATTACAATACGCTGAAATAATTGGTAAGGCAAAAGAGTTAAACCTGCAAAATAATACTGAGGCTGCTTTAAAAGCTCTTGACGAAGCAATTTTGATAGAATCAGAATTTGCCATCAAAAAAGATACTCAGTTGCCTAAACTAATCGAAGAATTTGTTAGTAATGTGGTTATTTCAAACATAAATTTAGGAGAAGAATTTGTGAATCAAAATAAACTTTCGGCGGCTCGACAAAACTACGAAAATGCCCAAAGGTATATGTCAAATTATCGACAAGAATCTAATTCAAAATTAAATTCATTGCTAGCAAGTTTGCACGAAAAGATATTTTCGCAAGAATGTAAAAATCATCAATCAACCTACAATCAACAATTCGGTGTTGTATTAAATTTAATTGAGAAACAAAAATACATCGAAGCTGATGATGCAATTTCAAAAACCATTCAAATTTCCGAAAAATATCCTGAATGTTATATGTCAACTAAGGAAGTCAATAATAAGCGTTCAGAAATATTGCCAGCAATTACTTACCAACGTTTACAAAAAAATATTAACGATGAAATTTCTAAAGGAAATTATAAGGAAGCTATCGATAAATACAACGAAAGCGAAGCATATTTTTACCAAAACAATGTTGGAAATTTCAATTTAACTCACTTAGCTACTATTGATTTCATAAAATCGCAAGGTCAAAGTTTTGTGCATTTTGCAGTAGAAGAATACACCAAAAATAAAGACTTCGATAATGCATTATTGTTTTTATCTGAACTAAAAAGTAGAAACTACTCATCGAAATGGGCAAGAATTATTCAAGAAAATTTAGCTGTTGAATTAGCAAAAAAAGATTTGATTACCCGCTCAAATGAAGACGGAAAACAAGTCGTAGCAAAATACACCAATAATGATAAATGGTACAAATATTTTTCAAAAGCGTACTTAAAGCAGTGGAAAGGTCTTTAAATAAATAATATTTTAAGGCGATATACATTGAAAAAACAATAATATATTTAATTTTGCTTCAAATTTAGATTACAGATGTCGGAAGTTAAAACAGTTCAAGCGAAATATATTTTTTTAGATGTAGTAAATTATACTCAAGACCGAACTGTTGAAGCCCAGTCTCATATCATTAAAGTCTTAAATGAAATTGTTCAAGAGGGTTTAAATTTCTACGATTTAACATCGGCAAATCTGATTTTACTTCCTACAGGAGATGGTATTTGCATTGCCATAATTAATGTCGATGAACCTTACGATGTTCATATTGCACTGGCTTTACGTATATTATCGGGAATTGATAAGCATAACACTAAAACTGAAGATGTTATGCGTAAGTTTAGAATTAGAATCGGGATTAACGAAAATACCGATAATCTAATTATCGATATAAATAACAATAGGAATATTGCCGGTGCCGGAATAAATGCAGCACAACGAGTTATGAGCATCGCCGATGATAATCAAATTTTGGTTAGCCAAACTGTTTACGAAAAACTATATCAACGAGAAAAATATTGGAAAAAATTCACCCCGTTTACCGTTACAGTTAAGCATGGTCAGAAAATGGTTGTATATCAGTATATAAACGAACACCAAGGCTTGGCAATTAATCCTCCTGCAGAAGTTGCAAATGCTGCAAATAATTCTGAAAATAAGATTATGAAAGCTCTTCAGAACTTTTTTAAATAATGATTTTTTACTTCAAAAAAAGAAAATTCCGCCACCGTCGTACAAAAAATCATCGTGTAAACAAACAATTTCGAGTTTGTGTTTTTCAAGAAAACTTGCTAGTTCCAATCCGTTTTCGTGTTTGAAAATATTTCCATTAAAAAAGATTCTATGTTTAAAAATGCCACAAGTTCCGCCCAGAAATCCATTTTTATGTTCAATAATTTTTATTTCGTTTGGCGAAAAATAAAAACACGATAAATCATTTTTTTTCAATTCGTTTTCAATTCCTTTATCCGAAGTTATAAAAACATTATTTCCTATATGAATCAAACTGCAACGAGTATAAGCTTGCGGGATGTTGATGAATTTTTTATGCGAATTCACATTCAGAATTGACTCATCGGTAAAATTTAATTTGTGTAAAAACAAATCGTTGGTAGCAATGCAATTGTACAAAACTGAATTTTCTAAATCACTACCAATATTTTTAATTCCAATTTGAAATTTAAGATTGTGTTTTTTTAAAAAATCAAATAATTTTTTAGGAGAATTTGGAGCTATTATTAAATTTTCAGAATCTTGATGCACAAAAATGTCGGGATGACACGAAATTGAATTATATGTAATGTTTTGAGTTTTAAACAACAAAATATCATCTGCAATTTTTGCAAGTTTTTCAATAGCAATTTTTGAACTTCTATAATCAATTATGGCTAACATTTTTATTTTATTTATCCACTCGAAACCTGACAGGTTTTACGAACCAACTTCTATTTGATATTTTTCAAAATTTTCAACTCCAACAAACTGAACATTAAAACCTAAATTTTGAAGCATTTTTCGGTTTTTTTGTTGGTAACCAATGGCATAATTTAGTTGTTGTGAATTTACCAAAATCTTCCAATCTTCTAATCTTCTAATCTTCCAATCTTCTAATCGTATAATCAATAAATCATTCCAAATTTCGGTCATAACCATTTCATTCAAAGCAATATGATACGGTCCAGCAACTAACGATTTTTCGGAATGTAATTCTTCCGATGGATGCAACCCAACTCGAAGAATTTTTACATTATTCTTCTCAAATATTTTCACAATTTCTTTCGTCCACAAAACAGCATTTTCGAGCGAAAGTGGCGAATAATTTCCATTTTCGTATAATTTTTCCAACGCCGTTCCTTTTATAACCAAGGTTGGATAAATTCTGGTTGACGAAGCTCCCAAATTTACAATATCATTCGCCGTTTGAATGGCTCTTTCGAGCGAATCTGATGGCAAACCAATCATCATTTGCAAACCCAATTCAAAACCATTTTTGAGAATCAATTCCGAAGCATTTTTGATTGCTTCAAAATCGTGTCCTCTACCCGACTTTCGCAAAACTTCATCGTTGGTTGACTGAGCTCCCAATTCGATGGTAGAAACTCCATATTTTTTCAACAAATCCAAGATTTCTTGATTTATGTAATCTGGTCGTGTTGAAAGTCGAATTCCGCTAACTTTTTTCGATTGAATATATTGATGAGCAATTTTTAAATATTGTTCTTGCAAATCTATAGCAATTCCGGTAAAACTTCCACCAAAAAATGCAATTTCAACCCGTTTTTCGGCTGACATTGTTGCTAAATATTTTTCAATAATTTCAACAATTTCTTCAGGTTTTGGACTCGAAAAAGTGCCACTTATTTTCTGCTGATTACAAAAAACACATTGATGAGGACAAGCCAATTCGGGAATAAAAATGGGAATATTTGAATGTTTTTTCAATGTTTAATTTATTACTTTTTCAAAATTCACTAATTTTGCTTTTCTACAATCGTGTTGAAATGTAGGTAAAATCTAATGACAAACACAGTTTGATATTGCGAAACTTTGTAATACTTTTGCGACATCTAAAATAGATAAATTTTAAAAATAAATTATGGAAATTAGTATATACGAATGGGTTGGTTTTTTGGCATTTGTTTTTTTAATGTTAGCTGTTGACTTAGGAATTTTCAACAAAAATTCTCACGAAGTTAAGATTAAAGAAGCTCTAGCTTGGAGTGGTGTTTGGATTGGACTAGCTTTAATTTTTAATTATGGAGTTTACATTTTTCACGGACCAGATAAAGCACTCGAATTTTTAACAAGTTATTTAATCGAAAAGTCATTAAGCGTCGATAACTTGTTCGTTTTCATAATGTTATTTTCGTTTTTCAATGTAAATCCAAAATATCAACATAAAGTTTTGTTTTGGGGTATTCTAGGAGCATTGATAATGCGTGCAATTTTCATTTTTGCAGGAGTTGCATTAATCAATAAATTCCATTGGATTATATATGTATTTGGAGCGTTTCTGGTGTTCACAGGTGTTAAAATGCTATTTACCAAAGATGAAGGCAAAGTTAAACCCGACAAAAATCCACTGGTTAAAATTTTTAAAAAGTTTTTCCCTGTTACCAATGAAATGCATGGCGAAAAGTTTTTTGTTAAAATAAATAAAAAATCGTTTGCAACTCCACTATTTATTGTGCTTTTGGTTATCGAATTTACCGATTTAATATTTGCTGTTGATTCAATTCCTGCTATTTTGGCTATTTCTAAAGATACATTTATAATTTTCACGTCGAATGTATTTGCTATTCTTGGTTTGCGTGCTTTGTACTTTGCTTTGGCAGGAATTACAAAATATTTCCATTTTTTAAAGTATGGTTTAGCTGCTATTTTAACATTTGTTGGAGTAAAAATGTGTATTGTTTCATTTTACAAAATTGAAACCTTACACTCTCTTTTTGTGATTTTGGCAATTTTAGTAGCTTCAGTATTACTTTCGTTGATATTTCCGGAGAAGAAACATTCGCATTAGTATTTACGATGAAATCGATAAAAGTTCTATTTTTAATTTAATAATTTCATGTCAAATTGTACAAGCTCAAGTTAATTTACCTGGTCAAATTTTTTATGTTTCTCCGCTCTCGCTGGAATACTTTCCAATGACGTCAGAATTCATTTATTGGAAAGGATTCCAACAAAGGCTAAAAAGTTTTCTATTCTTCAAACTCGTCTAGACACTGTTTTATGGCTAGCGATAATTCTAACTCAGTGCTATGGTCAATAAAATCGTCGTGAAAACTGCAAAATTCTATAAATGAGCGAATTGTAGATTCTTCGCTAATACCTGTTATCGTTTTTATTAATTTGGGAGTCATTTTTTTTGCGACTCTTGCTTTTTGTTCATCTTTAGCTGTCAAGGTTGCATATAATCGTTTACTTTTTTCATACTTACTGAAAGCATTATAAAGTGCGGTAATTGGAGAAATTCCAAGATTACACGGAGCATACGAAGCTAAATTTGGTTCATTAATGCTTTCGTTGAGAGCTTCGACCAATCTTTCATTTTCAGTCTTTTTATGATTAACAAACTCATTCTTAAAATCAGAATACGTTTTGAATGGAAAAATATTGACTGCTTTTATTTGATAAACTTCTGGAATTAAATGAATAGTAACATTATTCTCCGTTGTAAATGAAGAATCAGCAAAACAAAGCTTATAGTTTTGAAATCCAATAGCTGAAAAAACAATTATATCGTTTTTTTGAATATAAATCGAAAACTGCCCATTTTCATCGGCAGAAGTTCCAACATTTCTTTCAGGAACTAAAATATGAACATATGGTATTGATAGGTTATTTTCTGAACTTACAATTTTTCCAACCAATTGAATTTTATCTTTATTTATCTGAGACAAAACATGTGTTGGAAATACAAATACAAAAATAATATAAAAAATATTTTTTGAAAACATACTCAAAAAAACTGATAATTGTCGCAATATATAGCTTATCGATTATCTATTGAATATTTTTAACAACTTTTACAATATTATTTTCAAATAGTTTAGGTGTTATTATCTCCAAGCATATGTCATAAAACTATACAACTATTTCAAATCCTCAAAAAAAAAACGATTTAAAATGATTGTTATTTTTTTGGTGAGTTCAATTTTGGATATTAGTTTTTTGCTGAATATTATAAGTACTTCAAGGCTTTCAAAACCATGAAGTACTTATTTTTATTGAAATCGAATAAAAAATAGACATTATACCGAATAAGAAATTATATGCTAAAATTTAAAGATTTGTATGACTCCTTTGGAGTCATACAAATTACGATTCAATGTGACCGACACAATTTAAAAATAAGATACCCGCAAAAGCGGGTATCTTATTTTTTGAGGCACATTCCCTTGAAAAAGGGAATCTAAAAAAACACATATGTGTCATATGGAAATAGAATTGGTATCAGGCTTTGAAAACCTTTAAGGTCAAGGCTATCTTGTAAATGAGGAATCAAAAAAAAATCCCCAACAGATTGTTGAGGATTTGGTTTTTCGAATGATTAAAAAATTTACAATTTTAATTTTTTAGCAATATCGCTTGGTAACGATGCTTTGTTTATCATCATCGACATGGTTTTATATTTGATAAACGATTCCGACATATAAAGGTATCCGTTGTATGGGTTTCCTTTGGTATTCCACGAATTTTTAACCAAATAAAATTTTGTTCCGTTTTGGTCTTTTGCAATTCCAACAATGTGCATCCCGTGATCATCGGTAGTTGTAAAATTGTCGAAAGCTGCTTGTCGAAGTTCTTGAGTAATTATTTTTTCTTTTCCGGCTTCGTCAAACGAATAAAGTTGCTCGTCTTTTTCTTTTTGCGAAAGTTCGTCCCATTTTGCTCGTTCAAGGTCCGACATACTTTCAATATCTTTTTCGGGAACTACGGCAACACCTTTTTTCCAATTAAATCCTTTTTCGCTAACATCACCTGCCCAAGCAACTGTGTATCCATTGTTTATGGCATTGTCGATTGTTTTTATAAGTTCGTCCATTTGAACATTGTAAACTTCACCCCACGACCAATTGTCGGGTACTTCTAAAATGAATTTTTCGTAAAATGGGTGATGAGTAAACGATGACATTAATATATAATCGTTTGTATTTAAGCCTATAACCTCATCAGCAAATGTTCTGGCTGTATATTCTTTGCCTTTGTAGTTGAATTTTTCAGGTTCTTTTCCTAAATATGCGTTGGTTAAACCTTTAAATGCTTCGAACCAATTTGGAGTTAGTTTTTGATTTTTGTTATTGATAACTTCTTTTACCATTGCCTCGCAAACTCCGTCCATTTCGCCATGAATGTGTCCTTCTTCTCCAATTACTAAACCCGAATAGGCTTCTTCGGTCATTATTCCGTGAATTTTTATTACGTTAAGTATGTCGTTTAAGGCTCCGCCTCCGCCAAAATTTAATGCTCCATGCATACGAACATAGCGTTGTGCTTTGTCTTCGTACGATTTTTTTACGATGTACATTTCCGATAAATCAAATTCTCCTTTTTTCAATCTTATTAGTTCTGATTCGAGGAAAGAAATTCCCGAAAAACTCCAACAAGTTCCTGAACGATATTGGTCTTTAACAGAGGTGGTTGCAAGTTGTTTGTCGATGGTAAATTGGTAGCCTTTTTTCTCGTCGGTAGTCTGCTTTACATCTTCTTGTGCAAACGATGGCTGAAAAATGACGAAGCTTAGTATTAAGCTGCTGATTAAATTTCTTAGTTTCATTATAGCGTTTTTAATGTTTATGAAATTGTAAATTATTTTCTTCAAAAGTAGTAAAAAACGTAAATAAGGGAAATAAAAAACGACTTTATTTATAAAGATTCTAAATTAAAATGATTCCTGTAGCAAATCTTCCTGTTTTGCCTTTCGTTTTGCGTGCCGAAAAGAATTTTCCAGATTCACTATAGGTGCAAATTTCAGCGATTTCAATATTATTTTCTTTCACGCCAAGTTCCATTAGCTGAATTTTATTGGCTTTCCATAAATTTAACATCGCTTTTTCGTTGGGTGCAGGTTTTAAAATCTTTTCGTGATAAACTATGTTTTTTTGAAATTCATTAATGACTTCTGTTCCGACTTCATAGGTCGATGGTCCTATCGAAGGTCCTATCCCGACAACCAAATCCTCGTATTTACATGCAAACTCTTTGTGCATTTGCTGTGCAGTTTTTTGCGTGATATTCAAGGCGGTTCCTCGCCAACCCGCATGAGAAATTCCAATTACTTTTTTGACTGAGTCGTATAGCAAAACAGGAACACAATCTGCCGTTAGAATGGTTAGGCAAAGACCTTTTTTATTTGTAATCATAGCGTCAACGCCAATCAAATCAGAATGTACATTGATTTTATCTTTGTGTAAATGTTTTTCGGTAATGCTTACTACCTTATCTTCACTTGACTGTTTGGCAAATATAAATCGGGATAAGATAATGTCGGTTGCTTCTGCTAAAATCTCACGATTTTTCAGAACATTTTCGGGTTTGTCGTTTACCGTAAATCCTAAGTTGAAACTTGACAAATGTTCAGTGCTTACTCCTCCTTCACGAGTGCTTACAAAATGAGAAATATCTTGAAATTTATTGAGATTATTAAAATGTAAAAGAGGTATATCGAAGTGTTTTTTTTCAATCATCGTAAATCAAAAGAAATAGGTTTTGGTAGAGTTATTTGTTTAATACAATCGAGTGCATATAAATCAGACATTCCGGCAATATAATCGCTTGCAATGATTCTAATATTATCTTCGTTGCCTTGGTAAAAATCATTCATTTTTTCGATGTGATTTCCGAATGCAACGTCGAGTTTAATGTGGCTTTGTCGATAAAGTTCAAAATTGCGACCAAATTTTTCGTAAAGTTCGCATAAATGGTTGAAAATATTTTCGATTATTTTGTGACAAAAAACATTGTATTCTTGCAACTTTTTGTGAAAATAAATATGTTCGTAATTAAATTTTACGAGTTCTAACATTAATTCGTGTTTTTCGTCTGAAAGCTTTATTGAATCTGTGTTTTTAGATGCTTCAATTATATCAATAATTAATTTATTGATTATTTCGCCATTTGAATTTCCCAATGCTTTTTGAACTTTTTCGGGAATATTTTTCCACTCAACAAATCCGGCTTTCACGGCATCTTCAATATCACGTCCGAGGTAGGCAATTTTGTCGGAAAATCGCATGATGCAACCTTCGTATGAATTTGAAATAAATTGTCGATTTTTGATTTCGTCTAAATTGTTTAAGCTTGTCGATGGTTTTAACGATTGCTCAAATTTTTCTCCATTATGACAAATAATTCCATCTTTAACTCCAAAAGTTAAGTTCATACCTTGACCGTTATTTGCCAATTTTTCGACAACTCTATAACTGTTAACTTCGTGAACAAAAGCATTATTTCCACCTAAAATTTTGTCTAGTGCTTTTTCGCCTTGATGTCCAAAAGGAGCGTGCCCCAAATCATGTCCGATTCCAATTGCATAAGCCATTTCCATATCTAAATCCCAACCATAACGATTAAGTCCTTTGCATACGGTTGCAGCGATGGTTGCAACGTGCAATACATGCTCAATTCGGGTACAAACATGGTCATTGTCAGGAGCATAAAAAACTTGGGTTTTGTGTTTCAACCGTCTAAATGGCATTGAATGGATTATAGCCGTTTGGTCGCGAAAATAATCCCCACGTATATCCATTTCTCGCTCAATGGTTCGCTGTAAATATGTTTTTTCGTCAAAAGGATTTTTCATTTATCAATTCACAATTTTTAATTATCGTTACAATATTCGTAAAAAATGCTGCAATAATCAAATGTAACCAATTCCAATCAATTATAAAAATAGGTTTTATTATTTTATGGCAATAAGGTTTGTAAAAAAAAATATGTACACAAAAACAATAACATTTTGCGTAGATACGACATTTTTAAATAGTATTCTTGTAATCGAACGAATGTGAGAAATCTTAATGACATAATTTAAACAAATTAGGTTACAAATGAGTTAAAAGTGAAGAGTGAAAAACTAAAAGTTGGGTGTAAAATTGAGCTTTACGATTTACTTGGTCGAAAAGTACTTTCAAAAGAACTTCAAGAACAAGAGCAAATTATAGATGTATCTAAAATTGGTAAAGGAGTATATTTGTATAATATTTCACGAGATGGATTAATTATTGAAAGTAACAAACTGATTGTGAATTAGCTTTACTTACTTTATACTTTATAAACTTTAGCCACTTGCAACACTAAAGCCATTTATCGCGAATATCAACAGCTTTGTAGTTCTCTATATAATCAATAGCTTCTTTTGGACTTTCGGTTACAAAATACAGTTGTCGGAAGTCTGCTAAAGCAAATTTTTCTTCAAATGATTTTTCAAATAGTAAAAACAAATGTTCGAAATAGTTTCTGGTATTTACGAAAACAATCGGTTTTTCGTGATATTTTAATTGTTTTAGAGTTATAACTTCCAAAATTTCTTCGAATGTGCCAAAACCCCCAGGCAATGTGATAAAAGCATCGGCTTTACTTCTCATCATCTCTTTACGTGTGTGCATATCGGGAGTGATAATGAGTTCGTCATCGGTTTCGGAAACAACACCCTTTATTTTTAATTTTTCAGGAATTATTCCTAGCACTTTTCCTCCATGTTTTTGAGTATTGCGAGCAACTTCACCCATTAAGCCTATTTTTCCTCCGCCATGTACAAGTGTGTGTGTGCGTAATCCAATTATTTCTCCAACTTCTGAGGCAATTTTGAAATATTCTTGATGAATTGAATCGCTTGATGAACAAAATAAACAAATATTTATTGGCATTTGACTAAAATTTTTGATAAAAATATAAAATATTCTTTGTTAATAATTGTTGTGAGAAGGTTAAAAATATAAAAAACTGATAATTAATATCTTATTTATATTTTTATTCTTCATTTTAAGCTAGAATTGTTAATAAAAACAAGAAATTAACAAAATGTTAATAAGTTCGATTTTAACCAATGAACTTTATTGAGTATTTTGCGTAAAAATATTACAATATAGCGGGTTGGGAAGTATGAAAAAGTGGAAGTACATATTGAGTTGGGTGTTAGTAACATTCAACCTTTTTGCATTTTCACAAACCGATACCGAATTTTGGTTTGTTGCTCCTGAAGTAACCTCTGGACACGGAGATAATCCAATTTCAATGCGATTTTCTTCGTTTGGTGCTGCAGCAACTGTAACAGTTTATCAACCAGCAAATCCTGCATTTCCGGTTCAAACATTAAATATTCCTGCTGATGGTTTAATTTCTTTAGATTTAACACCTTGGAAAAATGTTTGTGTTGAAAATGATGCTTTTGTTGATATTAATGCTGCAAATTACACTTATCAAGATTTAAAAATAAATCCTTATGGTTTTCATATTTTAGCAACTTCTCCAATCACAGCATATTACGAAGTTGAACGAAGCAATAATCCCGATATTTTTACATTAAAAGGTCGTAATGCATTGGGAACTAATTTTATGATTCCTGCTCAAAATTATATCGACAATGTAAGTGGACAAACTCCCGATGCTCGTTCTAGTTTTGAAATTGTTGCAACCGAAGATAATACTACCATCACAATTAATCCATCTAACACTATTGAAGTTGGGCACAATACCACATACACAATTGTATTGGATAGAGGCGAAACATATTCGGCAACGGCAGCTTCTAGAGCAGCGTTAAGTCATTTATTTGGAACAACTGTAACATCGGATAAGCCAATTGCAATTACTATTAAAGACGACTCTGTTTATGGAAATTCGTGTTACGATTTATTAGGAGACCAAATTGTACCAATTGATTTAATCGGAACCGACTATATTGCTATAAAAGGGGGATTGACTTCGAAAGAAGGTATTTGTGTAAATGCAGTTTACGATAATACCGACGTTTATGTAAACGGAGCGTTGGCGACAACTATTGATGCAGGGCAAGTTTACAAGTATGAAATTGCAGGAGCATCAGGAACTAGCAATTATATTAACACAAGCGAACAAGCCTATGTTTTACAGGTTACTGGTTTTGGTTGTGAAACAGGAATGGCACTTTTGCCTCCAGCTAGGTGTACTGGCTCGTCAAAAGTCGCTTTTGCAAGAACAACTGACGAATACTTTGGACTTATTTTATTTACAGAAAGTGGTTCTGAGGATGACTTTACCGTTAATTCAAATGGAAATATTTATACTATTCCTTCATCAAGTTTAATAGCTGTACCTGGGTCTGTTGGGTATGTAGCAGGTTTGGTCGATTTTAAGGATTATGATATTGTACAATGGCATTTTCCAAATATTCCAGATAATAGCACTGCCGATGGGGGTGTAGCAGCAAATCTTGCGAAGACAATTTCAACAGTTGGAGGAACTTCTGCTATTGATTATTCAAATGCAGGTGCAACAACGCAAGCGGCTTATGCAACTGGATGGAATACAGGAAGTGGTTCAAAATATTGGATGGTAGAGTTTGCAACAACCGGCTTTCGTTCGATAAATATTTCATCAAAACAACGCAGTTCAACTGATGGTCCAAGAAATTTTAAAACTCAATATAAAGTAGGAGCCGGAGCATGGACAGATGTAACTTCAGGAGCCGTAGTGGTTGCAAATAACTGGACTGGAGGAGTTTTAAGCAATGTTGTTTTGCCAACAGCTTGCGATAATCAAGCATCGGTTTCTATAAGATGGATTATGACTTCAAACACAAGTGTTAGTGGTGCTGCAGTTGCAGTAGCTGGTAATTCGTTGATTGACGATATTTATATCAAAGGAGATGTAATTGTAACAAATGCACAAACAACAGTTTCAAATTCAACTGCCAAATTTCACTGTGGAGTTATTAATGGAGGAGCATTATCAGGTTGCAGATACGGGTATTTCTCAAATTATAATACGCTCGATATTGGCGAAAATGATATTTTATTTAATGGTTGTGGGTACGATTTAGATGCTGGCTCAGAGTGGACAACTTTCTTGTGGAACACAGGAGAAACAACTCAACAAATTACGGCTCAGGATTCGGGTTGGTATTGGGTTGATGCAAGTAAACAAACGTGTTCGTTGAGGGATTCAATTTATATTGAATATATCCCCCCAATAACACTCGGGAACGATACGGCAATTTGTTATGGCGATTCTGTTGTATTAGATATCGGAGCTGGTTATGCACATTATAAATGGTCAACGGGTGCCGAAAATGATTCCATAAATTCAATTACTGTTTCTGGAGGAACTTACAGTGTAACCGTTACTGATTTCTTTGGATGCACCTCGACGGCAACTATCAGAGTTTTAGTCGGAACGCAAATGACGGTCGATATTGCTAAGACTGATGTTATTTGTTATGGAGAAAGCAACGGAAAAATAAATTTAACTGCCTCGGGTGGTTTTTTACCCTATTCTTTTAATTGGAATTCAGGTCATACAACCGAAGATATTGTAAATATTTCGCAAGGAAGCTATTTAGTTACGGTTACCGATAATATTGGTTGTCAGATTGATACTTTTATTGTTTTAAGCGAGCCAATTGCACCAATTAGTGTAACAAGCATCGTTAGCGACGTTTCCTGCTTCGAGTCTGCTAATGGAGTTATTGACATTTCTGTTTCAGGGGATATCCCTCCTTATGCTTTTATTTGGGACAATGGTGCAATAACCGAAGATGTTTCTGGTTTGCTTGCAGGAATTTATAGTGTTACCATAACTGGTGCAAATTTGTGTTCTCAAGTTTTTGTCGATACTGTTTCTCGCCCATCGAATGCTTTGTCGGTGTACATTTTAGGAAATTCGGCAAAATGTAAAGGTTCATCAGACGGAAGTACGTCAATTACTGTTTCAGGAGGGACTTTGCCATATTCATATTTATGGAGCAATGGTCAAACAACTCAAGATATTTCAGGTGTTTTATCAGGAAATTATTTATTAACGGTAACTGATGCAAATTTATGTACGGCTATTTCAAGTGTAAGTATTGGTGAGCCAAGTGCTAGTATTTCGGTTTCTGCCACAGCAATCGAACCATTATGTAATGGAGCGTATGATGGAACAATCAATTTAACCGTTTTAGGAGGAACTCCAGATTATAGCTTTATTTGGAACACAAGTCAAATTTCGGAAGATTTATTGGGAGTTTCTGCTGGCACATACTCTGTTACTGTTACCGATGTTAACGCTTGTATTGATTCAACTTCGATTATAGTTGGAGAACCAGATGAAATTATAATTACTGCATCAGTAACAAATATTACTTGTTTTGGAGGAAATGATGGTAGCATATCAATTAATGTTACAGGAGGAACGCCTCCATTTACATATTTTTGGAGTAATGGACAAATCACAAGTAATATTTCAGGAATACCGGCAGGAAGTTATCAGGTAATTGTTACCGATAGTTTGAATTGTAAAAATTCAGATCAAATAGTAATTAATTAAAATATGAAAAGGCTTGTTTTTAAATATCAAAATAGTAAAACTTTATCAATTTATTTTCGTACGTTGTACAGCATGTAAGAGGATTTAAATTTGTTATGAAAAAAAGTGTAAAAAATATAATGATTTTTAATCAACTTACAAAAAGTTTATCATTGTTAGTATGGCTAAAAAATACACACAGTGTAAAATTGCTATTGTTATTTTTTACGCAACTCTTTATTTCTATTAACATTTATGCTCAAGCTGGAGAATGTGATGCTACAGTTCCTGTTTTTTATGTTGATTTATCGAATGACGCAAGTGGCTCTTGGGAAATGGAAAACGTTACGAGAGATGGTTCGTGTTGTAGTTATTCACACCCACCACTAAGTTGTGTAAAGTTCATACTTACTTTAAATAGCGGAGCACGAAGTATAATTTTTAATGTAACAGATGGAGCTTTACCTTCAAATTTGGAGTGGCAGTTGATGAACCCCGATGGAGATTATTGTGATCCAACGGTTTACCCTGCAAATGTTCCTGTGTGTTTAAATGGAGTAGGACCTCATACTATAGTTTTTTGTAAACCAGGAGGTAATAATAATACTTATTCAATAACTTCAGTCCCTTCGTCTGTTTTGGAAATTGATTCTATTTTTAATGGTTGCAGTTATGTTTTAGATGCTGGAAGCGATTGGTCCACATTTTTTTGGAACACTGGAGATACTACTCAAACCATATCAGCACAAGATTCAGGATGGTATTGGGTTGAAACAAGTAATATTAATTGCATGTCCAAAAGAGATTCTGTATATTTTGGCTATATTCCTCCAATTTCTATTGGTAACGATACTTCTATTTGTTTTGGGCAAAACATAACATTATCCCCTGGAAATTCATATACATTTTATGAGTGGTCAACAGGAGTAAGTGGGAGTGATGCTAGTTCTATTACTGTTGGTGGAGGAACCTATAGTGTAACTGTAACAGATGCTACTGGGTGTATTTCAAATTCATCTATTCGGATAATAGAAGGGGCAAACATGGAAGTAAATATTATTACTTCTAATGTGAAATGTATAGGCGAACAAACAGGTTCATTAAATCTTACAATTTCAGGAGGAATACAGCCGTATTCATATCTATGGAGTAATGGTTTTACTTCTGAAGATATAAATAATCTTTTTGTAGGAAATTATTCGGTTACTGTAACGGATTATATTGGCTGTCAAATTGATACTTCTGTTGTAGTGAGCGAACCTATTGCTCCAATCACGGTGTCAAGTTTAGTCAGCGATGCTTCTTGTTTTGAATCAAGTAATGGCATTATCGACATTAGTGTTTCAGGAGATGTGTCGCCTTATGCTTTTATTTGGGACAATGGTGCAATAACCGAAGATATTTCAAGTTTGCTTGCCGGAATTTATAGTGTTACCATTACTAGTGCAAATTTATGTTCTCAAGTTTTTACCGATACTGTTTTTCGTCCGTCGAATGTATTGTTGGCTTATATTGTAGGAAATTCTGCTAAGTGCAAAGGTTCGTTTGATGGAAGTACTTCAACAACAGTTATTGGAGGAACGCCACCATATACGTATCTATGGAGCAATGGTCAAATAACTCAAGATATTTCAGACATTTCTGCTGGAAATTATTTGTTAACGGTAACCGACGCAAATTTATGTACGACTATTTCAAGTGTAAATATTGGTGAGCCAAGTGCTAGTATTTCGGTTTCTGCTACAGCAACCGAACCATTATGTAGTGGAGCGTATGATGGTTCAATAGATTTAATTGTATCGGGAGGAACTCCAGATTATAGCTTTATTTGGAACACAAGTCAAATTTCGGAAGATTTATTGGGTGTTTCTGCTGGAACATATTTTGTTACTGTTTCGGAAGTTAATAATTGTAAAGATTCCGTTTCAATTGTATTAGGAGAGCCAAATACGATAGATATCTCATCAACAATAATTGATATTGAATGTTTCGGCGATTCAAATGGGAGTATAGATGTAAGTGTTTTGGGAGGAACTCCTGATTATTCGTATTTTTGGAATAATGGTTCAACAAACCAAGATTTGAATAATATTCAATCGGATACTTATGATTTGACGGTAGCTGATGCTCACTATTGTACACAAAAATCGTCAATTAATGTAAGTACACCTGATGAGTTATTGTATCAAATATTTGCAACAAGTGTCAGCTGTAAAGGGGGGAACGATGGAGCAATTAATCTAACCCCAATTGGCGGAACTGCTCCATATACATTTCTTTGGAATACAGGGGCAACAAGTGAAGATTTAAGCAATTTATCTATTGGAAATTTTTCAGTTGTAATTACTGATGCGAATGCTTGTTCAACTTCGGCTGAAATTGTAGTTACTGAACCTGCAAATGATTTATCGGTTATCGTTATAGGAACAAATTTAGATTGCAACGGCATTCCAACGGGCGGAACACAAATATCCGTTAATGGAGGAACACCAAGTTATTCTTACTTGTGGAGCAATGGTTACACGAATGCTGATTTAACTAATTTGCTTGCTGGAACATATAGTCTAACCGTTACCGACTCAAAGTCGTGTACGGCAAATGCAAGTGTAACTTTAACAGAACCATCAGCAATTACTGAGCTTACAAGTATTAATAATCCTACTTGTGGACATGCAGATGGCTCTATTTCAGTAAGTGTTTCGGGCGGAACTCCTGGCTATTCGTATCTTTGGTCAAATGGAATTACTGTAAATTCTCTTTCCAATATTGATGCTGGAGCATATTCTCTTACTATTACTGATACTGAAAATTGTATAAAAGTAGTGAATGCTAATGTTGATGACGTAAATTCGCCCACAATTACAACACAATCAGTTGCAGATGTAATTTGTTATGGTTCGGCTAATGGAAGTATTGCTGTGTCAGTAAGTGGCGGAACGTCTCCATACACATATCAATGGTCAAATGGTGGAACATTGAATAGTATTTCTTCTCTTTCAGGTGGAACATACACAGTTGTTGTTGTTGATAATTTAGGTTGCACTTCTTCACAATCAATAGATGTGTACGAACCTAGTGAGATTAATACAATTTTAGTTAAGCAGAATGTAAATTGTAATGCTGGAAGCGATGGCAACATCAACTTAATTGTCGAAGGAGGTACAAGCCCTTACTCTTTCAACTGGAATAATGGAGCTTCAACAGAAGATTTAATCAACATAGTTGCAGGTTCGTATATAGTAACTATTACCGATGCAAATGGTTGTATTGCTTCAGATAATATAAGCGTTACGCAACCAGCGAATGCTTTATCTGCAAGTGCAAATATTACAGCCGTTGTTTGTAATGGAGATGAAAATGGGAAAATTGATTTATCCGTAAATTTTGGAACCCCAACGTATGGTTATCAATGGTCTTCGGGACAACAATCGCAAGATATCGACAATTTGCAAGCAGGAACCTATGATGTTACAATTACAGATGCAAATAATTGTTTTATTAGTCATACATATACGGTTAGCGAACCACAGGTTTTGTCGGCAAGCATTGTTGGAACTGATGTTTTGTGTAAAGGAGTTCCAACTGGCACTGCGACTTTAACCGTAACAGGCGGAAATATTGGAGCAAAAACCTATGTTTGGAACTATGGACAAGTAACGCAGAATCTAACAAATATAGGCGAAGGAACCTACGAAGTAACAGTTACTGATTCTAAATCTTGTGTAACAACCGCTTCGGTAACAATATCAGAACCATCGGCATTATCAGCAACTATCACTAAAACAAATATAAAGTGTAATGGTCAAGCAAATGGAACGGCGAATCTAGAAGTTAGTGGCGGAACACCTCCATATTCATATTTGTGGAGTAATGGAGCAACTACTCAAGATTTAAGTAATATTGGTGCAGGAACCTATACGGTTACCGTCACTGATGATAATAATTGTACTGTAACTTCTTCAGTTTCGATATCATCGCCATCAGTCATCAGTGTAAGCGGAACTTCAAATACTGTTAGTTGTTTTGGAGGAAATGACGGAGAGGCTCTTTTAACCGTAAATGGAGGAACATCTCCATATACTTATCAATGGAATTTAGGACAAACATCAGAGGATTTAACGAATTTACAGGCTGGGATTTATTTGGTAACAATTTATGATTCAAAACTTTGTAGTAAAACATATACAGTTACGGTAAATGAACCATCACCAATTTCGATAAATTCAGTTATAAGCGATGTTACTTGTCTGAATGGAAGCAATGGTGCTATTAATTTAACTATATCAGGAGGAACAGGTACATATACATATGTTTGGAATACAGGAGCAACAAGTCAAAATATTACTGGATTAAGCGATGGAATTTATGAAGTTACCGTTTCAGATGCAAATTTATGTACAAATTCGAGTGCATTCACAATTGAACAACCCAGTACATCTATTACGATAGGTTTAGATGCATATAATTTGAAATGTAGAGTTGGAGCCGATGGCGAAATTAACGCAACTATTAGTGGAGGAACACCTCCTTATACATACTTGTGGAGCAATGGCACAACAACTCAAGACTTGACAAATTTATCAATAGGAACCTATACATTAACTGTAACAGATGCTAATGGTTGCACAAAATCATCATCGACAACTTTAACACAACCCAATACACTTTTAACTTTAGCAACAACTCAAACAGATATTTTATGTAATTCTGCCTCTACTGGAGAAGTTAATTTAACAGTTACTGATGGAGTTCCTCCGTACACATATTTATGGTCGAATGGTCTGGTTTCGGAAGATGTTGCCAATCTTCCTGTTGGAACATATACTGTAAGTGTAACAGATGCCAATTCTTGTATAAAAAGCTCGTCAGTAACACTTATTGAGCCAAGTGCAGTAACCATTACCGATGTTTCCACTAACGCAACTTGTTTAACTCCAAACGGAAGTTCAACCTTAACTGTTACAGGAGGAGTTGCTCCATATACATATTTATGGTCAACAGGAAGTACATCAAACAGTATTACGAATGTTACTTCGGGAGCATATTCTGTAACCGTAACAGATAGCCATGCTTGTGAAACCGATTATTCGGCTGATGTTAATGATGCTACTGGACCAAATGTTCAAATTTCTTACAAGTCAGATGTAACTTGTCATGGTGATGCCGATGGAACGGCTACGGTTTATGTGATAAGTGGGTTAGCTCCATATACTTACTTATGGTCAGGAGGAAGCACAACTACCATACAAAGCAATCTGTCTGGAGGTTATCAAACTGTTCGAGTAACTGATGTTAATGGTTGTGTTGCTTCTCAATCGGTTTATATTAATGAACCTGAGCAGCTTGTTGTAACTAATTATACTCCAAATATTTGTGATATAGCTGAATTGGGCTATATTGATTTATCAGTAACTGGCGGAATTCAAAATTATAGATACGAATGGAGCAATGGAAGTACGTCGCAAGATTTGATTGATATTCCATCTGGAAACTATGTAGTTACGGTTACAGACGTAAATGCTTGTCAAGTTATTCAATCAATCGATGTTGATGCTCCCGCAATTACACTTTCTTCTTCAGTTGTTGGTACAAATGTGCAATGCAAAAATGCCTCAGATGGTGTAGCAAATATAAGCGTTGTTGGAGGGGCTTTACCATATACATATTTGTGGAATTTTGGACAAATAACCGAAGATTTGAATAATATTACGGCTGGATTTTATGAAGTTACCGTTAGTGATGCAATCGGATGTAAATCCATATCATCAATAACAATTACAGAGCCTTCTTTAATAATTAAAAATACAGTTAGAACGAATGTAACTTGTAATGGATTATCGAACGGAAGCATTGATTTAACGTCGAGTGGAGGAACTGCTCCTCATACATTTTTGTGGAGTAATGGAGAAACAACAGAAGATATTCTAAACATTTTAGCAGGTTCGTACACTGTAACCATTACCGATGCAAATAGTTGTAGCACCACAATTTCTGCTACAGTTTCTGAACCTACAGAATTAACAGCGACAATATTAGGCACAAATGTAAAATGTAATGGAGATAATTCAGGAACCGTTAGCGTGGTTGCCTCAGGAGGAACTCCTCTTTATTCGTATATTTGGTCGAATGGTTCAACGCAATCAAGCCAAACAAACGTAACTTCAAATACTTATTTGGTAACTGTAAGCGATGCAAACTTATGTTCTGTAAATAAATCATTGATAATTACGCAACCTAATGTTTTAACAACAAGCATTGTGTCGTCTAACGTGAGTTGTTATGGTGATGTAAGTGGAGCCATTACATTAACTGTCGGTGGAGGAGTTCAAGATTATAGTTATATTTGGAACTTTGGACAAACTTCGTCAACACTTCCCGATGTACAAGCAGGAGATTATCAAGTAACAGTAACGGATGCAAATTTATGTACAAAAACCGATTCTGTTACAATCACAGAGCCAATTTCAGCATTATCTTCAACACTTGCCATTACAAATGTTAGTTGCAATACAGGAACTGACGGTGAAATAAATTTAACGGTTTCGGGAGGTACAATTCCATATACTTATAATTGGTCGCTAGGTTCAAGTAATCAAGATTTAAGTGCATTAACAGCTGCGAGTTACGATGTTACAATTACCGATAACAATGGTTGTATAACAACAAATTCAGCAATTGTTACTCAACCAAATGCATTATCGATAACCGATGTAAAAACGAATGTAAGTTGTAATGGAGGAAACGATGGTGCTATAACAATTTCTGTTTCAGGAGGAACTCCTAGTTATTCTTACAATTGGGGTGGAGGAGTTACAACTCAAAACAGATCGAGTTTAGTTGCTGGAAATTATACTGTAACTGTTACAGATAGTAAATTATGTACTTTTTCAAAAAGTTTTACAATTTCCGAACCTTCAACAATTCAAATAACGGTTGACAGTGTAAATGTTGATTGTAATGGAAACTATAATGGGAGCATTGATATTACAGCATCAGGAGGTACTCCAACATATTCGTATATTTGGAATAATGGAACTACAGTTGCCGATTTAAATAGCTTGTCAGGAGGAATATTTAAGGTAACGGTAACAGACAAAAATGGATGCTTTGCTATAGAAGATGTTGTAATTGAGGAGCCCGATGAATTATCTGTTATTGCAATTATCGAAAATGTAAATTGTAGAGGTAACGCAACTGGTGATATTCAATTATTAGTGAGTGGAGGAGTTGCAGCATATAATTTTGCGTGGAGTTCAGGGCAAACTGTTGATTCAATAGTTAATGTTGTCGCTGGAAATTATATTTGTACTGTAACTGATGATAATTCTTGTTCGGTAACTGTAAATTCAACAATCACTCAGCCTTCGGCAAGTTTGGCAATTGTTCCTACATGGAATAATGTGAGTTGTTATGACGGAGCCGATGGTAGCATTAATCTAATTATCACAGGAGGCGTCCTAGCATATTCGTATTTGTGGAGTAATGGAATTACAAGCAAAAACTTGTCAAATATTTCAGCAGGAAGTTATACTATTACCGTAACCGATGCAAATTCTTGTATCGTATCAACTTCTGTTACAATTACTCAACCATTGGCTTTGAGTTCATCAATTTTACCATCGAATGTTTCTTGTTATGGTGATAATACAGGTCTGGCAGATCTTGAAGTATTCGGCGGAACAACTCCATATTCATATGCTTGGAGTAACGGGCAAATAGGATTAGATGATTTGAATGGTGTTGCAGCAGGGATTTTCTTTGTTACTATAACCGATAATAAATTATGTCAATTAATTGATACGGTCGAAATAACACAGCCAATTTCAGCACTTCAGAATGCTATTTCAGGAACAAATGCTTCTTGTTACGGATTTAGCGATGGCTCTGCACAAGTTGTTTCGATAGGAGGAACAAGTCCTTACACATATTTGTGGAATTATGGACAAGTTACAAGTATTATAAATGGAATTTCAGCAGGTTCATTTAGTGTTACTGTAACTGATTCATTGTCTTGTAAAACAATCTCGACTGTAAATATTACTCAACCGTTAGCTTTGAGTGCAAATATAATTGTGAGTCCGGTAAATTGTAATGGAGAGAATACTGGAAGTGCAAATTTAACTGTTACCGGAGGAACTCAGCCGTATTCGTATAGTTGGAGTAACTTTACTTCAAATGAAGACATTTCAAACGTAATTGCAGGTAATTATCAGATAACAATCACCGATGATAAAATGTGTACATTGATAGCATCAACAACTGTTACAGAGCCTGCTCTTTTGGTGGCATCAATCAATGGTGATGATGTAAATTGTTATGGAGGAACAAGCGGTGTTGCTGATTTAACTACTATTGGAGGAACTCCGTCATATACTTATTTGTGGAGTAGTGGACAAACTAATCCAGATATTAGCGGGCTGGTTGCTGGGAATTATTCAGTTACTGTAAGCGATGCAAAGAATTGTGTTACATCGGCAAGTGTCAATATTCTTGAGCCAAATGCACCCTTAAACATAACATATTCAAGTGTCAATGCTTCCTGTTTTTCCTCAGCTACAGGTTCTGTAAATATTAATGTGTCGGGAGGAACAACTCCGTACACATATTTATGGAATTATGGACAAACAACCCAAGACCTAAATAATATTGTTTCTGCAAATTATTCGATTACGGTAACCGACCACAATTCTTGTATCGAAACGCAAGATATTGGCATTTATCAACCTACAGAATTAACGGGTTCTATCACTCAAACAAAAGTTAAATGCAAAGGAGAAAGTACAGGAAGTCTCGATTTAACAGTATCTGGAGGAATCACTCCATACACTTATAATTGGTCTAATAGTGGAACAACCCAAGATATTTCAAATCTTTTAGCCGGATTGTATGCTGTTACTGTAACTGATGCAAACGGTTGTACAAAAATATTATCCAAGACTGTAACCGAACCATCAGGAATTCTTACAATTGTTATGAATCCAAGCAATGTAAATTGTTACGATGGTAACGATGGAGCTGTAAATTTGACAGTTTCGGGCGGGACTGCACCTTACTCATATTTGTGGAGTAATGGATTAACAAGTGAAGACTTATTAAATGTTACAAATGGAACGTATGATATTACCGTTACCGATGTGAATAGTTGTATTACTTCAGGCTCAATTACAATTACAGAACCTACTCCATTAAGTTTAATCCCTTCGCAAACAAATTCTACCTGCGGAATTGCCGACGGTACAGCAACTGTAAGCGTATCAGGCGGAACGGTAGGTGCTGGCTATACATACCTTTGGTCAAATGGTGCAAATACACCTTCGGTTATTAACGTATCGTCTGGAGTATATACAGTTACAGTAACCGATGCAAATAGTTGTTCGGATAATATTTCGATAGCCGTAAACGATGAAGGTGCTCCGATAGCAAACATTATAGGGCTGCAAGACGTTACTTGTAATGGGATGAATGATGGCTGGGCTACTGTAACAGCATCAGGAGGAACAGGAAGTTATGTTTACGAATGGTCAAATGGAGTTAGCACTACCACTGCAAGTAATCTAGATGGTGGAATATACTATGCTTCGGTTACTGATGATAATCACTGTTTATCGATTGCTACAGTTTCAATCTACGAACCGGAACAGTTATTAGGTTCAATTACTCCTATTAATGTAAAATGTAAAGGAAACGCAACCGGAGCAGCAAATTTATTAGTACAAGGCGGAACAACTCCATATCAATTCGCATGGAGCAGCGGACAGATAAGTGAAGATATTTCTTCAATTGTTGCTGGTTTTTATACGGCTACTATTACCGACTTGAATAGTTGTCAAACAATGGCTAGTGTCGTAATTTCAGAGCCAGCACAAGTACTATCGGCTTCAATTTCAAAAACAGATGCTCAATGTAACGGAAGCAGTGATGGTTTTGTAGATTTAGCTGTTGCTGGAGGAACTCCTGCATATTCGTATTTATGGAATTACGGACAAGTATCTCAAGATTTATCGGGAGTAGAAGCTGGGTTCTATGAAGTTACTATTACCGACAATAATGCATGTAAAACAACAGCTTCAACCATTGTTAATCAGGCATCAGAAATTATTTCAAGCATTGTAATTACAAATAGTACGTGTAATAATGCAAACAATGGTGCAGCTGATTTATCGGTTTCGGGAGGAACGCTTCCATACACATATTTATGGAATACGGGAGATATAACACAAGATTTAGTTAGTATTGATGCCGGAGTTTACATAGTAACAATCACCGACGGACATTTATGTACACAAATCGAAACAGCAACAATTACTGAACCAACAGGACTTGCATATACTATATCGGGGCAAAATGTTAAATGCTACGGAGAGAGTACTGGAAGTATTTCTCTTCAAGTATTGGGCGGAACAATGCCTTACACTTATTTATGGAATTCAGGAAGCACAAATGAAGATTTAAGTAATATTCCTGCTGGAAATTATCAGGTATTAATTACCGATGCGAAAAATTGCTCTGCAAATACCTCTATCCTTATTTCGCAACCTATTGCTAGTCTTGTTACTGGAATCACCGGTAATAATGTAACTTGTTACGAAGGAACTAACGGAAGCATTAACTTATCAGTTGGAGGTGGTACAACACCGTATTCATATCAATGGAATTATGGACAAATCACACAAGATTTGAATAATATTCAGGCTGGAACATACGAAGTTACTATTACCGATGCTAACAATTGCACGGCATCAACTTCAAAAATTATTATCGAACCTTCTGAAATAACTATGACTCCTTCTCAAACATCATCTACTTGTGGTATTGCAAATGGAATTGCTCAAATCGCTGTTAGTGGAGGAGTTGCTCCATATACGTACCTATGGAATAATTTGAAAACAACCTCGATGATTGATAGTCTTGTCGCAAATGCTTATAGCGTAACAGTTACAGATGATAATGGATGTACAAATCAAATTACCATAAATGTAAATGACTTTGGAGCTCCTTCTGCTTCGCTTACATATTCAAATGTTTCGTGCTATGGAGCTGCTGATGGCGAAATTTTATTGAATCTTTCAGGTGGCACATCTCCATTTTCATACGAATGGAACAATACTTACAATACAAGTAATATTACAAATCTTTCGGGGGGAGTCTACATTGTAACAGTTACAGATGGAAATAATTGTGTTGCAACAGCTACAGCTGAAATATATGAACCCGATGAATTGAATTTATCCTCAAGTTCGGTTAATGTTATGTGTAAAAATGAGAGCGATGGCGAAATAAATTTAGATGTAATCGGAGGAACTCCAGGCGCCGGATACGTTTATAATTGGTCGAATGGACAACATTCTCAAGATTTAACTGGATTATCCGGCGGAACGTACACCGTTACTGTAATCGATGCAAATATTTGTTTCAAAACGTATTCTGTTACGATTAACGAACCTGATGATACTCTAAGTTCGAGTTTTGTTGCAAATCATGTTTCTTGTTATGGAATGACCAATGGTGTAGCTAATTTATCAGTAAATGGAGGTACTCCAAACTATACTTATCAATGGAATCATGGTGCAAGTTCAGAAGACGTATCTAATTTAGGGGCTGGAAATTATGAAGTTACAATACTCGATGCAAACGGTTGTGCTGAGACAAATAGTATTACAATTATACAACCAACTGTATTAAGCTCTACGGTTACTACTGACGATGTAAATTGTAAAAATGAAAACGATGGTTCTGCAACTTTGACTGTAAACGGAGGAACATCACCATATTCATATTTCTGGTCGAATGGAGATATTTCAAATAATCCTCAAAACTTAACTGCCAACGAATATTTGCTTACAGTTACCGATGCAAATTTATGCAAATTGTATTCATCAATAACTATTTCCGAACCAGATGATGCATTATCGCTTATTTCTTTAAAAACTGATGTGAATTGTTACGGAGATAGCTCTGGTTTGATAAATGTATCAGTTTCGGGTGGCACTCCTACATATTCTTATCAGTGGAGCAATGGTATTACAAGTGAAGATGTTGCGAATATTCCTGCTGGCACTTATTCATTAACAATTACAGATGCAAACGCTTGTCAAACTATATTGAACAATATTGCCGTAACTCAGCCAACACATGCATTGTCGATTGCATTTGCTCCCGAAGATGTAAACTGTTATGGAGATTACACAGGCACAATTAATTTGTCGGTAAGTGGAGGAACTCCAAGTTATGAGTATTTTTGGAATTCGGGTCAAATAAATCAAGATTTATCAAATATTCCAGCAGGGCTTTATTCTGTTACCGTTACTGACAATAATGATTGTCGAATCAGTGGCGATATTACCATAAGCCAGCCTGCAAATCTTGTTGCGAATGTCTCAAAAACAAATGTTACTTGCTTTGGAGAATCGAATGGAAATTTGAATTTAACAGTTTCGGGCGGAGTAACACCATATACATATGCGTGGAATTATGGGCAAACTACAGAAGATATTAGCATGACCGATGCCGGATTTTATTCTGTTACAGTAAGCGATGTAAATAGTTGCATTTTTGTAGTCTCTTCGGTCGTAAACGAACCGCAGCCAATTCAAGTTTCGTTTAACTCGTCAGATGTTTCGTGTCGTGGTGGCAACGACGGATATATTGATTTAAATATTTTGGGAGGAACACCAAATTATAACTATTCGTGGAGCAATGGAGATTTTACAGAAGACTTATCGGATATCACGGCTGGAAATTATATAGTAACTATTTCCGATAATAATTTCTGTACAGAAATTGAAAGTATCGAAATATACGAGCCTTCCACTTCGATTGTTGCTTCAATTTCAGGAACAAACGTAAGTTGTAATGGCGAAAACGATGGCGTTGCTATTGTCGCTGTTATCGGAGGAACTGGATCTTATCAATATCATTGGAATTTTGGCTACAATACTCCAAGCATAACCGGATTAGTTGAAGGTCTTTACGAAGTAACGGTGAGCGATGCTCACAATTGTATTGACACGGTTTCAATTCAGATTATCGAGCCTGCGTCCTTGGTTTTGTTGCCTTCAAAAACAAACTCAACATGTGGACAAAGTAACGGAACTGCTTCGGTCGACGTAATTGGAGGCACTCCTCCATATTCATATTATTGGTCATCGGGAGAAATAGTTGATTCAATAGCCAACAAACCTGCCGGAGCTTATTCTGTAACGGTTGTTGATGCTCATTCGTGTTCAAATTTTATCATCATTAGCGTCAACGATTTGGGTGCTCCTGCATCGGAAATATCAAGTTTTACAAATCCATCATGTTATGGATACAACAATGGAACTGCTACGGTTTCAGCAGTTGGAGGGACGGGGAATTACACTTATATTTGGTCAACTGGAGCGACACAAATAACGGCAAATAATTTATCAGCCGGACCTTATATTGTTACAGTTTCAGATGAAAATCATTGTATTTCGTCGTCGTCGGTGATAATTGAGCAACCCGATTCAATTAGTATAAGTTTTGTAACAACAGACGTATTATGCAACGGCGGCTCTGATGGGAGTGTAAATATGACTGTTAGCGGAGGTACCCCAAATTATTTCTATCAATGGAACTACGGTCAAACTACACAAGATTTAGTTAATGTTGGCAATGGATTATACGAAACGACTGTTACTGATAGCAAGTCATGTTCAGCAACTGCATCAGTTCAGGTAAATGAACCGTCGCAGCAAATTGTTATTAACGAATCACATGTAAATGTAAGTTGTTATGATTATTCAAATGGAAGTATAAACATTAGCGTTAGTGGAGGCACATCTCCATATACATACTTGTGGAATTTTGGTCAATTTACTCAAGATTTGAATAATATTGAGTCTGGAATTTACGAAATTACGGTTACTGATGCGAGAACTTGTACCGAAACAAAATTGATAAGTATTACACAGCCAACCCAAATTTCAATTAGTTCGATTGCTCAAAATGTTTCTTGTAATAGTATGAATGATGGCTCTATCGATATCACCGTTTCTGGCGGAACTCCATCTTATTCTTTCGAATGGATTAATGGCGATGGGTTTGAAGATATTTCGGGCTTATCAGAAGGGAATTACACCCTAACAGTTACCGATAGTAAATCGTGTACAGCAACAGAAATAGTTACTATTTCTCAACCCGATTCGCTATTCGCAAATATTAATTACGAAAATGTTAATTGTAAATCAGGAAACGATGGCTCCGCATACGTTATAGTTAGCGGAGGAACTCCTGAATATGAATATAATTGGAGCAATGGTTCAACAACCGAAGACATAAGTAATTTACCAGCAGGAACGTTTTACCTTACTGTTTCCGATGCAAATAATTGTGAGGCAATTGCCGAAGTTGATGTTGATGAACCTGCTAATAATCTTACAATTACATATTATCAATCAAACGTATCGTGTTATGGAGGCTACGATGGTTATATTGATTTGAATGTTTCAGGTGGAACGCCAAACTATACTTATGTGTGGAATTACGGACAAACTACACAAGATATTGTTGATTTGAATGCTCGTATTTATCAAGTTACCGTAACTGATGCAAATGGCTGTATCGAGACCGAAAATATAACTTTAAATCAGCCAGCACAAATCATAATCACTCCAATTTCGAGCATGTCGATGTGTAACGATTCAACTGGAATGGCAACAGCATCGACTGTAGGAGGTACGGGTGCTTATTCTTATTTATGGTCAACTGGTTCAACAAACGATTCGATTATTAATATTCCATCAGAAGCATATTCGCTTACAATTACCGACGAAAATTCATGTAGTCAAAGTATTACAATCAATGTAAATGACCTTGGTGCTCCTGATTTGTCTGTTACTTACGATGATGTTACTTGTTATGGAGATGCTGATGGCAGCATTGATTTATCGACTTCAGGCGGAGGAACTCCTCCATTTACTTATTTGTGGAGTAACAATGAAATAACTCAGGATATTTCTAATCTCTCTGGAGGAAATTACGCAGTTACGCTTACAGATTTGAACAATTGCAGAGCTTTTATAAATCAGGATATATTTGAACCAAACCAACTTATAAGCGAAATTTTTAGTACCGATGTAAATTGTCATAATGGAAGCGATGGACTTATCAATCTTGTAGTAACAGGGGGAACAGGAGTTGGCTCATATACATTTGATTGGAGTAATGGTGCTTCTAGTGAAGATTTATTTAATATTCAAGCCGGAACATATAATGTTACAATTACTGATGCCAACAATTGTTCAATTACCGATGACGTTGAAATAATTGAGCCTGAAAACCCATTAACAATTACCGAAACTCATGAAAACATAACTTGTTTTGGATATAATAATGGATCAATTAATATTACCGTTTCGGGAGGAACCCCAAATTATATGTATTTGTGGAATTATGGACAAACCAGTCAGGATTTATCGGCTTTATCGCCTTATAATTACGAAGTAACAGTAACTGATGAACAAGGCTGTACAGCATCGCAAGTAATTGAAATTTTACAACCGAATTCGATAAATATTGCATATATTCCAACACATGTAAATTGTAAAGGAGGCAACAACGGAGCAATAAATGTAAGCGCTTCGGGAGGTACAAATCCGTATTCATATCTTTGGACTTATGGTCAAATAACAGAAGATATTGATAGTTTGACTGCTGATATATACTCGATAACCGTAACTGATGCTAATCTTTGTTCATCTAACACAAATATAACGATCACCGAGCCTGTATCTCCTTTGTATTCACAAATTTCAGGTTCACATGTTTTGTGTAAAGGTGAAAATAATGGAAGTTCATATATAGTTATTGCAGGAGGTACAACTCCATACTCATACTTATGGAATACAGGATCTACATCAAGCAGTATCTCAAATTTGTATGCAGGAATCTATACTGTTGAGGCAAGTGATGCAAACGGCTGTGATATTACAAATCAATTTACGGTTACAGAACCAGATTCGTTGTTATTGTCTAGCTCATTTGAAAATGTAAATTGTTTTGGAAATCGTGATGCCAGTATAAATTTATCGGTTATTGGAGGAACTCAACCATATTTATATGCTTGGAGTCCGGGAAATATTACACAAGATTTGAGTGAAATAGGAAGCGGAATTTATGTTGTTACGGTAACCGATGCTCATTTATGCAGCGAAATAGAAATGATTACCATTACTCAGCCCGATAAATTAATTAGCACCTTAACCGCTTCTGATGTTAAATGTTTTGGCGACAATAATGGCGATGTTGACTTAACTGTAATAGGAGGAGTTCTTGATTATGCTTATGCATGGAATTATGGGCAAAATACTCAAGATTTATCGAATCTTACAGCTGGAAATTATGTTGTTACAATAACCGATGCTCATAATTGCAACTTAATTTCTTCGGTAAATGTATTTGAACCCGAAGCTCTCCAAATATCAGCTCAGATTAACGATGTTTCGTGTAATGGAGATGACGATGGAGACGTAATTTTGACCGTAAGCGGAGGAACTCCAACATATTCATACTTGTGGAGCAACGGAACATTAAGTCGAGATTTGATAAATGTTGAGGTTGGAGAGTACAATGTTCATGTTGCCGATTTGAATGGTTGCTTCTTAGATTCTAGTTTTATTATCAACGAACCCGATACGCTGGAAGCATATGTTTTAGCAAGCATGGATGCAAATTATAACGGTGATTGCGATGGCTATGTTACCATTGGAGTTCATGGTGGAACACCAAGTTACACATACAGCTGGACAAATGGCATGAGTGGAGCAACTCAGGCTGCCTTATGTGCCGGAAATTATTATATAAATGTTTCCGATGCAAACGGATGTATAACAACCGTTTTTCATCAAGTAGGATTGCTTAAACCGCCGCCAAATGCTAGTTTTATTATGACTGAAGATGATTGTCCTCCACTTCCAGTTCAGTTTACAAATAATTCGATATTTGCAACTTCATATTTGTGGGACTTCGGCGATGGTACAACTGATACGGTTAAAAATCCGCTTCACGTTTACGAAAATTCGGGAGTTTATGTTATTACGTTAACAGCATATGGTGAGTCGGGTCAAGACGATACGTATGGTGTAATTACAGTATACCCTGAACCAAGTGCATATTTTACAGTTCAACCAACAACAGTTACTGCTTTAGAAACACCAATACATTGTTATAACAATTCGCAGGGAGGAACTACATATTTGTGGAATTTTGGTGATGGAACTATTTCAACCGAAGCAGAACCAATTCATTATTTTGAAGAAGAAGGTACATTTGATATTTTGTTTGAAGTTTATACCGAACATGGTTGTGTTGACTCAATGCGTATCGAAGATGCTGTAACGGTTTCTTCTTCGTGCGAAATGATTTTCCCCGATGCATTCATTCCAAATCAAGATGGTCCGATTGGTGGAAATTGGGAAAACGAAGATTATTACAGCAACCGAATTTTCCATCCGGTTTCACGTAAAATTGATGAATATCATTTAGAAATATATACTCGTTGGGGTGAAAAAATATTCGATAGCGAAGATGTAATGATTGGTTGGGATGGATATTTTAAAGGTAAAATAGCACAGCAAGATGTTTATGTCTACAAAGCTAGGTGGAAATGCTCAAACGGAAAAGAATATGTCAAAGCAGGAGATATTACATTGTATCATTAAATAGTAAAATGAAAAATAAAATCATCGTATCGTTTTTTTTGCTACTGATAAGTATTTCGGCTTTCAGTCAACTTTATGTTTTTTCAAAAGCTGAAATGAAAAAATATATCGAAGCCGACGTATATTACGAGAGTGGTTTTTATCATTTAGCATTGCCTATTTACGATAATTTATTAAAATTAGATAGTTTAAATAAAGATTTGAATTACAAGTTTGGAGTTTGTTTATTCCAAAAAAATGATAGGTCTATTAAGACTCTTTCATATTTTGAAAATGCTACCGAAGAATATCCAAATTCGAGATATTATATGGCGAAAATTTATCATTATAATGAGCAATTCGATAAAGCTATTACGGAGTTCGATACTTATAAAAATAATGTACAAATCGATGTTATGGATCAAGACATTGAGTATTTTAAACAAAAGTCGATTTATGCAAAAAAAATGTATGCTGAACCAGAAAATTTGAATATTAAAAATCTTGGAAAAATTATTAATACTCAATACAACGAGTATGTTCCCTTGATAACAACCGACGACTCAACATTGTTGTTTACTTCGCGTCGAGAGGGTAGCATTGGTGGACTTGACCCCAATGGAGAATATTATGAAGATATTTATGTTTCAAAAAAAATAGGGGCGGAGTGGGCAATTCCAGAAAATATAGGCGAACCAATTAATTCCGCTACTCACGATGCAACCGTTTCGATATCATCAGATGGCAAGAAATTATACATTTATCGAACAAATAAAGATTTATCGGGAGGAGATATTTATGAATCGATATTTACTGCAAATAAATGGACAAAACCCATAAAAATGAAGGGAGATATTAATTGTAAATATTGTTGGAATGCAAGTGGTGCTTTGTCTCCAGACGAAAATGTTTTTTATTTTTCGAGTAATAAACCGGGCGGATTTGGCGGAAAAGATATTTATAAAATAGTAAAATTACCCGATGGGAAATGGAGTAAAGCAACAAACTTGGGCGAAACAATTAACACTAAATACGACGAAGATGCACCATTTATGCACCCTGACGGCGAAACTTTTTACTTTAGCTCAAAGGGACATGAAAATATGGGGGAGTACGATATTTTTGTAAGCAAACTTAACATTGATGGAAATTGGGCAAAACCAAAGAATGTTGGACACCCAATAAATACCGCAAAAGATGATATTTTCTTCGTTGTTTCGGCAAACGGAAAAAAAGCATACTATTCGTCGGAAAAAGAAAGTGGTTTTGGAAAAAATGATATTTACGAAGTCGAAATGCTCGAAAATCCTTCAAACTATGTAATGTTAAGAGGAGCTATTACTTCGAAAAATCCTGATGTCGAAAAAGTTGAGGCAGAAATTACCATTACCGATTTATCGACAAACAAAATTCATGGAATTTATCGAACAACTACCGACTCACAAAAATATGTATTTGTGTTGTTGCCATACCGAAAATATAAATTGAAAGTTGAATCGCAAGGCTATCAAACTTACGAATACGAAATTGATTTGACAGAAAAACTAAAAGTTCAGGATTTATTTAAAAGCATTGTACTTGAGAAAACAAATTAACATATTATTATTCCTACTTGCATTAGCCCTTTTCGGAAATGTAAAAGCACAAGATGCTCATTTTTCGCAATTCTATGCCGCTCCCTTATTTACTTGTCCTTCGTTTGCAGGTGCTACAGATGGAAGCCGAGTTGTAATGAATTACCGCGACCAATGGCCTCAATTGCCGGGCGATTTTGTAACGTATTCGTTTTCGGTTGACCATTACATTCGCTCGCTTAAAAGTGGAATTGGATTATTGTTTTTTCGCGACCAAGCTGGAACTGGAGAGTTAAGTACAACAACCGTAGGTTGGCAATATTCGTATAATATTAGGTTGAATAATAAATGGTACGCCCGACCAGGATTACATTTCCTATATTCGCAACGTAGTGTTAATTTCGACAAACAAACTTTTGTTGACCAGATTTCGCTATACGGAATTACGCCACATACCATCGAAAATTTTGCAATCGATAGGGTTGGATACTTAGATTTTTCATCTTCGGCTCTGTTTTATTCACGTAAACATTGGGCAGGAGTTACATTCGACCATATGCTTAAAACCGACCAGTCGTTTTTAGGAAATGAAAGTTCGGTTCCGTTGAAAACAAGCGTTTTTTTAGGAAAAAAAATTGACATCAATAAAAGAATGGGACGTTTCAACGAAGAAAGCATGACCGTGAGCCTTTTGTTTCAAAAACAAGCCAAATTTAAACAATTGACTTTTGGTGCTTATTGGTACAAAGCTCCATTGGTACTTGGAATCTGGTATCGTGGACTACCTTTAATAACCGATTCGCAAACTGGATTCAAATACAACGATGCTGCAATATTTTTGGTTGGTTTTAAAACCATACAATTAACGATTGGGTATAGCTACGATTTTACGATTTCGCATTTAATTGGCTCTACCGGCGGAGCTCACGAAGTTTCGATTGTTTACGAATTTAATCAATCTCCTAAAGTGAAAATGAAACGAAAGCATAACATAGTGTCTTGTCCAAAATTCTAGAGATTACAAGATGGAGTGATAACACCAACTAGGACAAAAAAATGTTTACAAGGTTTATATAGGGCAATACGTTTCAAAATTTATTGTCATTTCGAACTCATGTGAGAATACTTTCTTTTTAATTACAGCTGGGTTTAATAATTTTATTTGTACTTGAGTCATAAAAAAAATGAAACTAGAATTATTAGCTATTTTTGTATATTTGTAAAAATAGTATTCACTAAAAGGTGCACATATACAACCAAATTTAGATGTATCTGCGTACCTTTGGTACGGTTATAAACGAGTTAGTCCACATTTTAGGACAGTGCACTTCACAGATTTATGATTAAAACAGAACCGACATATAAGAGAACAATTGAAAGCGTACTTGACCTGAAAACAGGGAAAGAGGTTTTTGCTTCTGATTTTTTCAAAAAATCAATTGATGAAATATTTAAACTGAGATACGAATTTGAAACTGCAATTAGGGAAAATACACCTCGTTTTGTTTGTTATTTTTGTCGACAAGCCATAAAGATTAGAGGTCAGGCTGATTCGAAAAAGATTCTTCACTTTGCCCACTTGAAAGATAGTGATGACTGTTCCATCAAAACAAATAGCAAATACACAAAGGAGGAGTTGCTTAGAATTAAATATAATGGTGCAAAGGAAAGTGATTTGCATTTGGAGTTAAAAATGTTTATTGCAAATTCCCTTGCTGCTAATAGGGATAATTCCAAGGGTATTGAGTTTGTTGATACAGAAATGATAAATAAACATCAAGCAATTCCCAAAATCTGGAAAAAACCTGATGTTTCGTCTAAATATTTAGGTAAATCTGTCGTTTTTGAACTTCAATTATCTACTACATTTTTAAGTGTTATAAATTCTAGACAGGAGTTTTATAAGGAAAACAGTACTTTTATTATTTGGGTGTTTAGCGTGTTTGAAACCGACGATGATAGAAGAAAGTTCACTCAAAGTGATGTCTTTTACAATAACAATAGAAATGGGTTTGAGTTGGATGAGGAAGCAAAATTAAAATCAATACAAGAAAATGATTTAGTTTTAAAATGCAATTACCAAAAGCCTGTAATTAAAAATAACTATATTGATTACAAATGGGCTTTTGAATTTGTCAGATTACATGATTTAACTTTTGATTCAGATACTTTTAAAGTTTACTATTATGATGTAGACGGCGAAAGCGAAAAATTAAAAGTTGAATTAAAATTAAGCCAATCACCTTTAATAGATTTAATCCTAAATGGCGAAGATACAAAGGTTCTTGAGTTGTTTCTAAATGGTTTTAAAATTTCGGATTTGGAGAAACGACACGTTCTTGAGTTATATAGCAAACATGTGAAGACAAAGGACTGCATTGATAATTATACTTTCGAATATAGGGTTGTTCTGGCAACAATTTGTATTAAACTTGATGATTTAGAGTTAATCAAGGCGTTTCATGATGACCATAAACTAAGAAAGACTATTATTGATATTTTATCTTTAAAACTTGGAAAGATAATTGGTTACGCTTTCAAAAAACAAATTCAAATCTCACATAGATTGATTGATTCACGACCAGAGCATTTTGATTTATATCATCAAGCAATTAGATTATATCAACCTTTGCTAATTAAAGAACAGGATAGCTCAAATAAATTAAAGCAAAAAATTACTGGAATTAAAGATTCAGCAAAAGCACAGATTATAAATTATAGCCTTGTTGAAAAAATATTTCCAGAATTGATTAAAAAATAAAAAACGTGGACTAACACGCGGTTATAAAACATTGGGGTTTAAGTGGTATGCCAAGTGCATCACTCGCTGGCAAGGTTCTTATCGGTTGATAGGTTCGTGTCCATGAATTCCCCAACGTTTCATACCGCCACCGTCAGTTCGTCTAAAAACCAGCTATTTGTTTTAATTTTTGACTAAAAATAAGGCGATTTAACGAGAGATAAAAATATTCAGAC
>MEOF01000004.1 GCA_001769505.1 Bacteroidetes bacterium GWF2_33_38
GCATAAAATATAGATTAAAAAATCTATCGAATATTTCATTCCTAAATCTTTATCAAAATGTTATATATGAGATGGCTCCGCCAGTAAATTTTGACGGAGTACACGGAACACTTCAAAAAATGTTTAATGATTGTTTAATGAACAAAAAAAGCCGAGAAAAAATTCTCGGCTTTTCTGTACCCGGGGCCGGGATCGAACCGGCACGAACATAATGTTCACAGGATTTTAAGTCCTGCGCGTCTACCAATTCCGCCACCTGGGCAACGTTGAGCGAAAGACGGGACTCGGACCCGCGACCCCGACCTTGGCAAGGTCGTGCTCTACCAACTGAGCTACTTTCGCATTATTGGACTGCAAAAATACTACTTTTTAAAATCTTTGCAAATATTTTTGCATTTATTCCAATATATTTTTTTAATCGATCGTTACTTCTGACCAATTAAAACCGTTTTTGATTCTAGAAATTTGCATTTCACTTATACAAAACATCTTAGCTATAACTTTGGCTTTAACTCCTTTTTTAATCATTGATTTAATAGCCTTTACATCTTCTACCGATAATTTGGCTGCAGTAACCAATTTGCCTCTTTCTAATCTTAGTTCGGCAAGTCGTGCATGCATTCTGGTATAACTTGCTACTTTCGATATCCATTTTAGATTTTCAACTTCGTTGTTTCGAGCATTCCAATCTAGGTGAATTACTACACCTGCTTCTTTGTCTTTTTTAATAAAGGCATCGGCAACAAGTTTGTGTACATAGTACGATTTAATTTTGCCATCAACTTTCAAATTTACAACTGCAAAATCTTTAATATAACCTGGACTAATTATTTTGCCGTCTTCTTTAAAAAAGTAGCTTTTTACTCTTCCTTTGTTACTAACATCGTAACGTCTTTCAGTGAATTTTAATTCTTTCCAAACTTCACCCGGTAAATCCAAAAGCTCTTTTGCTGCTATTTTTTTCTTGTCGGTTGTCATAACTTTTCGTTTTAATAATTAAAATATAAAGATATAATAATCTTCTTTTAATGCAAAAAAAATTTAACCTATTTATTTAAAAGTTTCTTAATTTCATTCAAAGCGTTTAATGCTTCTAATGGTGTTAGATTATTAACATCAATTTTTACAATTTCGTCTCTAATTTGTGATAGCACAGGATCATCGAGTTGAAAAAAGCTCAATTGGTAGCCTTCGCGATTGTGCGACAAATCTGAAATTGGTTTTGTTAATGTGTTTTTTGAATGAGATTTTTCTAAATCTTTTAAAATCGATTCGGCTCTTTTAACTACACTTTTTGGCATACCAGCCATGCGAGCAACATGAATCCCGAAGCTATGTTCGCTTCCTCCTCGTACCAATTTTCTTAAAAATATTACTTTATTATTAACCTCTTTAACCGAAACATTATAATTCTTAACTCGATTAAATGAATTTTCCATTTCATTTAGTTCGTGATAATGCGTTGCAAACATGGTTTTCGCATTGGCTGTCGGGTGTTCGTGAATAAATTCGGCAATTGCCCAGGCAATCGAGATTCCATCGTATGTGCTTGTTCCTCGTCCTAGTTCGTCCAACAATATTAAACTCCGTTCTGAAATATTATTTAAAATACTTGCAGCCTCGTTCATTTCAACCATAAAAGTCGATTCTCCTTGCGAAATATTATCAGATGCTCCTACTCTAGTGAAAATTTTATCGACATAACCTATTTCAGCTGATTTTGCAGGAATAAAACTACCTATTTGAGCCAATAAAACAATTAAGCCTGTTTGCCTCAATAATGCCGATTTACCCGACATATTTGGACCAGTAATAATGATAATCTGTTGCTTATCGTTATCCAAATATACATTATTCGACACGTACTCCTCTCCTATTGACAGCTGTTTTTCGATTACTGGATGCCGTCCTTCTTTAATATCTATAATTTTTGTATCGTTGATTTTCGGGCAAGCATAATTATTGGATAAAGCGACCGTTGCAAAAGAAAGCAAACAATCGAGTTGTGCTATTAAATTTGCATCTAACTGAATTGGAGCAATATAGTTTGCCAATTCAATAATTATTTCGTTGTAAAGCTTGGTTTCAATTGTCAAAATCTTTTCTTCGGCACCCAATATTTTTTCTTCGTAGTCTTTAAGTTCGCTTGTGATATAGCGTTCGGCACTCACAAGGGTTTGTTTACGAATCCAATCGTCGGGGACTTTATCTTTGTGGGTATTTCGAACCTCGATATAATACCCGAATACATTATTGAAACTGACTTTCAGCGAAGGAATACTTGTACGTTCAGACTCTCGTTGCTGAATTTTGATCATGTAATCTTTGCCATCACTGAGCAA
The DNA here is from genome assembly GCA_001769505.1 of Bacteroidetes bacterium GWF2_33_38. GTDB lineage: Bacteria > Bacteroidota > Bacteroidia > Bacteroidales > GWF2-33-38 > GWF2-33-38. The sequence continues at coordinate 2,343 of MEOF01000004.1, forward strand.
GGAACGCAATTCGTCGAGTTCGGCAGAAACGCCGCTTGCAATAACATTTCCTTTAGCAACTTGAACTGGAGGATCGGGTGAAATTTCCCTTTCTATTTTTTCTAGAATCGATTTGCAAGGATTTAATTGTTCGCCTATTCGGTGTAAGGTCGAGTCATTTGCCTTTTCGCAAAGATCTTTTATGTTTGTAATTGCTGATAATGCATTTTTTAATTGGTTGATTTCTCGTGGATTTACTCTTCCAACAGCAACCTTCGAAATTATTCGTTCTAAATCGCCTATTTGATTAAGATTCTGTTCAAAAGTTCGCTTTATATCGTAATTGTCGATAAAATATTGAACAACCGTTTGGCGTTCTTCAATTGGTTTTATATCTTTTAATGGAAGTGCCACCCAGCGTTTCAACATACGAGAACCCATTGGAGAAATTGTTTTGTCGATGATGTTGATTAATGATTTTCCGCCTTCGTTAATCGTGTTAAACAATTCTAAATTTCGAATCGTAAATTTATCGAGCCATACAAATTTGTTTTCGTCGATACGTGATAAAGAAATTATATGTTTTAAATTTTCATGTTGAGTTAAGTCTAAATAATGGAGAGTAGCTCCCGCAGCAATAATTCCACTTTGCATATTCTGAACACCAAAACCCTTCAGTGATTTTGTTTCGAAATGCTTCAACAATCTTTCATTTGAAGAATCTTCGTTAAAAGTCCACTCGTCGAGCTGAAAGGTATAAAATCTAGTTCCAAAATGTTCTTTAAATAAATCGGTTTTCCCTTTTTCAAATAGCACTTCCTTAGGTTGAAAACTTTGCAATAATTTGTCGATATATTCTGCACTACCTTCTGAAATAAGGAACTCTCCCGTTGACACATCAACAAAAGCAACGCCATATGCTATTTTACCAAAATATACACAAGCCAAAAAATTATTTTCTCTATGATTCAACACATTATCGTTGAACGAAACACCTGGAGTTACAAGTTCAGTTACGCCTCTTTTTACAATATTTTTGGTAAGTTTTGGATCTTCGAGTTGCTCGCAAATGGCAACACGTTGACCGGCTCTTACAAGTTTAGGTAAATACGTATCGAGCGAATGATATGGAAAACCCGCTAAATCAACAAACGAAGCTGAGCCATTGGCTCTTTTTGTGAGAGTAATTCCTAAAATTTCTGATGTCTTTACGGCATCTTCGTCGAAAGTTTCGTAAAAGTCACCAACCCGAAACAACAAAATTGCCTCAGGATGTTTCTCTTTTATCCTGAAATACTGTTGCATCAATGGCGTTTTTACTATTTTGCTCGAATCGCTCAATGTATTTTGATTTAGAAACAAATATACTATTAATGTTTAAAAAGTTCGTAAAGTTCGTTAAGAAGAAAGTGGAAATATTTTTTTCTTATTATATTCTATTCGAAGTATTTTTATGAAAGCATAAATTTTAATTTGACAACTTCTTTGTAGAAATATATCATTATTCTCAATCGTTTTTAGTAATTTTACATGCCTAAATTTAATCGAATCAAATGAAAAAAGCATTGCAAATAACAGATGGTGAACGTTATCAATATTTAATTGATAAAGCAGTTGAAACAAAAACAGTTTGGTTATTAAAAGCTATTGATGGAATGTTTGCAATGTTCGAAGACGATAAGGGACAAGAATATTTGCCTATTTGGCCGGAAAAAGAATTTACCAAATTTTATGTCCAAGACGACTGGGAAGAATACGAAGCAGAAGAAATGAAAATTTATGAATTTTTAAATTGGATGCAAGAATTAAGCGACGACAAAATTTTGATTGCTGCATTTCCTGACGAGAACAACAAAGTTATTCCGATTCCTCCTCTCGAAATAAGAAAGCATTTAGAATTACTCCTTAAAAATTAAAATGTTTTTATAACGATGTTAGCGTTCATTAAAAGAAGGAAAATAGATGATTAAAAACACATTCATCTCAATTTTATTTCTACTGCTTGCATCTACCTCTCATGGACAGTCAGATACAACATATAATAATCTTACAAATGCAGACAGTATACTCTCTAAAGATCAAGTAAACTTAATTTATCAGAAACTTAAATATTATCCAAATAAAACACAGGCTTCATTGGCTATTATTAAAAATGGTGAAGTGTTTTTCTATGGTGTTGAAAAATTGAATGATACCTTAATGTCAATTGAAAACTCTAGAAAGGCATTTGGAATTGGTTCAATAACAAAAGTATTTACAGCAACATTATTAGCAAATTTTGTGTTAGATGGTAAAATCAAACTTGATGAAAAAATAAATCCATATCTTAAATTCAAACTCAATAACAATATTGAAATATCCTTTTTACAGCTGGCAAACCATACTTCAGGTTTATCTAAAGAGCCAAGTGACATTGGCAAATACCTCCTTATGGATTTTTCTAATCCATTTAAACACTATGGAGAAAAGGAATTGGAAAGATATTTGAAAAAACGAATGACACTATCCTACCAGCAAAATTCTAAATCAGAATATTCCAATTTGGGTTTTGGTTTATTAGCCTATACCTTATCCTCGTGGACAGGAAAAGAATATGAGTATTTGCTAGATAGTTTGATTTTCTCAAGATACAATATGACACGTTCCAGTTCAAATACACAAGATATTTCAGAGTATATTGTACCAAGGTATAATAATGGCATTGCAATGCCCAACTATGAAGACGGAGCACTTAAAGGAGCAGGTAGTATATTTAGCACCATTGAAGATATGTCAAAATTTGCTTTAGCCCAGTTTGATCCTGAAAATAAAGAATTAGCTCTTACTAGAGTAATGACAAACAAAAATGGTTGTTGGGATGGTTATGAAATGGCTCTTGGTTGGCAAATAAGAAAAGATGATAATGGTGACTTGCATTATCATGGCGGTGGAATCTGGGGTTATTGTGCTTTTCTTATTTTAGATATAAATAAGAAAGATGGTATAATAATACTTTCAAATGTCTCAGCATATGATCCAAATGTGAATCAGTTTTTTTATTTGGGTATCGAATTAATGAAGACATTGAATTAATAACGAAACGAAATAGGCATTACCCGAATCTGAACTGTAAATCGAAAATCCTTTTTCTTAGATAACTCAATAAAATAAGCAAATCAGTAATTTTTAAGAGTTCTATTATTTATAATATTCACTCTAAGGTATATTATAATCATAATTAAATCGGTTGAATATTTTCAGAACATACATTGGCTTATCCGACTGAACGATATCTGGGTTTTTCTCAATCATTTTTATGCTCTGAGGTCTTGTTTTAGCACCCCACAACATAACAAATAAGCCTTCGTTGTGGGCTTTTTTCACATCTTCAGCAGTAACGTAAGATTGGTCAATTGCAACTCCAAAAGTGTTCATTTCTTTGGCTAATGTTATACTTTTGTTTAAATCTCCCGTTCCCGAAACGAATAATTTATTTTGAAGACCTTCTTCTTGCAATACTTTTATAAAATATTCATTTCCTTCAATTAGTATTTTATCAGTCATTTGATATTTTTCAGAAATTCGTTTAATTGCTCTAGCAAAAGTTCGTAAAAATTCAGTTGGCATGTTTTGAGGAATTTTACAATCAAACGAAAATGTAAGTTCATGTAAATTTGGAATTCTGCAAAATAAATTTTCAACAGTAATAATGTAAATATTTGGAAAAATTGTATTATAAGTACATCCATCAATTTCAAACCAATTGTGCAAATACATTGTTAAATCACATGTGGAATTAGGGCTCATTTCTAAGTCGTGAAACAAAACCAATACACTATCTTTTGTTATTTGTACGTCAAATTCAGTTCCATCTGCACCAATACCTATAACCGGATAAATTGCTTCGTAACTGTTCCCCGGATATTTATACAACTCCCCCATTCCTCTATGTCCGAGTATAGTAATTTGATTATTGTTTAGATTTTCAATTTTAAAATAACTTGAGTCTTTTACGCAAGAAAATAAAACCAAAATCATCAAATATGTAAAAAAAAACTTCATAACTATAAATGTACAAAACGAAAATTTAAAAAGCAAGAGTGTTTTCAAAAAGTCAAACAACAATACGTTATTGCGAAAAAAATAACTAAAATGCTTTCTATAAACATACAGAACGATTATCTAAAAAATACAAAATTTTGGTTGCCAATTGTTTCAGAAATTTGACATGTCCGAATACGAACAATATTTTTTTTGCTAAATTGTTTAATCGTATTAATTTAGGACAATTAAAATTTGCTAAATATGAACGATAAAATAGGGAAAATTCTTGCCATTGATGATAATGAAGATATTTTGTTTGCCTTGCGATTATTGCTAAAAACTCATTTCGAACAAGTTGATGCAAATATTTATCCTGAAAAGTTACCTGAACTTATCAAAAATAACGATTATGATGTTATTTTACTTGATATGAATTTCAAAAAAGATGCAATCAGCGGAAAAGAAGGTTATTTTTGGTTAGAAAAAATTCTTAAACTCGATCCCGATGCGGTTGTAATTTTTATGACAGCCTATGGAGATACCGAGAAAGCTGTTCGCTCGATTAAAGCCGGAGCAGTCGATTTTATTTTAAAACCTTGGCAAAACGATAAACTGATTGCAACTGTTTCGTCTGCTGTACGACTTCGCCGATCGAAACGCGAATCAAATTCCTTACGTTCGCGTCAGCAAGAAATATCGCAGGTACTCGACCAACCTTTTCAAGATTTTATTGGCAATTCGAAAGAAATGCAAGAAGTATTTTCCACCATTAAAAAAGTTGCTGCAACCGATGCTAATATTCTTATTCTTGGCGAAAACGGTACAGGTAAAGAACTTGTTGCGAGAGCTTTGTATCGAAACTCGCTTCGTAGCAACGACGTGTTTATCAGCGTAGATTTGGGTTCAATAACCGAATCGTTGTTTGAAAGCGAGCTTTTCGGTCACGAAAAAGGTGCATTTACCGATGCAAAAGGCGACAAACAAGGTCGATTTGAAATTGCTTCGGGTGGAACGCTATTTTTAGACGAAATTGCAAATCTTCCCTTTGCCATGCAATCGAAGTTGCTTACTGTGCTTGAGCGTCGTGAAATTACAAGAGTTGGAGCTATAAAGTCTCGTCCGATTGATATTCGATTAATTTGTGCAACCAACGAGTCGATTCACGATTTGGTTGACCAAAATAAATTTCGACAAGACTTACTGTATCGTATCAATACAGTTGAAATTAAGCTACCTGCGTTAAGAGACAGAACAGATGATATTCCGGTGTTGGCAGAACATTTTCTATCGATTTACACCAAAAAATATAAAAAGAATATCAAACGACATTCGGCAACAGCCTTGAAAAAATTGATAAAATATGAATGGCCTGGCAATGTTCGAGAGCTACAACACGCCATTGAGCGAGCCGTAATTATGAGCGATAACGATATGTTGCAAGAAGAAGATTTTATGCTTACCAACAAAGAACAAAAAACCGGAGAGTTGGCATTTGCTTCGTACAATCTCGACGAAATTGAAAAAACAATTATCGAGAAATTGATGAAAAAATACAAAGGAAATATTAGCTTGGTTGCCAAAGATTTAGGACTAACCAGAGCTTCGTTGTACCGTAGATTGGAAAAACATGATTTATAAAAAATTAGAATTTAATCTTGTCCTTCGAATTGTTGGAATTGCGATTTCGCTGTTTTTACTTTTCTATTCTATTCAGGTGCTGAATTACATTGTCGTTCCTTTCTTTCTCGCTGCATTTATCGTTTTTCAGATTTATTTGCTAATTCAGTTGATACGAAAAACGAATAAATATCTCATCCGATTTTTACAAGCAATTCGTTATTCTGATTTTTCAAGTAGTTTTGAAATTGATGGCTTGGGAACGGCTTATGATGATTTAAAAAATACATTTAACGAAGTAATTAGCGATTTTCAAAAAATAAGAGCCGAAAAAGAACAACAATTTATTTATTTACAAAACGTTGTAAATCATATAGGTATTGGCTTAATCGCATTTCAGCCTGATGGAACAGTCGAGATGCTAAATAATGCTACAAAGTCGATGTTTGGAATCAGTTCTTTGTCGCATATCGACAAGCTGAATAATGTAAATCCCGATTTGGTGGGCGTACTCAAACGGCTTCCGGCAGGCGATAGAACCTTAGTGAAGTTTCAAGAAAAAGATGATTTGTTTCAATTGGCGATTTTTGCTACCGAGTTTACCATTGGCGAAAAGTGTATAAAATTGGTATCGATTCAAAATATTCAATATGAATTGGAAGAAAACGAATTAGAAGCTTGGCAAAAGTTAATTCGTGTTTTAACGCACGAAATTATGAATTCCATTGCTCCAATCGCATCGTTGTCGTCAACTGTTAACTCCATAATCGACGAAACTGCGAAAAATCACAAATCTTTTTCTGACGAAAGTATTTCTGATATTCAATATGCTTTATCTACAATTCATAAGCGTAGCAATGGGTTGATTGATTTTGTCGAGTCGTATCGCTCGCTCACTAGAATACCAAAATCTAATTTCAAAATTGTAAAAATTGTCGATTTGTTTAAAAATGTTCAATTGCTGATGGGAGACGAATGCAAAAACAAAAACATAAAAATAGGAGTCAGTCTCGAATCTGAAAATATTTCGCTCATTGCCGATGAGCAACAGATTGAACAAATATTAATAAATTTGATTAAAAATTCGATTTATGCGATTGGCGATAAGCAAAACGGTGAAATCAAATTAAATGCTTTTATCAATAGTTTAGGGCGAATTTGTATTCAAGTAACGGATAATGGCTGCGGGATTTTACCCGATGTGCTGGATAAAATATTTGTTCCGTTTTTTACAACTAAACAAAAGGGTAGCGGAATTGGCTTGAGCCTGTCTCGACAAATTATGCGATTACATGGTGGAACAATTACGGTACAATCGGAACCAGAAATAGAAACAATTTTTAATTTAAAATTTTAATTTTATATCTTTGATTATCAAATAAAATCAAAAATAAACCGAACGATTATTAATATAATGAAAATAAATATGAAAAAATCTCTACTTTCTTTAATGGTTTTAGTTTTCTCGATGAGCCAACTTTTTAGTCAAACCGCAACATCAACCGGCAACGGCAATTGGACAAATCCAATGATTTGGGATTGTTTTTGCGTACCCACACAAACTTACGATGCTGTAATAACTTCAGATGTTACCTTGAATACCGATTTTGCCATTACAACTGGTTCAATAACAGTAAACGCAGGAGCAAGCTTGATGCAAGATGCAACTCAACGCGATTTATGGATTAATGGTGGCGATTTTGTCAATAACGGAACGGTCGATTTAAAGCGAATTTTGATGTCTTCGGGCTCGTTTGTAAACAACGATACACTTTATGTTCAGACATTTGCAAATTATTTGAACATGATTAACGATGGTAAAATTTTAAGTGTCGACAGTTTGTATAACGATGGTACTATTACCAACAACGATTTTATTGACGTTAACACGTTTTACAACGACAACCTAATTAATAATTATGGAGTTTTTGAATATTTAGACAGTTTGTACAATGCCGGAACTTTCTTAAACGATATAGATGCAACTATTATAGCCGATAGCTGTACAAATGCAGGAATATTCACAAACAATGGGGACATAGGTTTTTATGATTTTACAAATCTTGGAACATTTACGAATAATTCGAATTTGACAATGGGTCACGATTTTTTAAACATTGGTACTTTTTTAAATAACGATTACGTAAGATGTATTAATAGTACTACTAATGCCGGATATTTTGAAAACATAGATACGGCTTGGTTTGCTATTGACAATAGTTTTTTAAATGCCGATTCCTTAAATAATGATGCGTGTTTCGTTATAGAAGGAATGCTTTTGATAGGATACAATATGTGGAATTTCGATACCATCAGAGGAACGAATGGAAGCATACAAGTATATTTAACTACATATAATGCAGGTAATTTCTTGGGCAGTTTTGATTTTTGTGACCTGACTCAAACTGCAACTAGTGAGCCTTTCATAGATGCTAATTTGGCGTTTATAGATGAAAATATTTCGTATTGTAATTGGAATTCCGTTGAGAATAAATTCAATAATTCGAATATTACGATATTTCCAAATCCAACTACCGATGCTCTAAATATTGAACCTTTCGACAATTATCGCCTTGAAATTTATAATGTGCTTGGAGAGTTAATACTTATTTCAAAAAATCAGTCTACCGATGTTTCAAAACTTATTAGCGGAATTTATTTTGTTAATCTGTTTGATTCGAATGCAAACGTAATTCACAAGACTAAGATTATTAAGAATTAAATACATATAGGCATTGACTTTTAAGGGCTTTCTGCAATAAAAGTCAATGCTTATTCTTTCTTCTTCCAGCTTAGCGAACTACCGTCTTTCACAATTTTTCCGTTGTCAATCAACCATTTAATGACTTTAATTGCTTTTTCTTCTTTTTCGGGGAACATATCAACAACAGTCTCGAAATCAACCTGTTTTTCTTTAAGTTCCAACTTTAATTTTTCGACAAAACCATCGAATTCGTATTGACTTAAATCTAGTTCGTTCCGTTGAGTACAAATATCACACTGTCCACAGCGGTATGCATTTTTTTCGCCGAAATATTCGAGTAAAATTTTACTTCGGCATTTTGTTGTACTTGTTGCATAATTTACAACAGCTTCGACTTTATCGACAAAGCGTTTTTTCCGAATCTCGTAATTCTCTTTTGAGATAATCAGCGATTTTTCTTCGAGACGTTCTTCTGTATATATTATTAGTGGTGTTTTTTTTCGTGGAATGTATCGAACTACACCTGCATTATTCAATTTTTGTAACAGTTGCCGAATAAGTTCAGTGCTAGTTTTCGATTTTTTCGCAATCTGGTCTTCGTTTATTGGTACAAAATCGTTGAATAAACCAGAGTATGTACGTAAAATAAATTTTATAAAATCGTCATATTTTACATTTGCTACTTGAAATTTATACAAATCATCTCGCGACATAGCAAAATGTAGTTTTGAAGGATTGTCAATTTCTTCGGTAAGTTCGATGTAACCCTCACGACTTAGTATCTTTAGAGAATTATAAGCACGTAAAATTTCAAATTTGTATTTTTCGCAAAAATCCATAATATTAAAATCGTACACCATTCCTTTTCCTGCTCCAATTGGCAGTTGGTAGTAATTACCTAAAGCTATATAAACTCTCTTTATTTCTTCAATTTCGGGAAAACTGCGTGCAATTCGCTGTTCAACCTTCATTTTATCCGATTTATTGTACAACAAAATGGCGAAGGCTTGTTTTTCGTCTCTACCTGCACGCCCCGCTTCCTGAAAATAGGCTTCGAGTGAGTCGGGCAAATCTAAATGAACAACAAAACGAACATTGTCTTTATCGATTCCCATTCCAAATGCATTGGTCGAAACAATTACTCGACATTCCCCGCTTTTCCAATTTTGTTGTTTTTTGTCTCTAGTTGCAGAATCTAAACCTGCGTGATAATAATCAGCCGAAATTCCATTTTGCTTCAAAAATTCAGCAGTTTCTTTTGTATTCTTGCGATTTCGGACATATACAATTCCAGTTCCTTTAATGTTAGTCGCAATTTTTAATAAATGTTTAGGTTTATCTTCCACATTACGAAGTAAATAAACTAAATTTTTGCGTTCAAAACTTTTACTGAATACATTTTTAACCTTAAATTTTAATCGTTCTTGAATGTCTTCAACTACTTCGGGTGTTGCAGTAGCGGTTAATGCAAGAATCGGAACTTTTGGAAGCATTTCTCGAATCTCGGCTATTTTTAGGTACGATGGTCTAAAATCGTATCCCCATTGCGAAATGCAATGAGATTCGTCAACAGCAATGAAACTAATTTTCATTTTTTCGAGACGAACTTTAAATAGTTCAGTTCCAAGTCTTTCTGGAGATAAATATAAAAACTTATAATCGCCGAAAATACAATTGTCTAAGGCAATATCAAGTTCTTCTTTGCTCATTCCCGAATAAATAGCAATAGACTTTATTCCACGTTTTTTTAAATTATCAACTTGGTCTTTCATCAAAGCAATGAGAGGTGTAATTACTAAACAAATACCGTCCATTGCCAAAGCCGGAACTTGAAAAGTTATTGATTTTCCTCCACCGGTAGGCATTAAACCGAGAGTATCGTGTCCTTCATAAACCGATTTAATAATATCTTCCTGAAGTGGTCGAAATCCAGAGTATCCCCAATATTTTAATAATGTCTGTTGAAAGAGATTCATCTAAATGTTAAGATTTGTGAAAAACTGAAATTATTTCTGAATTAATTTATACTATTTTTGTAAATTGCTGCGATTTTAAAAATACTTAAAAATATTTACAAATGTCATTTTTCGACGATAAAATTATTTCAGAAGGTTTAACTTTTGACGATGTGTTGCTAGTACCGGCATATTCAGAGGTATTGCCAAGGGAAGTGAACCTAAGCACTAAATTTTCAAAAAATATCCATTTAAATGCTCCAATTGTCTCTGCTGCAATGGATACAGTTACAGATGCAGTCATGGCAATTTCGATAGCTCGCGAAGGAGGAATCGGGGTGATTCATAAAAATATGAGCATCGAAGAGCAAGCAAAGCAGGTAAAAAAAGTGAAGCGAGCTGAGAATGGAATGATTTTCGAACCAATTACCATCAGCAAAGATGCGAAAGTTGGTGATGCTCTTAACTATATGAAAGAGTATAAAATTGGTGGCATTCCTGTTGTTGATGAGACCAAAACTTTATTGGGAATTGTTACGAATCGTGATTTACGTTTTCAAACAGATTTTAATCGTCCCATTCACGAAGTTATGACATCTGAAAACCTGATAACCACAAATCAATCGATTGATTTATCTAAAGCTTCAGACATTCTTCAACGTCATAAAATCGAAAAACTTCCTGTAGTTGATAGCGATAACAAACTTATAGGTTTAATCACTTTTAAAGATATTACAAAAGCCAAAGACAGACCAAATTCTTGTAAAGATTCGAAAGGAAGATTGAGAGTTGCTGCGGCTGTTGGTGTTACCGGTGATACCTTTGACAGAATAAAAGCATTAGTCGAAGCCGATGTAGATGCAATTACAATTGATACTGCTCACGGACATTCTAAGGGTGTTATTGAAATGCTGAAAAAAGCAAAAAGTGCTTTTCCTCATATTGATTTTATAGCAGGAAATATTGCTACACCTGAAGCTGCTATTGCATTAGCCGAAGCAGGTGCTGATGCCGTAAAAGTCGGAATTGGTCCAGGTTCAATATGTACAACTCGCATAATTGCAGGAGTTGGAGTACCTCAATTATCGGCCGTTTACAATGTTGTAAAAGCGTTGGAGGGAACGGGAGTTCCTGTAATTGCTGATGGAGGTATAAGATATTCGGGAGATATTGTAAAAGCTCTTGCTGCCGGAGCAAGTACTGTTATGGTGGGTTCGTTGTTTGCTGGAGTAGAAGAATCTCCGGGCGAAACCATCATTTTTCAAGGACGAAAATTCAAATCGTACCGAGGTATGGGCTCAATTGAAGCTATGCAAAAAGGTTCAAAAGACAGATATTTTCAAGATGTTGAAGACGATGTAAGTAAACTTGTACCAGAAGGGATTGCTGCCAGAGTTCCTTATAAAGGTGTTTTAAGTGAAGTTTATTATCAATTAATAGGTGGACTTCGTGCCGGAATGGGTTATTGTGGAGCCGAGAATATAGGTAAATTAAATAAAGCAAAATTCATGAGAATAACCAATGCAGGAATTACTGAAAGTCATCCGCACGATGTTACCATTACTCGCGAAGCACCAAATTATAGTAGAGAATAAAAAAATAAATATGATTATGAATAAATTATTAGCAATTATTGTTTTTGTAGTTACCTATACAAATTTATTTTGCCAAGATAACAATGCAATCCTTTTAACCATTGGCGATAAACAGATTACAAAAGGAGAGTTTGAACGGATTTACAGAAAAAATAGTAATGTTGAAAATGCTGACCAAAAATCGGTGGAAGACTATCTTGAACTGTTTATCAATTTCAAATTGAAAGTTATTGAAGCCGAAAAATTAGGTTTAGACACAAGCAGGAGTTTTAAAAACGAACTTTCGGGTTATCGCAAGCAATTGGCAAAGCCTTATTTAACAGATAAAAATGCCGATGAAAAAATTCTTAGAGAAGCTTATGAACGTATGTTGTTAGATTTACGTGCAAGCCATATATTAATTAAAATAGAAGAGGGAAGTGATACGGTACTTGCATACAACAAAGCACTTAAAATTCGTAAACGGCTGTTAGCTGGCGAGGACTTTGAAAAAATCGCAAAAGAAGTTTCCGACGACCCTTCGGCAGCATCAAATGGTGGAGATTTAGGATATTTTACCGTTTTTCAAATGGTTTATCCCTTTGAATCGGCTGCTTACAAGTTAAATATTGGAGAAATTTCAAATCCTGTTAAAACTCAATTTGGATATCATATTTTGAAATTAACGGATAAACGTAATGCAAAAGGACAAATAAAAGTTGCACATATCATGAGAGCAATCCCAAAAAATGCTACTCAAGAAACCATTGATGAAATTAAAAAAGAAATATTTGATATTTCTACTAAAATCAAATCAGGAGAAGATTTTGTCGAATTGGCTAAAACACATTCGGATGATAAAGGCTCGGCTGTGCAAGGTGGAATTTTACCTTGGTTTGGAACAGGTCGAATGGTTCCTGAATTTGAAACAGCAGCCTATGGAATCGAAAATATTGGCGATGTATCTGAGCCTGTTCAAACATCTTTCGGTTGGCATATTATTAAATTAATCGACCGAAAATCAATTGGAACTTTTGAAGAAGTTCAAGCCGATTTAAAAACGAAAGTACTCAAAGATTCTCGCTCTGATTATAGCCGAAAAACATTAATCGCTGAACTAAAAACGGAATATAAATTTACCGAAAACAGAAATGATTTTGCGATGGTCAAAAAAATTGTTGACGAATCAATTTTCGAAGGAAAATGGCAAGCTCCCGATACAAAAAACATGAGCAAAATTATTTTTAGCTTTGCTGATAAAAAATACACACAAGCCGATTTTGTAAATCGTTTAGCAACAGCTCAAAAGAAAACAAAAGTTATTCCGTTGAATGATTTTATAAATCAACAATTTGAAGCCTATATCGAAGATGAACTACTTGATTATGAAGAAGGAATTTTGGAGAAAAAGCACGACGATTTTAGATATTTAATGAACGAATATCACGATGGTATTCTACTTTTTGAACTTACCGATAAAACTGTTTGGACAAAAGCGGTAAAAGATACTGCCGGATTAGATAAATTTCACAATGAAAATAAAATGAATTATATGTGGGATGCTCGAGTTGATGCATCAATGTACACTTGTGTAAATTCAGAAATTGCCGCTAAAGTTCGAAAACTTGCAGAAGCAAGACTCAAAAAAGGATACACAGCTGACGAAATGGCTGCGAAATTTGTGAAAATTTCTCAAAATAGAGATACTTTAAAAGTTGATTTGGAAGATAAAGTTTACAATAAAGGAGATAATAAAATTATTGACTCTGTTGAATGGACAGTAGGTTTAAAACCTGACGTGAAGAAAGACGATAAAATTGTTGTTGTTTCGATAAACAAGTTGATTCCGCCGACACCAAAAACACTTCAAGAAGCAAAAGGATTGGTTACTGCTGATTATCAAACATATTTAGAGAAAGAATGGATTAAATCCTTACGTGATAAGTATTCGTTTAATGTGAATAAAGAAGTTCTTTCAACAATAAAATAATTATTATAATCTTTATGGTTCAAAAACTCGGAATACTTGTACTTATTGCAATACTATATATAGCCTGCGGTACAAGTTCCGACAATAATAAAGATATAATTGCCAGCATAAATAGCGAACAACTTTTACGAATCGATGTTGTATCAAAAATTCCTTATAACTTAAAAGGAAACGACAGTGTTGCATTTGCCAAAAATTATGTTCAAAAATGGATAAAAAGCAATTTGATTCTCGAAAGAGCCAAAATGAATTTATCCGACGAAATGACCGAAATAGACAATCAGGTTGAAGAGTATAGAAATTCGTTAATTATTTACAATTACGAGCAAAAACTTTTAAAAGAAAAATTTGATTCAACTGTTTCTGAAAATGAAATTAATGAATATTATGATAAATTTTCTGATGAGTTTAAACTTGATTTTAACATAATTAAAGCAATATTTATTAAAATTCCACGTACTGTAAACGACCAATATAAAATTAAAAATTGGATTTGGTCAGGAAAAGACGAACAGATGAAAGATTTAGAAGCTTTTTGTATAGAATATGCCGAGGAATACCATTTCGCAGACGAATGGGTTAGGCTCGACGATATTTTGGATAAAATTCCAACTGTAGTTCCAAATCAAGTTCAGTTTTTAGCGTACTATAAAAACATCGATACTCAGGATTCGCTATATAAATACTATGTAAATATTAAAGAGTATAAACTAATTGATGAAAAACCTCCGGTAAAATTTGTTGCCGACAAAATTCAACTGATAATACTCAACAAACGAAAACTTGAAATGTTAAAACGAATTGAAAATAGTATTTACGAAAACGCATTACGAAATAACGACTTTACAATATATGAATAAAATATTTTTAATACTTCCCTTAGGCTTAATTCTCTTTTTATGCATTCATAAATCAGCTGTTGCACAGGAAAATAAAGTAGTTGACCAAATTGTTGCAGTTGTCGGTGGCAAAGTGATTTTATTGTCAGAAATCGAAAATCAGCATCAACAACTCAAAGCACAGGGGTATGAATCGGCAAGCGATATGAAATGCGAAATACTTGAAGATTTATTATATCAAAAACTATTGATAAATCAAGCAGAACTCGATAGTATCGAAGTTACTCACAAAGAAGTAGAAGATGCTCTCGATAGCCGATTCCGTTATTTTATTTCGCAAATTGGCTCGGTCGAAAAATTAGAAGAATATTTTAATAAAACAATTGTTGAGATGAAAGAAGATTTCAGACAAGATATTAAAGACCAGCTTCTTTCACAAAAAATGCAAAGTAAAATTACCGAAGAAGTCAAAATTACACCTTCCGAAGTCAGAAACTTTTTCAAAGACATTCCTCAAGATAGCATTCCATTTATAAATACCGAGATAGAACTAGCTCATATTATGATAAACCCTAAAATTTCGGACGAAGAAAAAGAGCTGGTTAAAGAACGACTAAAAGGATTTCGCGACAGAATTATGAACGGAGACAAATTTACAACTATAGCCGTTTTGTATTCCGAAGATCCAGGTTCATCGAAAAACGGAGGGGAATTGGGCTTGGTTTCTCGAAAAGATTTAGTTCCTGAATTTGCAGCTGTTGCTTTTAACTTACAAGAAAACGAAGTTTCTCGAATAGTCGAAACACAATACGGATACCATGTTATTCAATTGATCGAAAAGAGAGGCGAAATGGTAAATGTGCGACATATTTTGCTCACCCCGAAGGTTTCGATTGCCGAAAAATTAAGAGTAAAACAAAAACTTGACTCAATTGCTTCCGCAATCCGCAACAACTCAATAACATTTGAAGAAGCTGCTGAAAAATATTCGGAAGATAACGACACAAAATTTAGTGGAGGAAACATGTTTAATCCATATAATGGAACTTCGAAGTTTGAAACAAATCAACTAGACCCATCGACATATTATGCAATTAATAGTTTGAAAATCAACGAAATATCAAACACCATCGAGGCAAAAGACTTAGGTGGAAAATCGGTTTACAAAATTGTTAAACTAAAATCGAAATCCATACCCCATAAAGCAAATCTAACCGACGACTATCAACGAATACAGGATTTGGCAATGGAAAATAAAAAACAAGATATTATAAATAAATGGACACTGAAACAACGTGCTTCAACGTATATTCAAATCGATAAATCGTATATAAATTGTAATTTTAGATTAGCGGGCTGGGGAAAAAATTAGTTGTATTCAATAAACGGAATATGATTTACGACAAACTTATAATTTACTACTACACAGGAACAGGAAATGCACTCAAGGCTTCGGAATGGATTATAAGCGAAGCCAAAAACAGAGGAATCGTAACGCATATTCACGCCATTGATAGAAATTATAAACCAAATGTGCAGGAATTCACTGCAAATACATTATTCGGTTTTTGTTATCCGACTCATGGCTTTAATGCCGTTCCAGCAATGCTGAGTTTTATGAGTAAATTCCCAAAAGTCGCTAAAAATCATGCGTTTTTATTGAATACTCGTGCCGGAATGAAAATTTTCAATTATAATACTCCCGGTTTATCAGGAATTGCATTGTTGTTACCGATGCTTATATTGTTTTTAAGAAACTTCAACATACGAGGAGCCTATCCGCTGGATATGCCTTCAAATTGGATTTCGATACACCCAGGATTAAATCAAAATTCGGTTCGTTTTATTATCAATGCTTGTGAGAAAAAAACGAAAAAATTTATTCAAACAATTTTTCTAGGCAAAAGACATTTAAAACGTATGTGTATCGATATTCCATTAGATATACTTATTGTACCGATAAGTTTTGGTTATTACTTTATCGGACGATTTTTTCTTGCTAAAACACTGATTTATACCCGCGAATGTAACTCTTGTCAACTTTGTGTAAAAAATTGCCCGGTAGAGGCAATTAAAATTGTAAACGGCAAACCATTTTGGACTCACAACTGTGAAAGTTGTATGCGTTGCATTGCTTATTGCCCACAAAAATCAATTCAAGCTTCGCATTTAATATTTTTCAGCGGATTGTTATTATTCTTTATTCCATTTACCGATTTGCTTTCCAATATTTTGTTCGATAAAGCTGTAATTTCAAATGAGTGGCTAATTTGGATTATCGATACTATAATTGCAATGAGCTTTCTTTACTTTTTGTATGCGGTAATTCAGAAACTATTGAAATACACATGGATAGAAGTTATTTTTCGTTACACTTCCATAACTTATTATTGGAGAAGATATAAGACTCCGGGTTATAAATTTAGCGATTTGAAAAAACACGAATAGAATAAACAGTAGATAATATCTGATATTCAAATCAGGAAAATTTAATAGAGTTTATATTGTCCGGTTTTTTTTACATTTATCTAGAACATAAGTTATTGAATGTTATACGATAGAAACAACATCAACTAATTGTAAATATTAGCTTTCAACTTCTCAACATAATTTTTAATTCCATCTTCCAAAGAGGTGAAAGTTCTATTGTATCCAATGTTTCGAATTTTTTGCATATTAGCTTGAGTAAAATACTGATAATTATCGCGAATATCTTCGGGCGTATCAATGTATTCGATATTTTCGATTAGGTTTAGATTTTTAAAAATATTTTTAACCAAATCGTTGAAATCTCTTGCCTGTGCTGTTCCTAGATTGTAAATCCCTGAATCTTTGCGATGATGTAAAAAGAAATACAATACATCAACAACATCGTCAATATAAATAAAATCACGAGTTTGTTCGCCATCTTTAAAATTTGGATTGTGCGAACGAAATAATTTCATTTTTCCGTTTTTTTGAATTTGATTAAATGCGTGAAACATAACCGAAGCCATACGTCCTTTGTGGTATTCGTTTGGACCGTAAACATTAAAAAATTTCAACCCCACCCAAAAATAAGGCTTACGTTCTTGTTGCAAAGCCCATTTATCAAAATCATTTTTTGATTCTCCATACGGATTTAAGGGTATTAATTTTTCAATTATTTCATGATTATCATCGTAACCCAATTTCCCATCACCGTAAGTTGCTGCCGATGAAGCATAAACCATTGGCAAACCATATTCAACGCATTTATTCCAAACTTGTTTTGTATAATTTAGATTTAACTCATCAAAAATATTTTTATCAAATTCAGTTGTATCGGTACGAGCTCCAATGTGAAAAACGAATTGCACGAATCGATGATTCTCGTCAATCCACTGAAATAGATTTTTTCGTTCAACTTTATGAGAAAATTTTTTATTTTTCAGATTCTTATTTTTTTCAGGATTATCGAAATTGTCAACTAAAACAATATCATTGAAATTTTCTTTGTTTAAGCGATTCACTAAATTGCTTGCTATAAATCCTGCAGCTCCTGTAACAACAATCATTTTTTAATTTATAATTTATGAAGTAACAAAGTTTAGAAGTTATGAAGTAATAAAGTTAGTTTGTTTTGACGAATTATACAAACCCTCGATTACAAGTTGTTTCAAAAACATTATCCTTTTTTAATTCCATATTTATTGAAAAGGAACAAAGCCAAAGCTGTAAAAAGTCCTATTCCGGTAAATACATACCAAATATTTGAAGGCTGATAAGTATTCCAAAGATATGAAGTTAATTCTGGTTCTGTCATATTGAGTTGAATCAACGAATCTTGAATAAAATTATTTTGTGTGTAGGAATCCGAAATTTCTTGAAAAACAATATTTCGACTACTCAATTCGGTTTCCAAAAGCGAAATTTTATCCGACATATTGCTATAAACAACTCCTGAAATTATTCCAGCAAACAAGTTCCCACCTGCAAGTGGCAGATAAGAAGTGCCAATATATAAGGCTGTTTTGTCGTTGGGTGCAACTTTGCTAATGTACTCCGTTATTTTGGGCGAACTTGCCATTTCTCCAAGCGAAAAAATCAAAATTGAAAGAAAAAGAAAAAATGGATTTTGAAAAATAAATGTTACTCCCAAACCAATTGATGCAACAATAATTCCTGCAATCATTGCATTAATCGGTTTAAATTTCATTACAAAAGTCGATACCAAAATTTGAAAAATAATAATATATCCTGCATCAATATTTACAATTCTATCTGCTGCAACTGTGCCTACTTCGGTTCCAACAATTTGTGCAAGCGAAGGTGAAATATTGTTTAAAGAATTGTACAATATTCTTGTATCAACCCATTGCTCAATAAACACAGGAAGCGTATAAAACAATTGGAAATACATTGTCCAAAAGCCAATGATGATGATTAAAAAAATAGCAAATCGAAAGTCTTTCAGCACATGCCAAATATTTTGAAAAATCTTAGCTATAGATTTAAAAAATGGTAAATCATCAGTTTCTCTTTCGGGCTCTTTGTAAAAAAATATTGTCAAAACAATATTAAGCAAAATTGCAATTGCCGAAGCATAGAACAAGTAATTCCAACTTGTTTCCCGTAGTTCAGATGCGAATAGCGGTCCTATAAATGCTCCAATATTTACAATTTGATAAAAAATTCCGAATCCGATTGACGAATTACTCTCATTGGTTGTTTTGGCAACAGTTGCCGCAATTATGGGTTTAAATAATGCAGCTCCTATTCCAAGATATAAAAAGGCAAAAAAGAAACTGTAATATTCAGTGAAAAACGTGAGCAAATAATATCCTGATGATAAAATCATGAGTGAAATCAACAGCACTTTTTTATATCCAAATTTATCGGCAATAGCTCCTGTAATTATTGGAAGTAAATATAACATGGCTGATACGACTCCCATTATGGTTCCTTTTTCGATTTGAGAAAACCCCAATGCTCCGGTATCAGTAGAATTGGTTAAATAAAGCGATAGCGGAATAAACATTCCGTACCAAGCCCAGCGTTCAAAAAGCTCAATTACATTTGCAATCCAAAAAGTGCGAGGAAAACCATTGAATTTACTCATCTAATTTATTTTTGAAGAATATTTTGAATCCATTTGTGTGTTTCTTCCAGAATTTCGGGATTAAAATTATTGATAATATAGTCGTAATTGCTATTTTCAATGCCGTCTTTCATCGATTTTACTTTGGCAAAAGCGTGTGTAGTATTTTCCATTCTTAAATAAGTTCCTTTTCCTGGATGGTAATAATTTACAATGTCAGCAATTGTTTTGTGTTCGTCTTCAGAAAAAGCTTCTAGGTCAGCACTACTCCAAATCGAAAGCACGTGTGCTTCGGAATTCTTGAATGCTTTGGGTTGATTCAAATCATCGATTTGTTGCCAATATTTATAATTTCTGTCCCAAATTCTATCTTTGCCGTCGAATTGCATTCCATTTTCTAAAAGTTCTTTATATTTCTTATTTTCAGACAATTCCAATGGTGTTTTTTTCATTACTAAATACTCAAAAAGTAATTTTTTGTACTCAGCTATCTCCTCTTCATTTTCGACATAATCGGCTCCCATCAACGGATTTTGAAACCTGAACATGTTTAAAATATATTCGTACCACGAAATCAATCCGGTTCCCGCTACAACAATCCCTTTAACCTTATTTCGCTCAGCCAAAATAGGAGCTTCAATTCCACCAAGCGAATGTCCCCAAATGAAAATATTGTTTGTATCAACAAAATCATATTTTTTCAACGATTGTAACCCTTTTTCAAAACCGTCAATTTCAGTTTGCAAATCAACATCTTTGCAGTTTGGAGTATTTATGCAATCACCTTCGCCTAACTTTTCAACTCGCATTACGACATATCCTTTTTTAGTTAATCCATCAACCAACTGTCCGTAAGGATGCTTGCCAATATTATCGAGTGAGTAACATAAATATCCTGGAATAAAAAGAATAGTGGGAGCCTTTGTTATATTTTTTGGTTTAGTAATTATCGTTCGTATATAACCATTGTTGTATGAAACTTCATCATAAATAATCTCATAATCGTCTGATATTTCAAGAGGTTTGCCAATAGCTTTTCCTTTAAGTGTTTTTGGTTTACCACTTCGAATTATATTTACCGAAACGACATCGTTTTCTCTTAAATTTTTAATCGTAGAAGTAAAAGTAGTTGAGTTTTTAATCTCGACATCGTTTACTTTTAGAATTATATCCTTTTCGACAAGTTTAAGATTCGATGCAGTTGTGTTTGGAATTATCTTTTCGACCAAAATTCCATCAAGCATTTTCAACTCATAAACCTTTGCAATTGAATCATTTATTTCAAGCACATAGGCTCCAAAAGACGCTTTACGTTTTATGTTTTGTGCATAAATATTTAGCGAAAATACGCTAATTGTCAATAGAAGAAAAAAATAATATTTCATAATATTGATTTATTAAAAGTTAAAAAAATAACAGATAGAACGATACAAAAAAAATAAAAAATAATATTTTACTTCTAATGGTTGTCTTGTTTAAAAAACACCGCCACAGTATAAATTTTGACTAAATTAAAGCGATTATACGAAGGTTCAAAATATTTTGAGTTTAATTTTTGCCGATGTTGGAATCCTTTACTACATCAATCCCAAATACAGGCAAAAAAATGGTATAAATACTGTTGGGAACTTGCAGTTTATTGTGAAACACATCAAAATGGAAATTCAAAATTTCAACCAAATTTCCTCATACTAATTTGCAAATCGGAATCGTTTTAAAATAATAATTCGTGTAAGATGATACGACTATGTGTGCTGGCATTGTCGTATTTTGTTAGGCTGAATTATACTTTATTTCGCTTGATCAATGCAAAGCTTATTGTAATTTATCGTCCAACAGAGACCATCAAAATCAGGATAAACAGTCTTATAAGAAATCCCAAGATCATTTAAATCTCTTTTTATTTCTATTTTATTTTTTGAAGGTATTCTGAATTTCATCAGATTGTATCCTTCGGTAAATTCCTTAGTTGGATCTTTAAATAATTGAAAGACACCTTGCTGCGCTTTTATTCTTTGAGTCAAGTCAGGAGCAAAAAGAAAATGGTATTCATCAAGGTCTTCATGAAATGGTGTAGTTAGTTTTTTAAAATCATTGAAAACAAATTGAGTCTGGAAAGCGTATAATGCAGCATCTTGTTCAAAACAATCTTTGTCCTCTACTGCAAAAAACAACGCAACTAACGGAAAAAGAGTCCAATCTAATAATCTTGTTTTCAAGCCATGATGTTGGGCTACAGCAAGTAAATTAAATTGGTTGTTTTCACGCAAATCATTATATACATTGATGCAAAACTCAGCAAATGCAGACTTCTCAAACTCAAACAGTTTTTGCTTACTTTTAAATATCTTATTTTGCTTTTGAGTCAGTCTGCCAATTGAAGGGATAAGCCCATATTCATATCTCTTCACACCTCTAAACATCCATTTTCCCGAATTTATGTCCGAAGTATTAAGTAATTTATGTTTTATTTCTAAGAACTTTGCGACCGATGTAATATGCTTTTCGGGGTTATCGAATTCCTCCATTGTCTATTAATTTAAAGTATCCCCCCTCTTCTACTTCATCAAATAATCATCGAAATATTCCGTAACTTTTTCCATTAAATGTGTTCTGTGTGGTCCGCGAACATTATGCTCAGCTCTTGGATAAACGAAATAATCAACCTGTACACCTTCTTCGATACACTTTTGTATAAATGCTAAACTATGTTGCCAAACAACTGTGTTATCAATTGCTCCATGAACTAACATCAATTTTCCTTTTAAATCTTTTGCTCGGTTAACTAAGCAATTATTTTTATAGCCTTCGGGGTTTTCGTCGGGCATATCCATATAGCGTTCGCCGTACATAATTTCATAATATTTCCAATCAATAACAGGACCTCCGGCAACGCCAACTTTAAAAATTTCGGGATAATTTACCATCAACGAAGTTGTCATAAATCCGCCATAGCTCCAACCATGAACACCAATTCGTTCCATATCAACATAGGCTTGTGATTTTAGGTAATCAATGCCTTTCATTTGGTCAGCCATTTCGTTTACGCCTATATTGCGATGAATCACATTTTCAAACTCAAACCCACGATTTGCCGAACCTCGATTGTCAACCGTCATTACAATGTAACCTTTTTGTGCCATATAATAATCCCAATAGCTAAGTCCGCCAAGCCATGTGTCGTTAATCATTTGAGCATGTGGTCCGCCATAAACATAAACAATTACAGGATATTTTTTCGAGGCATCAAAATCATTTGGTTTTACCATCGAACAATACAAATCTGTTTTATTATCAGCCGCTTTTATGGTGAAAATTTCGGGTTTCTGAATTTTATGCTCATCAAAAACATTTTCGCAAGGAATCAACGATTGTGAAACTTTTTGAGTACTTGTATTCACAACGTTTATTTCACGAAAAACATCAAGGCTCGAAAAATCGTCAATAATGTAACTTCCTTTGGCATTTAAAATTCCACTGTGCGTACCAGGTGTGTTGGTTTGCGGAATTACTCTTCCGGTCGATAAATTTACTGAACTAATGTGTGTTTCAATTTGTCGTTTCTCGTCGGTATGAGCAAAATAAATTTGTTGTACTTTTTCATCAAAACCCAACAAACTTATAACAACAAATTGTCCTTTTGTCAATTGCTTTACCAATGTCCCATCAATGTTGTACAAATAAAGATGATTAAACCCATCGCGTTGACTTTGCCAAATAAATTGATTATTGTTGTTTTTAACAAATAACATTGGGTGCATTGGTTCAACGTATTTTTCGTGCTTTTCTTCAAAAAGAGTTTTAACAAATTCTCCATTTTCAGCATTATACTGATTTAATTTCATGTGATTTTGCTCACGATTTAGTACTGCAATAAAAATAAATTTTTCATCGGGCGACCATGCGATATTGGTTAAATATTGTTCGACAGGTTCGCCTGTTTTAAGAAAAATTGTTTTGTTTTGCTGAACATTGTAAACTCCAACTGTAACCTGATGACTTTTCATTCCGGCCATCGGGTATTTAATATTTTCAGTTTCTGCAATTCTTGTTGTAATATCCACCAATGGATAATTGCTTACCATAGTTTCGTCCATTCGGTAAAACGCAATTGCATTTCCTTTTGGAGACCAGAAAATGCCTTTTTCAATTCCAAATTCGTTTCTGTGAACAACTTTTCCATTAACAATTCCTAAATCTGTTTCGTTTGTAATCTGAATTTCTTTTCCCTCTTTGTTTACAAAAAACAAATTATTATCAACCGTATATGCAATTTGGCTGTAATCAAAGTTAAAATCGTGGTTTTCTGCTTTTTCGTTTAATTTTTGAGATTTTACAATATTTTTCTTTTCAACATTGTACACAAAAATCATATTTCCATTATCAACAAATATTTCATTATCGTTAATCCATGAGTAATTAGGTATGTAAGCTAATTTTTCGAATCCAGCTTTTTCAAGTGCATCTCTCAATTCCGAAATAGGAACTAATTCTTGGCTTTTCCCTTTTGCATCGACCTCAAATATTGATGATGATTTAACATAAGTAAGTTTATCAGTACTACCTCGCCATTGAAGCATGGCTGGATTTTTTTGATAAGCTTTAACATACAAATTATAAGATACGTCACCAATGGTTAAATCTTTTTTTTGGGCTATTGAAGCCAAGTTAAGCGTAATGATAAACGCAAGAATTGTTAATAATTTTTTTGACATTTTACTTCGATTTTAAAACAATACTAATGAAATTATTACTTTTGGAAAACAATTAACTTCAAAAATAGTTATTTAATGCAAAAAATTATATGTTCGATTATACTTTTGCTGACATTTTTCTTTTTTGGGTGTCAAAATCCTGTAATAGAAAAGAATCCTTCTAAAAACAATTTAGATTCTATTAAATTAGAAAACGATTCAACTATTGCAAAAGAGAATGAAAAGGCAATCATTTCTGAGATTGAACAGATTATGATTTCTGCCGGATTAATTAATGTTAATTCGCTTGATTCGACAATAAAAGTTGATTTAAAATATTCGACCAAAAATAATTTTATTGGATTTGTTTTATACGATACAAACTTCAATGCTTGTTATTTACAAAAATCGGTTGCCGAAAAATTAGCGAATGCACAAAAAATACTTTGCGATTCAATGCCAAATTATTCTTTAATCGTTTACGATGCTACTCGCCCCTTGAGCGTTCAGCAAATGATGTGGGATTCGATAAAAGTTTCAAATAAGGAAAGACCCAAATATGTTTCAAATCCTAAATATGGTTCGTTGCATAATTTCGGAGCGGCGGTTGATGTTAGTATCGTTGATGCAAACAAAAAACCGTTGGATATGGGAACTCCATACGATTCGTTTGACGAATTGGCTTATCCAATTATGGAAAAAGAAAATTTTGAAAAAGGATTATTATCTGAAACACAAATAAATAATCGCAAACTTTTGCGTTATTGCATGTACAAAGCTGGCTTTTTTAACATTCAAACTGAATGGTGGCATTTTAACGATTGTTACAGAAAAGAAGCTCGAAAAAAATATGCTATGATTCTAAACCATAAACTTCCTAAAGAAGAGCAAGCTTTGATTGCTGAAAATGTTGTTGAGCCAACACCCGAAAATAAAGAAGTAAATATTACATTTCAAATTCAAATTTTGGCTGTAAAAAAACGATATTCGGTTGATGATAAAATGTTTAAAGGATTGAAAGTTTTCATGTATCAACACAACGGAATGTACAAATACACAACCGGGCAAATGACCAATATAGAAGAAGCATATGTAAAACGAACCGAAATTTTGGAACTTGGTTTCGACCAAGCATTTATTGCAGCTTTTAATAATGGTGAACGAATCGGAATTAAAGATGCCATTGAATTATTGAACTAATTAATTATTAAAAAATATGAAGAACAGCGAATCGAATTATGGATGGAAACCAATTGCAATAATTGGAGTTTTATTTTTTATTATGGGATTTATTACATGGTTGAATGCAACCTTGATTCCATATTTAAAACTAGCGTGTGAACTCAGTAATTTTGAATCGTTTTTTGTAACATTCGCTTTCTATATATCTTATTTTGTAATGGCTTTGCCATCGTCGTGGGTATTGAATAAGTCAGGATTTAAAAATGGCATGAGTTTGGGTTTAATTGTAATGGGATTGGGTGCTTTAATGTTTATTCCTGCTGCATATTCTCGAACATACGAATTGTTTCTGTTTGGTTTGTTTTTGTTGGGAACAGGACTCGCCGTTTTACAAACTGCATCGAATCCGTATGTTACTATACTTGGACCTATCGAAAGTGCAGCCAAACGAATTAGCATAATGGGAACAGCCAACAAAATTGCAGGAATTATTAGTCCGATAGTTTTAGGAGCTTTTGTTTTAAAAGGAACCGATTCACTTGAACAACGTTTATCAACGCTTTCGCTATCGGAAAAAACAGCGGAACTTAATTTATTAGCCGAAAGGGTAATAAATCCGTATGTTTTTATGGCTGTAATATTATTTATCTTAGCACTGATGATTCGATTTTCGAATTTACCAATTGTAAATGCTGAAAATGAAGAAATGTCAGAAGCACAGGGTAAAAAAAGCTTGGTTCAATACACATACTTATGGTTTGGAGTTTTAGCAATATTTGTATATGTTGGCGTAGAAGTAATTGCCGTTGATACACTAATCAGTTATGGAAAATGGTGGGGTTTTGAAATGTCACAAGCGAAATTTTTCTCATCAATTACAATGGCAGCAATGATTGTAGGGTATTTTACAGGTATAGTAGCTATTCCTAAATATATAAAACAAGAAAAAGCATTGGCTTTATTTTCGATATTAGGAATATTATTTTCAATATTGGCAATTTTCACAACAGGATTTACTTCCGTTTTATTCATAGCCTTGCTTGGTTTTGCAAATTCGATTATGTGGCCTGCAATTTGGCCTCTTGCAATTGATGGATTAGGAAAATACACTAAAATTGGTTCAGCATTATTAGTAATGGCAATTGCTGGCGGAGCCTTAATTCCTCTGTTATATGGTTATTTAGTCGATATTGTTGATGCTCGCATTGCATATTCAATTTTAATTCCGGGATATTTTTATTTGTTGTTTTTTGCAATCAAAGGTCATAAAATAGGGAAAATAAAAATATCTCAATAAGATAATACAATCATTTGTTCACAAAAACTTGCAGACAATAAAATGAATACAAAACCAATTGGCGTTTTCGACTCAGGCTTTGGAGGAATTTCGGTTTGGCGAGAAATAGTTAAAGAACTTCCTAATGAATCGACAATCTATTATGCCGATTCAAACAATTGTCCTTATGGTCAAAAATCGCAAGATGAAATTATAAAACTCGCAACTGCGATTACCGATTTTTTATTAACAAAATCGTGTAAAATAATCGTAGTCGCCTGCAATACAGCAACTGCCGCTGCAATAGATTTTCTTAGAAACAACTATCCGATAAAATTTATCGGCATGGAGCCTGCGGTTAAACCTGCCGCTCTGCTTTCTAAAACAGGGAACATTGGAATTCTTGCTACAAAAGGAACTCTTGAAGGGCGACTTTTTAAAGAAACCTCTCAAAAATATGCGGGAGGAATAAACGTACACGTTCAAGTTGGCGAAGGACTTGTTGAGAAGGTTGAACTTGGAGAAGAAGCTAGTATGGAAACAATTTGTCTACTTACAAAATATATTCAGCCCATGATTGATAAAAATATCGATCACTTGGTTTTAGGGTGCACTCATTATCCTTTTTTGTCCGATTCGATTGAAAAAATTACAAAAAGAAAAATCAAACTTATCGACCCGGCTAATGCTGTTGCAATACAAACTAAACGACTATTGACCGAAAATAATATGTTAAATTCAGAAAGAAATCATTTTAATCATACTTTTTACAATAACGGAGGAAATAAAGATGTTTTACTTAATATTTTAGCTAAAGAAAAAATTGCTAATGTTGAAATCGTGAATCTTTAAATCAAAAACAAGAACACAATCATTGCTCCCATAATTATATTTGTAAAATTCACTTTAATTTCCCTTAATACTCACTTTAATAAAAAATTAGTATCTTCGTCGCTGTACAAATATTTATCTCAAATGAGATTTACTGAATTTAATTTACACGACAATTTACTTGAAGCTATTTCATACATGAATTTCGAGAATGCTACCGAAATTCAAGAAAAAGTAATACCCCTAATTATAAACGGGAAAGACATAATTGCTTGTGCACAAACAGGAACTGGAAAAACGGCAGCTTTTGTTCTTCCAATATTACACAAATTGGCTGGTAAAAACGAGGATAAAACCAGTACACTTATCATTGTTCCAACTCGCGAACTTGCAATTCAAATCGAACAACAAATTCAAGGTTTTTCATATTTTGTTTCGGTTAACTCTATTGCAATTTATGGAGGAGGCGACGGAAGTGAATGGCTCGATCAAAAAAATGCCTTAACACAAGGAACAAACATAATTGTTGCAACACCAGGAAAATTAATTTCTCATTTGAATATGGGATATGTAAATTTTCAGAATATCGAACATTTAATACTCGACGAAGCAGACAGAATGCTTGATATGGGATTCTTTGAAGACATTCAAAATATTATTTCGTACATACCCAAAAAGCGACAAACACTAATGTTTAGTGCGACTATGCCTCCCAAAATAAGAACTTTAGCTAAAAATATTTTAGTCAACCCTATTGAGATTAGTATAGCACTTTCAAAACCAGCTGAAGGCGTTTTACAAGCCGCTTATTTAACCTATGACAATCAAAAAATACCGTTAATATTCAGCCTCATCGCAGATAAATCAGAATATAACAGCATTCTAATTTTCAGCTCAACAAAGCGTAAAGTATTTGAAATTTCGCGAACATTGCAAGGAAAAGGATTTACAGTTGAAGGAATTTCTTCTGATTTAGAGCAAAGCGAAAGAGAAAATGTATTATCACGATTTCGCTCACGCCAAACTAGAGTATTGGTTGCAACCGATGTTCTAAGTCGTGGAATAGACATAAAAGATATTAATCTTGTTATAAATTTTGATGTCCCCGATGATGCTGAAGATTACGTTCACAGAATAGGACGAACAGCCAGAGCGGAAACTACAGGAGTTGCATTGACTTTTATAAATGAGAAAGACATGCAAAAGTTTCAACGTATTGAAAAATTAATCGAAGCTGAAGTTTACAAACCTAAGTTACCTATAGAAATTGGCGAAGGGCCAAGATGGCAAGTTACCGAAGAACGAAAAAAACGATTCAGTAATAAACGATTTACAAACAAAAGGAAGTCTTAAAATGCACGAATTATCAATTGCACAAAGCATTGTTGAAATTGTTGAAGAAGAAGCTAAAAAACAAAATGCTACTTCAGTTAATAAACTCATTCTTGAAATTGGAACTATGTCGGGAATAGTTGTCGAAGCTCTTGAATTTGCAATGGAAGAAGTTATAAAAAACACATGTCTTTCAAATGCAAAAATCGATATCGAAGAAATTAAAGCTATTGCAGTTTGTGAAATGTGCCAAACGGAATTTGAAACTTTCGATTTGTACTCTCCATGTCCGAAGTGTAATCATTTGTATTCTAATATCATAAAGGGAAAAGAATTAAGAATCAAATCAATCGTTATCTTCGGGAAATAAAATTTAACCCAATCCTTTTTGATTTATTGGAATGAATTTCAACCATAATTGAAATTTCCGTCAACTTTACCCAAAAACACATTGTTCAATTAGCAATGGACGCAATATCAATTTTACTCAAAAATTTTAAATGCTACAGCAGATAAATATCCAGCTAAAGTAGCAAGTCCAACTACTTTTTGTCCGCCAATATGAACGGCTTCCGGAATCATTGTTTGAGCAATCATAGTTAGCATTGCACCAGCAGCTAATCCCTCAACTCCAATCATAAGCGTTTCGGGAATTGATGTACTGAAATAAAATCCAAAAACTGCACCAACAGCTGTCATAACCATTAATGAAATCCAAAGCATTAATATTTTGAATGTTTTCCAACCCATTTTTTTCATTCCAATGCTGCTCGACATTGCCTCAGGAAAATTTGAAAGAAACAAGCCTGCAATAAGCGTATATGGAATAACTTCGGTAAGCGATGGATCGACACTAACTAATTTTGTCATTAAAATAATTAAAAATCCTGCTCCTATTACAAAACTTTCGGGAATACCATCAAGGAAAATGCCAAGCCAGATTGCCATTGGAGCAGAATTATTTTCTTTTACGGTTTTATCAATCTCTTGTTGTGTCGGCATTTTATTGGAGTGATGCAATTCATCAATTGCATGATTTGACCACGATTTTGAATCTTCGGTTTCGTGTCCTTCGATAAAGTGTGAAATTTCATCCATTTCTTTATTTGCGTATTCCTTAACTAATTTTTCAAGTTCGGGAACTTGGCTTCTAATTTTGTCGAAGTCGTCGTTCAATAATTCGAATGCACGAACATTCGTTTTTGCAATCGCTGTAACATTGCTTGAAATATATTCTAACATTGATATTTCACCTATTATATCTCCAGGTTTTATTACTTTTAAAACTTTCCCGTTTTTAGTTAGTTCTATTTCACCATGTTCGAGAATATACATTCCTCCAGCAATTTCGCCATCGTTAAAAATAATTTCGCCATGCTTAAAATTTACTATCTTAATATAATGAATCAACATATTAATATGTTCCTTCGGAATTTGTCTGAAAAATTCAATTCGCGAAAGCTTTTTCAACATTTTTTTAAATTGTACGAATCGGATATAATTAATATGAGTAATGGTGGTTGATACTTTTCGAAGATAACCACCTTTAGAGTTAAGCATTTCATTAAGAATATAAAAAAATACTCCGCCAACAACGCACCCAATAATCAAAGAAATCATATTATAAAGAGCATGATGATTTTGTGGGGTAACTCCTTCCATATTTCCTTCTTCAACAACCATTTGAACTGTAGGAGCAATTAATTCGATGCTCAAAGCTGCAAGTAAGGCTCCGCCACCAAAGGCTGTAAAAATAGCCGTAACTTTAGGACTCGGTTTCCAAATTAGTCCCAATATCGAACCCAAAGGTAAAGATATCGCACTTAAACCGCCCAGCATTAATGCCCAATAAGCATATTTTACATTATCATGAGCTTTTTCCAGTCCAACCTCAACATTATCGTTTGTTGCAAATAAAACAAAAGGGAATAAAAATGCTAGCGTGAGCAAAATAAATTTCAAGTTTTGTTTGTGCATAATAATCGTTTTTTTTGGTAAAAATATTTGACTAAAATATAAATTAAATATTTATTATACAATTAATTCGAGCTTGTTGTTCAATTAAATTTTACGAATTACATGGGAGTGTTTACGAGTAGGTTACAGAAACATATTAAGATTCTCAATAGTCGTATTTATCCTTCCAAAATTTTGAAAGTTTTTCTCGAATTTCTTTCTCTTTGCTGTTATTTTGAGGATTATAAATAATTTTCGTTCTGATTTGTTCGGGCAAAAACTCTTCTTCAACAAAATTATTCTCGTAACTGTGAGCATATTTGTAGCCTTTTCCATAACCCAAATCTTTCATAAGTTTGGTTGGAGCATTTCTAATATTCAATGGAACAGGTAAATCCCCCGTTTCTTTAACTAGTTTTTGAGCATCGTTTATGGCTTGATATGCCGAATTACTTTTTGGCGAAGTTGCCAAATAAATAGCCGTTTGCGAAAGAATTATTCTCGATTCGGGGTAACCAATCATATTTACAGCTTGAAAACAATTTGTAGCCAGCAACAAGGCATTTGGATTAGCCAAACCAATATCTTCGGAAGCTAAAATTACAAGACGGCGAGCAATAAATTTCACATCTTCTCCGCCCTCAATCATTCTTGCCAACCAATAAACAGCAGCATTTGGGTCGCTCCCTCGAATTGATTTTATAAAAGCGGAAATAATGTCGTAGTGATTTTCGCCGTTTTTATCGTACGTTGCAATGTTTTCTTGAATTTTTTCAACAACTTTTTCGTTTGTAATTATAATGTCGTTCGACTCTTCTGAACTAACAATTAATTCGAGAATATTTAATAATTTGCGAGCATCTCCGCCAGAATATCGAAGCATTGCATCGGTTTCTTCGAGCTTAATGTTCAAGGTTTTAAGATGAAAATCTTTACCAATTGCTTGTTTTAACAAATCATTTAATTCTTCTTTTTCGAGATGTTTCAACGTGTATATTTGACAGCGAGACAGCAAGGGCGAAATTACTTCAAATGAAGGATTTTCGGTTGTAGCTCCAATCAAGGTAACAATTCCTTGTTCAACGGCTCCTAACAAAGAATCTTGTTGCGATTTGCTAAATCGATGAATTTCATCAATGAAAAGAATTGGTGGTGGCGTGTCGAAAAATTTTTGATTTTTAGCTTTTTCAAAAACATCTCGCACATCTTTTACTCCTGAATTTATTGCACTTAGCGTGTAGAAAGGGCGATTTAGATGAAGCGATATTAAATGAGCCAATGTAGTTTTACCTACTCCCGGAGGTCCCCATAAAATAATAGATGGAATATTTTTAGAATCCACAATTTTTCGAAGAATCCCTTTTTGCCCAATCAAATGCTTTTGCCCAATATAATCGTCAAAAGTTTTAGGACGCAGACGTTCGGCTAATGGAATTGAAATATTCATGTGTTAAAATTACAATTTTTTTTTGAAATTAGAGTATTGTGGAAATAAGCGAATGAGAGGCTGCTTAAATTTTGTAAATGCATGTTGTTATCACATTGATTCATACAGATTACAA
The DNA here is from genome assembly GCA_001769505.1 of Bacteroidetes bacterium GWF2_33_38. Taxonomy (GTDB): domain Bacteria; phylum Bacteroidota; class Bacteroidia; order Bacteroidales; family GWF2-33-38; genus GWF2-33-38. Next base: position 34,916 of record MEOF01000004.1, read on the forward strand.
ATCTATTCCATTTCATATTATTTATTTTTGCTATTGTGGATTATTTTTTAATGTGATTTATTAAATATTTTTTACAAGCTCTTAATTAAATTGAAAATATTTAAAATAAATTTGAACTTTGCAGAATGAATACCTTGCAGCATTTTAAAAATATACCTTTTAAAATATTCCCTATTTTGTTGATTGTTTTATATGTTCCTTTTCATTTATTTGAAGAAGCATATTTCAATTTTCCGTTTTGGATGTTTGAACATTATAATTTACCAAAACCACTAAGTTATGAGCATTGGCTGATAAATAATTCATTTTTCTTTATCGTACTCCTTATTGGCTTAATACTATTTTTAATAAATAAATCAAACAATCTATTTATTGGATTCGGAATTTTAATATGGGGCTTTATGAATAGCATGGAGCATATTTTATTTAGTATTCTTGACCTTCAACTTTCACCCGGTTTTTTCACTGCCATCTTTTTTCTGATAATTTTTGGATTAGGATTATTAAAATTATTGAAGAGTAAATTGTTGAATTTAAGGCTTGTAATTAAATCAATTTTAATTGCAGCTATTTATTGGATAATTCCGATTATTGTTATCATAATGCTTGGCTCACATTTAGTTAAAGCCTTTCCTTTCAATTAAGAAAAATGAAAAAAAGAAAACTTACAAAACTCACTCTACTTTTATCTAGTTTAATGACCATGATGGCAGGAGCTGTTGTCGCACCTTCCTTGCCTCAAATGAGTCAACATTTTGCCGACGTTCCAAACGCCGAAATTCTGACTCGCTTAATTATTACTTTACCAGCATTGTTTATTGCAATTTTTTCGCCCATAAATGGCTGGTTGATTGATAAATTCGGACGAAAAAAAATATTACTTGGAGCATATGTACTTTACGCTTTAGGCGGAACATCTGGTTTTTATCTCAGCAATCTATATTTGATTCTCGTTGGACGAGCATTTCTTGGAATAGGTGTTGCAGGAGTTATGACATGCACTGTTGCTCTAATTGGAGATTATTATCAGGGTAGCGAGCGATACAATTTTATGGGATATCAGGGAGCATTTATGTCGTTGGGTGGCGTTACTTTTATTTCTGTTGCTGGTTTTCTAGCTGATATTCAATGGCAAATGCCTTTTTTATTGTATCTTTTTTCGATTTTAATGTTGATTTTAGCTTCGTTTTTTCTTTACGAACCTCAGCGTGAAAGTTTTTCAAATCAGCATAACTCACCGAAAGTAAAAGTTGAATATTCACGAATATTAGTCTTTTTCATTGGATTACTGGCTTTTACAGGTATTGTTTTTTTCTATATGATTCCAGTACAAATACCTTATTTTTTGAAAAATATCGGAGTAACTAATTCGCTTACAGGGATTGCAATTAGTGCCTCTACGCTTGCATCTTCTGTAGTTTCGATAAATTTTCGAAGAATTCGTAAAATACTTCCATTTCAATTAATTTATGCAACTGCCTTTACATTTATGGGAATTGGGTATTTTATAATTTCACAGTCAGCAGAATACTACCAATTTATTATTGGTCTAATAGTGAGCGGTTTCGGCACAGGTTTTTTGATGCCTTCTAGCAATCTATGGGCAATGGAAATTACACCTCCGCAAATCAGGGGTAGAATTGTAGGAAGAATTTCCTCGGCTTCATTTATCGGAATGTTTTTTTCACCCATAATTATACAACCTGCTATAGCGAAATTTTCTTTATCTGGAGCTTTCCTAATTGCATCTACATCGCTGATTGCATTAGCTGTAAGCTTGTTTTTTGCTCGAAATGCAAAATTATTTAAACAAGAAAAATAATCAGTATTTTTTCGGTTTTGCAGATACTTTTATCAAATTTTCTGTTGCTCTAAATTTTACAATTTGAGCAATAAGACCTAATGGCAGTGGTTTATCAATAGGAAACTGCACCGAACCTTTAGCTCCTTTATATGCGGATAGTTCTTGCTTAAAAAATTCTATTCCCGACGGAGTAGGATAAAATCCGATATGATTTTTGTATGCTGCAAAATGCACCAAATTTCCATTCAACTTAAAAGTTGGCATTTGATAACTAATTGCTTCCTGAGCATTGGGAGCAGCTTTGAGAATCGTTGCTCGTAATGCTTCTAAAATTAGTTGAATATTTGCCGGAAAACTTGCGATGTATTCATCTATATTTTTCGCTGTTGGGCTTTTAATTTCCATGATGATTCTAAAACTATATCATTTTACTTTTAGAAATAATTGCATGAATGGTTTTAATGATACGAAAATCTAAACTCATTTTGCTAGTTTCTAACTCCCTCCAAATTATCTTTTCGTTTGCCTTTAAAAAGTTCGTATTGCTGAAATTTACATTCCAAGGCTCCATTGTACAATACTTTTTTCTTCGATGGTTTTAAGCCAATACATTTCAAGGCTTCGAAATTTGCAGAAAGAATCCATGCTTTATATCCGGCACAATCATGCTTAAGTTTTGTACCTATCTGATTATAAAAATCAGAAATATTTTCTTGTTTTAATCTTTCGCCAAATGGAGGATTCATAATCAATATCCCGTTTTCGTATGGGATTTCAAGCTCAATAAAAGATTTTGTTCTTAATATAATTTCTAACTTTTCGCTATTATAAACTCTCGATAAATTGTTTTTGGCTAGTCGGGTTGCCAAAGGATCGTTATCGCTTGCATAGATTTTTGCTTCAAGCGGTTTTATGTTGGAAATGTATTCGGTCTTAATTGCTTCAAACAACGATTCGTCGTAGTCTTTCCATTTTTGAAAGCAAAAATAACGTCTGTCGATATTTGGCGGGATATTAGCCGCAATCATAGCCGCTTCTATCGGGATTGTTCCTGAACCGCACATTGGGTCAATAAAGGTTTCTTTTTTGTCCCAACCCGATAAATAAACCATACCAGCAGCCAACACTTCGTTTAAAGGAGCATCGAGTGTTTCGGTTCTATAGCCACGTTTGTGTAAGGAAATCCCCGAACTATCTAATAAAACCGAACAATGATTTTCAGAAATGTGAATATGAATTTTAATATCAGGATTTTCGACATTTACGTCGGGACGTTTTCCAAGTTTTTCTCTAAACAAATCAACAATTGCATCTTTGGTTTTTAAAGCAATAAACTTTGAATGCGTAAATGTTTTAGAATATACTACGCTATCGACCGAAAAAGTATGATTTACATCAAAAATTTTAATCCAATCGATTCGTTTAATTTTTTGATACAAATCGTCTTCATTTATTACCTTGAAATTATCAATCGGCATTAAAACCGTTAAAGCTGTCCGCAAAGCAATATTTGCCCTGTAAAGTGTTTCTAAATTCCCAGTAAAAAGCACAGCACGGTTTTGGATTTCAACCGATTCGCTAATTTCTCTAAGCTCCGAAGCCAAAACTTCTTCTAAGCCATAAAATGTTTTTGCTACAAATTGTATATTTTTCAAATTCAAGTATTTATAATTTATTTTTAATCTTTTTGGTAATCTTGGCAGCAGTTCTATTAGCCAACTTTTTGGTCAAAGTTACAAAAATATCGTCATCTAACGATTTAAAACGATATGTCAAATTGTCTTTATTCGTTCCAAACATGTAATCGCCAATATTTCTATTGTTCGATATTTTCTCTTCTTTATCAACCCAATTGCTGTATTTACCAATCTCAATGCCATTTTTCATTAATGTGTATTCAACGTCAATATCGCAATCGTTTAATGTAAAAGTATAAGCATTGTATTCCGATTTTTCGTCGTTTATAGTTTCCTGGCTTGAAGTTTCGCTCATCTTAAATTCATTAATAACCAAATCAATATCAGATTTTGAATTTGCTGAATTATTTAATTTTATATTGTAATAATCAAGTTCTGAAATCAATTTTTGTACATATTCATTTTTATAAATGTCTTTTTGTTCTGAATTTAGATATTTCGATTCTGCGGTTTGCTCAAAAATAATTTCAAAATCTTGATTATACGAAAATGTTATCGAATCGTTTAAAGGTTTTGCTATGTAACAAGCATTAAGAAATAAACATAAAACAAAAATTGTATAATATTTGTTCATAAAAATATATTAAGCGTACACTTTAATTCAGTAAATTTACAATAATATTTTTTGACATTAATAAAAAATCAGATGAAAACACTACTTGCTATCACATTTGTAATTTCTTCGTTTTTTGTTTTTGCACAATCGTCAATCAACGATATTAAAGTTGGCGAATTACCTCCAGAAGTTAAAACTATCTTAGATAAATATGTTGAGATTTTACATAGCGAAAATCTTGATGTTTGTGCCGAAAAATTTATCGAAATAGCCGGCGGAACTTTAGTTTCACCTGATGGAAAAAGTTTGCGAAGCAGTGTTAAACCTTACTCTTTAAAAAAAGATTTCGACAATATCCATTTTTACAAAAATCCGGCTAATATTTCGAGGGTCAATCTTAGTGCATCGAGTACTCAAGGGTTTGGCGAAAGTGCAATTTCAGGAAAAGTTTACAAAATTTGGATTGATAAAATAAGTGAATCGGAGGGAATAGCCGCTCCTATTTCAATTTTATTGCCCGATGCAAGTTCTTTGATTAAAAGTCCTAAAATAGTTAATATTGGAAGTTTATAATATCGAATAAAATGGAACAATTTCTCCCGGCATGGTTTTTCGAACTTAGCCCTATTGGTCAAGCTTTACTGGCAACTACATTTACTTGGTTTATGACAGCACTTGGTGCAGGAGTGGTTTTTTCTTTCAAACAAATTAATCGAAAATTTTTAGACGGCATGCTAGGTTTTGCAGCCGGAGTAATGATTGCTGCGAGTTTTTGGTCATTGCTTGCACCGGCAATTGAAATGACCGAGAATGCAGGGAAGCAAGGCTGGATTCCCGCCTTAGTTGGCTTTTTATCAGGTGGTCTTTTTTTGTGGATAATTGATAAAATATTGCCGCATCTTCACTTAGGTTTACCGACAAGCGAAGCCGAAGGAATTAAAACAAATTGGCAACGAAGCATTTTATTAGTTTTGGCAATTACGCTTCATAATATTCCCGAAGGTCTTGCCGTTGGAGTTGCCTTTGGAGCTGTGGGAGCCGATTTACCTTCGGCTTCATTAGCAGGAGCTATTGCTTTGGCAATCGGTATTGGAATACAGAATTTTCCTGAAGGTCTTGCCGTGTCAGTTCCTTTGCGTCGCGAAGGATTGTCGAGATTTAAAAGTTTTTGGTATGGACAAATGTCTGGTTTAGTAGAAATAGTTGCTGGAGTTATTGGAGCTGTCGCAGTTACAAGCATGACAGGATTGTTACCTTATGCGTTGTCTTTTGCAGCAGGAGCCATGATTTATGTTGTTGTTGAAGAACTTATTCCTGAATCGCAACAAGAAAAAAATACCGATATCGCAACCATTGGAGCCATGTTGGGTTTTTCGGTTATGATGACACTAGATGTTGCTTTGGGATAGAATATTTTTTTTGCTATCTTTTATTGCATCGTAAATAATCTGCTGAATTTTAGTTCTGATGTTAAGTTTGATAATTGCCTTATTTTCTTCGTCAGGATAGATTCTATTCGATAAAAATATGTATAAAATGTTTTCTTCTGGGTCAACCCATGTGATAGTTCCTGTAAATCCTGTATGTCCGTAACTTTTGTCCGAAACGCTTGAACATGTTTGACCTCCGCCGGTACGGTCGATTACAGGTTTATCAAAACCCAAAGCTCTTCTATTGTCCTGATCAATAAAAGGACTTGTGGTAAATAATTCAACCGTGCTTTTTTTGAAATATTGTTCACCACCGTAATTTCCGTACTGCAAAAACATTTGCATCATTTTAGCCAAATCGTTTGCATTTGAAAATAAACCAGCATGCCCTGCAACACCACCAATCATTGCAGCTCCCGGATCATGAACATATCCATCGATGAGTTGATGTCGAAAAAAAACATCGTTTTGAGTTGGCACAATTCTATCTTTACTAAAACGAGCTAATGGTTTATAACCCAAGGTTTTTGCACCCAACGAAGCATAAAAGTTTTCGTTCACAAATGCATCAAGTTTTTTTCCTGTTTGCTTTTCTACTATTTCGTGAAATAAATAAAATCCGATATCGGAATACTTATATTCTTTTTTTTCTAAAAGTTCCGATTCACAAATTTGTTTGTACATTGTATCGCGATACTCTTTTGTTATAAACATGCTATCTGCTACTTGAATTGGAAATTTTGAAGAATATTGAGTACTGTAAACATCCTTACGAAGTTGTTTGCGTTTAATGGTCGATTTCCACCAAAATGGAATCCAAGGAGTTAATTTAGCTTGGTGAGTAAGTGCGTCTTTAATTAACATATCGCTTTTATTTGTAGAATCGAGGTATGGTAAGTAGCACGACATTTTTTCGTCTAAATTAAATGTTCCGTTTTCGTATAATTTCATCAGCGATGCTGTAGTTGATACAACCTTTGTTAAGGAAGCTAAATCGTAAATATCGCTGTTTGTAACGGGATGTTTTTTATCGTCATAAATGTGATATCCAAACGATTTGTTGTAAAAAACCACTCCATCTTTTGCTGCTAAAATCTGACAACCCGGAAACGCATGTTCTTGAATTCCATGTATGGCAATAGAATCAATTTTATCAAGAATGGCTGAATTTATACTGAGTTCTTCGGGGATTGAATATTTCAACCTAATTTTATCGGTATTAATGCCTGTTCCTTCTTGAAATTCGTTGGAAGCCGAAATAGGTAGTTTCCCAAGTGCAGGAATGCCACCAAAAATTAATTGAGCCGATAAATCCTGAGCATTATTCGTATCTTCATACGACATTATAATTGCTTTGATATTTTTCGATTTCTTGAAAAAATCGAGACTATACGCATTCGCAAAAACGTCTAAAATCAGATTTGTAGATTTAGATAAACTATCAATAAAATTTATCGATTCTATTGAAATTCCAAATTTGCGTGAAGGAGTTTGATTTGTATTATGAATGCCTGCAATAACCGTATTATATGCCGATAATTTTGCAAGTAATTCGTTATACTGAGATATTGGTGCCGAATAACTTATGTTATAAAAATCGATGTTTGCATATAAATCCAATGTTTTTTGAAAAGTATTAATTTCTCTATCACCAATTGCAAGGCAAGCGATTTTTTTTGTTTCTAAATTTTTTATCGGAATAATATTATCTTCGTTTTTAACTAATGTAAGCGATTTTTCGACCAATAGTCTGTTAATATAATTTGAATGTGGCGTATTGAGCCGAGCAACTAAATTTTCGGTATCAACCGAATCAACAGAATGAACTCCCATCCATGATTTAGCCATTAATATTTTTTTGCATTTTTGGTCGATTACCGACTGAGATATTTGTCCGTTTTCGATTGCTTTTTTGATTTCTTCAATTGCCTTTGGAATATTTCCCGAAAAAAGTAAAACATCGTTTCCCGCAAGTAATGCTAAAACATCGACTTCACCCGGTTTATAAAAATCACTAACGCCTTTCATATTTAAAGCATCGGTAAAAATTAAACCTTTAAATTTCAAACTATCTTGCAACAATTCGGTTACAATTTTTCGCGAAAGTGTTGATGCCCTATTTGCAGTTGAATCAAGAGCAGGAACATATAAATGTGCAACCATAATCGACCCAACTCCTCTTTGAATTAATTCTTTGAATGGATATAATTCAATACTATCAAGCCTTTCGTATGATTGAGCTATGATAGGTAATGTTTTGTGCGAATCGGAATTGGTGTCTCCATGTCCCGGAAAATGCTTTGCCGTAGCAAGAACATTATTATCTTGCATTCCGGCCATGTAATTGTAGCCTTTTAACGCAACATTTACTTTATTTTCGCCAAACGAACGGCTATTTATAACCGGATTTAGAGGATTATTATTAACATCGACAACAGGTCCAAAATTTACATGAATTCCTAGTTCGTTACATTCTAACGCAATTTCACGACCTAATTCGTAAATCAATCTATTATCTTGAATTGCACCCAACATCATTTGTCGAGGAAACTTTGGCGTACTATCCAATCTCATTGAAACACCCCATTCGCCATCTATTGCAATCATTAAGGGAACTTTTGAAATGTGTTGATATCGATTCGTTAAATTTGCCTGCCGCACAGGACCTCCCTGCATGAAAATTAACCCTCCAATTTTGTATTGGTTTATAAGTTCTTCGATATATGCAACGTGTTCGGTATCTTTGTTAGAATAAGCTGCGACCATCAAAAGTTGAGAAATTCGTTCATCTGCCGACATGGTTTTAAAAACCGAATCGACCCAAGCAGTATCAGCAGAAACCAAAAATGGAGGATCGGTAATCTTATCTTTTTGCAAATTTTGAACATTCGATTTTGCAATCGCAATTTGAATAAATAAAACAACGAAACTCAAAAAGAACTTGTAATACATAAACTTGGATTATAAAATTAGCTTTATACAAAGTTAATTTACATGGATATTGGATTTGCCACAGAAACAAATTGTTTATCAACACATTTAAGTTAAAAAGTCGACTATGTGTTGAATGCCTGTTTAGCAAATGCAGCAGGCATTTTGCATATAGCGGATGTTTGCAAACATCGATTCGTGATTTTTATCACATTGTATGGCTTCTTTATTAATACCATTTCTATTTTCATATGACACATATGTGATTTTTTAGATTCCCTTTTTCAAGGGAATGTGCCTCAAAAAATTACCACATACCCGCAAAAGCGGGTATCTTA
>MEOF01000005.1 GCA_001769505.1 Bacteroidetes bacterium GWF2_33_38
AAGATACTGAATATCAAGGTATTAACCAAATTTTCGAAGAGCCTAATTAGCTGTTTATCAGCATGTTATATGTTTTGTCATGTACTAAATATTAAGTTAGTGATTTTTCCATTTTTTTACGATTAATTTGTACTTTTACTCACTATTACAATAATTTTCAAAATATATGCAGTCAAAAGAGCTTGTTATTTTCAATACTTTATCGAAAAAGAAAGAAGTTTTTAAACCAATAAATTTTCCAAATGTTGGAATGTATGTTTGCGGACCAACTGTTTATGGTTCAGCTCATTTAGGACACGCACGTCCAGCAATTACATTCGATTTGTTGTTTCGTTTGTTGAAACATTTAGATTATAAAGTTCGTTACGTTCGCAACATTACCGATGTTGGACATTTAGAAAATGATGCTGACGAAGGCGAAGATAAAATTGCAAAAAAAGCTCGTTTAGAACAACTTGAACCAATGGAAATTGTTCAATATTATACCGAAGAATATCACGATGCAATGCGAATGTTGAATGTTCAAAGTCCTAGTATTGAGCCACGTGCATCGGCTCACATTATGGAACAAATGGATATTGTTGACGAAATCATAAAAAATGGTTTTGCTTATGAAACCAATGGTTCAGTGTATTTTGATGTTGAAAAATATAACGAAAAATATAAAACTTACGGAAAACTTTCGGGTAGAATTTTAGACGATTTATTGAGCAATACTCGCAAACTCGACGGTCAAGACGAAAAGAAAAATAGTTTCGATTTTGCATTGTGGAAAAAAGCAAGTCCTGAACATATTATGCGTTGGAAATCGAAATGGAGCGATGGTTTTCCAGGTTGGCATTTAGAATGTACCGCAATGAGCACCAAATATTTAGGCGAAACTTTCGATATTCACGGTGGCGGAATGGATTTATTGTTTCCACATCACGAATGTGAAATTGCACAATCAACCGCAACCATCGGAAAAGAAGCCGTAAAATATTGGGTTCACAACAATATGATTACCATTAATGGACAAAAAATGGGAAAATCTCTTGGAAATTTCATTACTTTAACTGAACTTTTCACCGGAACGCACAAAATTTTGGAACGTGCTTATTCGCCAATGACAATTCGATTTTTCATTCTTCAAGCACAATATCGTAGCACGTTGGATTTTTCAAACGAAGCTTTACAAGCGGCTGATAAAGGTTTACAACGTTTAATGACAGCAATTTCTACGCTTCCAAAACTTAAAACTTCTGACGCTACTTCTTTCAATTTAGATGAATTAGAAAAGAAATGTTACGATGCAATTTTAGACGATTTGAATAGTCCAATTCTTATTTCGCAATTATTTGAAGCTGTGAGAATTATTAATTCAATTGAAGCAGGAAAAGATACAATTTCAAAATCGGATTTAGAACGATTTGAAAAACTAATTTCCACATTTGTTTATGACATTTTAGGATTGCAAAACGAAGCAAGTTCATCGTCTTCAAACGAAGCCTACGCAAAAGCTATAGATTTGTTACTTACTATACGAATGGAAGCAAAAGCCAACAAAGACTTTGCAACTTCTGACAAAATTCGCAACGAATTAACTCAAATGGGTTTCGAAATTAAAGACAAAAAAGACGGTTTCGACTGGACTTTGAAGAGTTGAAAGTTTGTAAAGTCCATAAAGTTTATAAAGTTGGGAAAAGAAGGTATTAGGTCTTGAAAAGTTAAAAACTAAAAGTGAAAAGTTTTAAAGATGGGATAAAGAAATGCATTTACAAAAATTTAAGATTAAAAGATTAGAAGATTTAAAGATTGAAATACAATTCTAAATTCTCCCCTTTGGGGAGTTAGAGGGGTTAAATAAATCATTGCGAGAGAAACGAAGCAATCTCAAAAATTGAAATACAAAGTAACTCGGACATTCTTGTCCGATAAAAATAATAAAATATTATCAGGTGAAAACAACTGACAAAGGCAACTTAAAAATAAAATAAAATGTATTTATTTTTTGACACAGAGACAACCGGACTACCAAAAAGTTGGAAAGCGCCGGTTACAGATTTAAATAATTGGCCAAGATTAGTTCAATTAGCTTTTTTATTATATGATATAAATGGGAATAAAATTACGGAAGGAGATTTTATTATTAAACCCGAAGGTTTTACAATTCCGGCAGACGCTTCAAAAATTCATGGAATTTCAACACAAAAAGCGTTAGAAGAAGGGCATAAACTTTATACTGTTTTGGAGCAATTTCAAGCATTAATTAACGAATCTGAATTTCTTGTAGCACATAATATTAGTTTTGACGAAAAAATTGTTGGGGCAGAATTTTTAAGAAATAATATGCCGGATATTGATGCTAAAAAAAGAAAAATTTGCACCATGCAAAGCTCAACTAATTTTTGTGCAATAAATGGTCTATATGGTTATAAATGGCCAAAACTATCAGAACTTCATTATAAACTTTTTAAAACCGATTTTGAAGAAGCACATAATGCCTCAGTTGATATTAGTGTAACGGCTAAATGTTTTTGGGAATTAAAACGACTAGGAAAAATCTAAAAAAATGAAACAAATACTTTCAATCATCTTTTTCGTAATGCTGTTTGTCGCTTGCGAAAATGAACCAAAAGTTGAAGACAACACATTGAAAATAACAGAAAAAAATATCGTCGCACCTGATTTTAATGCTGATTCGGCGTATCAATACGTTAAGTCTCAAGTTGATTTCGGACCAAGAGTTCCTAACAGCGAATCTCACGTAAAATGTGCAAATTATCTTATTTCTGAAATGAAAAAGTATGCTGATTCGGTTTATGTTCAGCAGTTTACAGCGAATGCGTACAATGGAGATAAATTAAAAGCAAAAAATATAATTGCTGAGTTTAATTCAAATCAAACGAACCGAATTTTATTATTTGCTCATTGGGATTCGAGACCGTATGCTGATCATAGCGAAAATCCAGAAGAATGGGAAGTGCCTATTGATGGAGCTAACGATGGAGCAAGTGGAGTAGGTGTGTTAATGGAAATTGCTAGAAATTTGCATGCGAAAATGCCAACTGTTGGAGTTGATATAATATTTTTTGATGTTGAGGATTATGGACAAGCCGACCACAAAAATCTTCCATACCAAGAAGATACATGGTGTTTAGGCTCGCAATATTGGTCAAAGAATAAACACATTCCAGGCTATTATGCAAAATATGGAATTTTGTTGGATATGGTAGGTGCAAAGAATGCATTTTTTACTAAAGAAGGAACTTCGGTGTATTTTGCCCCTTCTATTGTTGACAGAGTATGGAAAATAGCTGAAAAATCAGGGTACGGTAATTTTTTCTTAAATCAAAAAACATCACCTGTGACCGACGATCATTATTATGTTAATATACTTGCTCAAATACCGAGTATTGATATTATCCAGCACGACCCAACTACCGAATCGGGTTTCGGAGCATATTGGCATACTCATAACGACAATATGAGTATAATTGATAAAGTTACGCTTCAAGCAGTTGGACAAACTGTTTTAGAACTTATTTATTCAGAAAAATAAAATTTCGGAATTGTACAAAGCATTTTTATGAGAATAGCAATAATCGATATTGGCACAAATACGTTTAACTTACTGATTGCCGACTTGGTTCAACGACAAGGATTTAATACAGTTTATAAGTCAAATCTTCCTGTAAAATTAGGTCAAGGAGGAATAAATAATAAAAATATTACAGATGAGGCTTATGCTAGAGGAGTTGATGCTATTAAATTTCATTACGAATCGATTATCGAACACAAGGCTGATGAAATATACGCTTATGCAACTTCAGCCATTAGAAGTGCAAATAATGGAATTTCGTTTGTGAATACGATTTTTGAAAAATTCGGGCTCAATATAAATATTATTAGTGGAGATGAAGAAGCTCAATTAATATACGAAGGAATTAAAATGGCAATCGGAATGTCCGAAAAAAGAGATTTAATCATGGACATTGGAGGTGGAAGTGTCGAATTTATTATTGCAAATAAGAACGAAATATTTTGGAAAAAAAGTTATCCACTTGGTATAGCAAGGCTTTTAGATAAGTATAAACCATCAAACCCTATCACTCAAAACGAAATTTCAGAGATTGAATCGTATCTTGAATCTCATCTTGACGAATTGTTTAGTGAAGCAAAAAAATATAGTATCACAAAACTTCTTGGCTCTTCTGGTTCGTTCGATACTTTTGCAAGTATGGTCTCGTTTTCGAGGCACAAGGAGGATTATACCAAGCATATTATTTCGTACAAAATTGAAATTGAGGAGTTTTCAAACTTACACGGTATTCTAATTCGTTCGACACTTGCCGAAAGAGCAAATATGGAAGGGCTCGAGCCAATGCGAATAGAAATGATTGTTTTATCATCGATATTTGTCAATTTAGTATTAAATAAATTAAAGGTATCTCAAATTTATCAATCAAGTTACGCCATAAAAGAAGGGGTTCTTTTTAATTTTTTGAAAAGGAAAAGAATAGTTACAATTTAAATAAAATAATCATGTCGAAAATATTAGTTATTGATGATGAAAGAAGCATCAGAAATACATTAAAAGATATATTGGAGTACGAAAAATATTCGGTCGAGTTGGCTGAAAATGGAATTGAAGGACTTGATCGAATCAAAAACGAAAATTTTGACATTATTCTTTGTGATATTAAAATGCCACAAATGGATGGTTTAGAAGTCCTTGTAAAAATATTTGAAATAACTCATGACACTCCAGTTGTTATGATTTCGGGACATGGAAACATTGATACTGCAGTTGAAGCAATTAAAAAAGGTGCTTTTGATTTTATAGAAAAACCGTTGGATTTAAATCGTTTGTTGATTACAATTCGTAATGCAATGGATAAATCGAATTTGATAAGTGAAACTAAAGTTTTAAAGCGAAAAGTTAATAAGACCTACGAAATGGTTGGAAATTCAGATGCGATTAATCACATAAAAGATATGATTGATAAAGTTGCTCCAACTGATGCTCGGGTTTTGATTGCAGGAGACAATGGTTCGGGAAAAGAGTTGGTTGCTCGATGGATTCACGAAAAAAGCAATAGAGCTGCTAACCCATTTGTAGAAGTGAATTGTGCAGCCATACCTTCAGAACTTATTGAAAGTGAATTATTTGGTCATGAAAAAGGAGCATTCACATCTGCTCATAAACAGCGAGCTGGAAAATTTGAACAAGCAAACGAAGGAACCTTATTTTTAGATGAAATAGGCGATATGAGTCTTTCAGCACAAGCAAAAGTATTAAGAGCATTACAAGAACATAAAATTTCGCGGGTTGGAAGCGATAAAGACATAAGTGTAAATGTTCGAGTCGTTGCAGCAACAAACAAAAATTTGAAAAAAGAAATCGAAGAAAATCGTTTTAGAGAAGACTTATACCATCGTTTATCTGTAATTTTAATTAAAGTTCCATCGTTAAACGATCGAATAGAAGACATTCCTTTGCTTACTGAACATTTTATGAATCAGATATGTAACGAACATGGAATTCCAAAAAAAGAAGTAGATAAAAGTGCCATTCAAGAACTGCAAAAAATTAATTGGACAGGAAATATTCGTGAGTTCAGAAATGTGTTGGAGCGACTAATAATTCTTTGTTCAAATAAAATTACGGCAAAAGATGTTTTAACGTACGCTCAACCAATTAGCAAATAGATTTCCATAAAGGCGTTCTATAAAATCTTTGTTGCTAATTCATCAATGTCAATGCTCAGAGCACTAATTTTTATATGTGCTTGTTCGTAAAATGCCTCTCGTTCGCTCATTTTATTGCTGACAAAAATATCCAAATCATCTCTGTTTAGTTTTTCGAGCAAAGGTCTGTCGTATCGTTTTGAGTTTAAAAGCCGATTAACTAGAGCTTGGTGCTCTAAATGCAAGTATATTACTTTTCCAGAGGATTTCATCAAATCTAGATTTTCAAAAAAACATGGAGTGCCTCCTCCTGTTGAAATTACAATATCTTCAAACAATGAAACTTCTTTTAAATATTTTGTTTCAATTAGTCTAAATTCAGCCTCTCCTTTTTCGTTGAAAATTTCGAGAATTGTTTTATATAATTTTGACTCAATATATCTATCAAGGTCAATAAAACTATATCCGATTTTTTTGGCAAGTTTTTTTCCGATAGTCGATTTGCCACAACCCATAAATCCAATTAAGAAATATCTCATGCTAAAACAACGACATTTGTTTTATTTCAGGATCGTCATCTTTGGATTTCTTTTTAATCGTTTTTTTAGGTTCAGAGTTAGTAATTTCAAGCTCAATTTCTTCTTCCTTTGGTTTTATTATTTCAAAAACAATTTCTTTAATCGGTTTTTCTTCCTGCAAATTAGATTCTAAAATGTTTTCTGTTTCAACTAGATTCTCCGACATCTCTTCTGAAAAACTCGCATTCGTATTTGTAATTACTTCTGATTCTTCTACAAACTCGACTTCTTCGGTTTCAACTTCCGATTCGATAGTTGATTCTGGTTCATCAACTAAAATTGGCTCAATCCATCGAATGGATTTTGTCTCGAAGGTTGTGATTCGCTTACCTCTTGCTTTTACGCCTTTTGGGGCTATAAATTCAGCAACATCAATTATTTCATTTTCCCGACTTTCGTGTTTTCCTCCAAATACAACTTCCACTCTTGGAAATTTGTAATCACAAATATCAATTAACTTTGAATTAGGATATTCCATGATAATAGAGGTTGGCTTTTCTGTTGGTTCAATCTCAAATCGTTTTAGATAATAAAATTGTTGCTCGGCATCGAAATGAATTGCTGAAAATACCTTTGTGGCATCGAATTTTTCAATTAACAACAAGTCTTCTTCAAAGTGATTCGATAAATCGAAATTTATTAATCGGTAATTTCCTGATTTGGTTATGATTAATATTTTGTCGTCGCCTAAAAATTCGCCTAAAAATTCGCCTCTTCCGTCTGTATTGAGTCGTAAAATTGTTTCATCAAACCATATTTCAATTCCTCCCAATGTCGAAACTCCTTGTTCTTTCAATACGATTTTATGAACGTCGTTTTTAGATAAAATATTCCCAGCTGCTGCTCGTCCTTTGATAGCAATTTCGCTAAAATCTGATTCGAAAACTAATTTGCGAAGTTTTGGTTTTGGTTTCAAGAATGCTTTTATAATTTCGGCTTCCCCGTTTGGGTTTGCTGTAAAATACAATACTTTTGAGTTCTCGGTACCTTTGGTTAAATCGTATTCTTTGTCTCGGGTAACTCCTTTAACCGGAAAACGTTTAATCATTATATTCCCATTTTTTCCGTCTCGATAAACGACGTTGTAGATTGTTCGGTCATCGTTTTTATCGAAAACATTGATATGAATTAAATCTTTTCCAAAGAATGATTTATCAGAAACTTTACTAACCATGTACTTACCATCGCGACGGAACACGATAACATCGTCGATGTTTGAACAAGTACATACAAATTCATCTTTTTTGAGCGAAGTTCCTACGAATCCCTCTTTATAGTCGGCGTATAATTTTTCATTGGCTACAACTACTTTTGCAGCTTCGATATTATCAAAGTTCCTGATTTCGCATTTGCGTTCTTTTCCTTCACCATATTTTTTCTTAATGTGTTTAAAATAATTTATGGTAAACGGGATGATGTTTTCTAAATGATTTTTAACTTCTTCAATTTCAGTTTCAAGGCTCAAAAGAGATTCTTCTGCCTTTTCGGAATTGAAACGAAGAATACGCTTCATTTTAATTTCGAGTAATTGCAAAATATCGTCGCGAGATACTTCTCTTTTAAGTTGTAATTTGGCTTCTATTATGCAATTGCTGATAAAATCAACAGCCTCATCGGTTGTTGTTGATTCTTCATATTCTTTTTTCTTATATATTCTTTTTTCGATAAACCATTTCTCAAGCGATAAGCTATGCCAAGCTTCAAACAACTCTTCTACTTGGATTTGAAGTTCTAATCTTAAAAGTTCAACCGTATTATCGGTAGAAACTCTCAACATATGTTTTACGCCTAGAAACTTTGGTCTTTCATCTTCAATTACGCATGAGTTTGGCGAAAGAGAAATTTCACAATCGGTTAATGCGTACAAAGCATCTATGGTAATATCTGGCGAAACTCCGGGAGCAAGTTGAATTACAATCTCTACATTTTGAGCTGTATTATCATCAATTTTTTTGATTTTAATTTTACCCAAATCATTTGCTTTCACAATGGATTCAATAACCGTAGAGGTTGTTTTGCTGAATGGTATTTCGGTAATTACTAGGGTTTTATTATCAATTTTATTGATTTTTGCACGAACACGTACTGCTCCGCCACGTAAACCATCGTTGTAACGAATTACATCGATATAACCACCCGTTTGAAAATCAGGAAACAATTCAAAATCTTCGTTTTGCAAATATGCAATCGAAGCATCGATAAGTTCAATGAAATTATGAGGCAAAATTTTAGAGGCTAAACCAACAGCAATACCTTCAACTCCCATTGCTAATAAAAGTGGAAATTTTACAGGAAGCGTAATTGGTTCTTTATTTCGACCATCGTACGAAGGTTTCCATTTTGTGGTTTTTGGGTTAAAAACAACTTCTTGTGCAAATTTTGTCAACCGAGCTTCGATATATCGAGGAGCTGCTGCTCCATCTCCCGTAAGAATATTTCCCCAGTTTCCTTGACAATCAATAAGCAAATCTTTTTGTCCCATTTGAACCAAGGCATCACCGATTGATGCATCGCCGTGTGGGTGAAATTGCATGGTGTGTCCGATAATATTTGCCACTTTGTTGTAACGACCATCGTCTAATCGTTGCATTGAGTGCAAAATACGACGCTGAACGGGTTTCAAACCATCGTTAATATGAGGAACTGCACGTTCGAGGATTACGTACGAAGCATAGTCCAAAAACCAACTTTGAAACATGCCCGAAATATGAGTTACATTGTAGCTTCTTGTGGTTGGATCGTACTTATATTCTTCGTCCACAACTTTGCGACTTTCTACAATTTCATCGTCGTTGATTTCTTCTTCGTTTATGTTTAAATCTTCGTCAACCATTTCTAAACTGTCTCTTCTTCTAATTTGAGATTCTGTATAATAAAATCTTGTCGTTCGGGCGTATTTTTTCCCATATAAAACTCTAACATTTGCGAAACTGCGTCTTCTTTTTTCAGCATAACTGGATCCAAACGAATATCTTTTCCGATAAAATGTACGAATTCATCAGGTGAAATTTCGCCTAATCCTTTGAATCGTGTAATTTCAGGATTTGTTCCGAGTTTTTTTAATGCGTTTATTCGTTCTTCTTCGCTGTAGCAATAAATAGTTTCTTTTTTATTTCGAACTCTGAAAAGTGGAGTTTGTAATATGTATAGATGTCTTTCTTTGATTAAATCAGGAAAAAATTGTAGAAAAAATGTAATCAACAGAAGTCTGATGTGCATTCCGTCAACATCGGCATCGGTAGCAATTACTATATTATTGTATCGAAGATTATCAATTCCTTCTTCAATATTTAAAGCCGATTGCAAAAGGTTAAATTCTTCGTTTTCGTAAACTATTTTTTTTGATTTTCCATAGCAATTTAAAGGTTTTCCTTTCAAACTGAAAACTGCTTGAGTATTCACATTACGTGATTTTGTGATTGACCCGCTTGCAGAATCTCCCTCAGTAATAAAAATGGTTGAGTCGAGTTTTAACTCGTGGTTCGAATTCCAATGAACTCGACAGTCTCGTAATTTTTTATTGTGAAGGCTAACTTTTTTAGCTGCATCGCGAGATTTTTTTTGAATGCTTGAAATTTCTTTTCGTTCTTTTTCGGCTTCTTGAATTTTTTGTAAAAGAATATTTGCTGTTTCAGAATTTTTGTGCAAATAATTATCCAAATTGGTTTTTACGAAATCGACAATAAAATTTCGAACCGATGGTCCGTTTGGTCCTATATCTTTTGACCCAAGCTTGGTTTTGGTTTGCGATTCAAAAACAGGTTCTTCTACCTTTATGCTAATGGCCGCAACAATTGATGTACGAATATCAGAAGCATCGAAATCTTTTTTGTAAAATTCTCGTACAGTTTTAACAACCGCTTCGCGAAAAGCCAACAGATGAGTTCCGCCTTGAGTTGTATGCTGTCCGTTTACAAACGAATAATATTCTTCTCCGTATTGACGTCCGTGAGTGAAGGCTATCTCAATGTCTTCGCCTCTTAAGTGAATCAACGGATAGATTCCTTCTGAACTCATGTTTTCGTTCAACAGGTCGAGTAATCCGTTTTTTGAAACAAATTTTTGACCATTGAGTGAAATTACTAAGCCAGGATTAAGGAATGCATAGTTTTTCAACATCGACTCGATGTATTCGAAAATAAAATGATAATTTCCGAATATTTCTTCGTCGGGTGTAAACGAAATTTGAACTCCGTTTTGCTCTTCGGCTTTTCCTAGTTCGTGGTTTTTAATCAAATGACCTTTCGAAAATTCAACGATTTTTACTTCGCCTTCGCGGAACGATTTTATGGTAAATCCTGTTGATAATGCATTAACTGCTTTGATACCGACACCATTTAATCCAACTGATTTTTTGAAAACTTTTGAGTCGTATTTTGCTCCGGTATTCATTTTAGAAACTACTTCGACAAGTTTTCCTAGTGGAATTCCACGACCATAGTCGCGAATGTTCACAAAATGTTCGTTGATATTTATTTCAATGGCTTTTCCAAAGCCCATCATATACTCATCGATTGAATTGTCGATAGCTTCTTTTATAAGAACGTAAATTCCGTCGTCGCGAGACGAACCATCGCCAAGCTTGCCAATGTACATTCCAGGACGCTTTCTTATGTGTTCTTCCCAGTTTAATGTACGGATACTATCTTCGGTATATTGTTCAATCATTTTTTACGGAAAATTTTGCACGAATTTAGCAAAAACACTGCATTTTAAAGAAAATGTTTATGAACAATTATTAACAGGTTTTGAGAAGAAAAAAATTTCAAAAACTGTATTTGTTTTAGTAATTTTGTAAAATGACAAACATCTTAAAAGCAATAAAAAACATTGTTGAAAATCCTATTATTCAAGTTCGGGATTTTTATTCGGGACGAAATAGAGCAAATTCTGTTGGCGAAGCATTAGAAAATTATGTAAAAGATGTTTTTGCAAATAGTTTTAATGAACAAGAAGCTGAAAGAAATTTAAAATTTAATGAAGCTTTTAGTTATTTAGGAAATCAAAATAATCCACCGGATATTATTTTGAGAAATGGAGATGCAATCGAAACAAAAAAAGTTCAAAGTTTAACAAGTGCTTTGGCTTTAAATAGTTCATATCCAAAATCTAAACTATATGTAGAAAGTCCAATGCTAACGCAAGCTTGTAAAAAATGTGAAACTTGGTCTGAAAAGGATATTATTTATGTTGTTGGTTGTACAAACGACAGTGATATAAAATATTTATGGTTTGTTTATGGCGATTGTTTTGTTGCCGACAAAGAAATTTATGAACGAATTAAAAATACCATTTCAATAGGAATAAATAGTATCCCAAATGTTGAATTTACCGAAACAAACGAACTTGGAAAAGTTAAAAGAGTTGATCCATTAGGAATAACAGACCTTCGTGTGCGAGGAATGTGGCACATTGAAAATCCGCATAAAATATTTTCATATTTGAATGTTGCCGATAATTCTGCAAAATTTCAAGTTATTTGTTTAATGAAAACCGAAAAGTTCAATTCTTTTTCAGATGAAGACAAAAATTCACTTTTAAATTTGAAAGTCGATAATTACAAAATCGCTGACACAAAAATTAAAAATCCAAATAATCCAGCTCAATTAATTGACGCCAAATTAATAACTTTCAAAGTGTTGTAATTATGAAAATTGTATCATTTTTTGCAGGAGCTGGAGGTTTAGATTTGGGCTTTACTCAAGCTGGTTTTAATTGTGTTTGGGCAAATGAATATGACAAAGAAATTTGGGAAACTTATGAAAAAAATCACCCAAAAACAATTTTAGACAAGCGAAGTTTAACAGATATTAAATCAGAAGAAGTTCCCGATTGTGATGGAATTATTGGCGGTCCACCTTGCCAAAGTTGGAGCGAAGCTGGTGCTTTGCGAGGAATAAAAGATAAAAGAGGACAATTATTTTTTGAATTTATTCGAATTTTAGAAGAGAAAAAACCGAAATTTTTTCTTGCCGAAAATGTTTCAGGAATGTTGTTGCCAGTTCATAAACAAGCTTTAGAAAACATTAAAGAAATGTTTAAAGATTGTGGTTATACATTGTCATTTCAATTACTTAATGCTTCCGATTTTGGTGTTCCTCAAGATAGAAAAAGAGTTTTTTTTATTGGTTATCGCAACGATTTAGGAATAGAATTTCAATTTCCAAAAGGAACAACAATTGAAAATAAAATCACATTAAAACAAGCAATTTTTGATTTAAAAGATACGGTTTTACCTGCAAAAGAAGGAAATTTTACCCATGGAAATTTATGTAAAATACCAAATCACGAATATATGATTGGTGGATTTTCGTCAATGTATATGTCAAGAAACCGCGTGAGAACTTGGGAAGAAGTTTCGTTTACAATTCAAGCAGGAGGAAGACACGCACCAATTCATCCACAAGCTCCATTAATGAAATTTGTTGAACAAGATAAACGTGTTTTTGTTCCAGGAAAAGAAGATTTATACAGACGATTAAGTGTGCGAGAATGTGCAAGAATTCAAACTTTCCCTGATAATTTTATTTTTCATTACAAAAGTGTTGTTGCAGGGTATAAAATGATTGGAAATGCTGTTCCCGTAAGATTAGCAAAAGCAATTGCTCAAATTATAAAACAGGATTTAGAAAAAATCGAAAATAAATCAACTGAAAAATATTATAAAATCAGTTCTGAAACATTGCATCAAACAGTAGCAGAAATATAGATTTTTTACTTTTCCGTCCTTGTTGCTGTTATCAACAAGCCTGCTACACAAATCTAATTAAAAATTTACAAAATCTTCAAGAAAAATATAATTTTCGCTCTCGTTGGAATCCATATTAATGAGAACATAAAACATTTTTCAACTTTCCGAAAGTTCTAAACTTTTCGGAAAGTTTGGGGATTATAAAGCTTATAATCTCTGCTAATTACAAGGATTTAATTTAAAACCTTTTCTTATAAATATGACAATAGGGTTCGTCGCCTTTTTTGGTGTAATATTCCTGATGATATTCTTCGGCAGTCCAAAATATTTGTGCGGGAGTTAATTTAGTAACCACATCGTATCCTTTTGCTTTTAAATTATTTATGAGTTTTTCAGCGGTTTGTTTCTGACTTTCGTTGGTGTAAAAAATCTCGCTACGATATTGTTCTCCAATATCAGGCCCTTGTCGATTTATTTGAGTTGGATCGTGAATTTCGAAAAATAATTTAGCAAGTTCTTCATAACTGATAATGCTTGGGTTAAACGTAATTTCGATGGCTTCGGCATGACCAGTATTTGTGTGGCAAACATCTTGGTAGCTTGGTTTTTCTTTTTTTCCTCCGGTATATCCTACATCGGTTTTGATGACTCCTTTGAGATTTTGAAAATGGTATTCGATTCCCCAAAAGCATCCTCCGGCAAAAATTGCTTTTTCAAGTTTTAACGAATCTGCCGAAACAAAATTCAACGAAATTGAATTAACGCAATGCCGCATATTTTTGGGAGTGAAATTTTCACCTTCAAAAACGTGCCCTAAGTGTCCTCCACAAGTTGCACAAACAATTTCGACTCTTCTCCCATCTTTGTCGGGAACTCGTTTTACGGCTCCTTCAATTTCATCATCGAAGCTTGGCCAACCACAATGCGAATCAAACTTATCGTTCGATTTATACAATTGTGCATTGCATTGCTTGCATGTATAAATTCCATCTTCTTTATAATCAGTAAATTTACCGATAAATGGTTTTTCTGTGCCTTTGTTAATTATCACATTAATTTCTTCGGCATTAAGATTATTATAATTTTTGGCTTCCATATTTTCTTGTGAATTACAGTGTAAATTTAAAAATCCAAATATAAATATTAAATATTTCATTATTATATTAATTTAGACAAAATAAAAATAAAGATAGTAAATCAATTATTTATTATCAATTATTTTTGACAAAACGAATCGAATTTATTTTTTGTAGGTTTAAAATATCAATAAAAATGAATGTTTCTGTAATTTTTATTATTTTTGGATTCATTATTCAAAACAAAGGAATTTATATGAAAAGTTTATTTCTGTTTTCACTCATTTTGCTTGCTTTAAATTCGCTATTATTTTCGCAGACCGATAGTCTTAAAACAACTGTAATTATTGAGAATTTAGGCCCTAAAGTAAATTCTGAATACGATGAGCTAAACCCAATTATTTCACCCGATGGAAAAATGTTGTACTTTGTTCGTCAAAATCATCCGAAAAATACATTTGGAGTAGAAGGCAGTCAAGACATTTGGGTTTCTACCTTAGGAAAAGACAGTGCTTGGATGGAGGCTGTTAAAATGGGGAAGCCTTTTAATATCGAACAGTACAACGGAATCATAAATGTTACACCCGATGGAAATACGGTTCTTATTCGCGGAGCATACAAAGAAGGTGTTTACAAAGGCTTAGGTTATTCTTTTGCTCACAAAGGAAAGAAAAAGTGGAAAAATCCTGAAATGCTCAACATCAAAAAATTAAAATCGATGGATTTGGGGGCTAATAATTCTGCTTTTTTGTCGAACGATGGACAAACATTACTATTGAGTTTCAGCGAAGAACATTTTGGAGAACAAAACGATTTGTATGTTAGTTTTATGCAAAAAGATAAGTCTTGGTCGAAGCCCAAAAACATTGGAACTGTTGTAAACACTGAGAAAAATGAAGCGGCACCCTTTTTAGCTGCCGATGGAGTAACTTTATATTTTGGTAGCGATAGAGAAGGTGGCAGAGGAGGACTTGATATTTACATGACTCGCCGTTTGGACGATACTTGGGAAAAATGGTCGGAGCCTGTAAATTTAGGCGAAGGAATTAATACTTCGGCAAACGAGGCTTATTATTCGTTAGATGCAGCCGGTAAATTTGCATATATGGTATTATACAAGGAAGCGGTTGGCGAAAGCGATATTGTAAAAATTAAATTAAAAGAAGAAATTCAGCCCGATCCTGTTGTAATGGTTTACGGAAATGTTTATAATAAAAAAACAAACGAACCGCTTGAAGCTGACTTAACTTATGAAGTATTGTCTGATACAAGTGGAATAGGTGGCGTTGCCAGAACAAACCCTGACGATGGAGGATATAAAATAATCCTTCCAAGAGGAAAGGTTTATGGATTTACAGCTACTGCTCAAGGATTTATGTCGGCATCAGAAAATGTTGATGCCACTCAAATTACCGAATATACTGAAATCAAAAAGGATTTATATTTGGTTCCTTTTGAAGTTGGGCAAACCGTTCGATTGCAAAATATTTTCTTCGACCATAATAAAGCAACGCTTCGTCCCGAGTCATTTCCTGAACTCGATAGGGTAAAGGTATTATTAACCGAAAATCCTAAAATGACGATTGAAGTTGCTGGACATACTGATAATGTTGGATCTGACGATTACAACCTTCGCTTGTCTGATGAGAGAGCAAATGCGGTACGTGATTATTTATTGCAAACAGGAATCGAATCAAATCGGATTAATGCCAAAGGTTACGGAGAAACTAAACACATTGCCGAAAACGAAACAGAAGAAGGAAAACAACTTAATCGTAGAGTCGAATTTACGATATTAACAAAGTAGTCGGGTTACAAATATTCTGCTATTCCTTCGAGTTTAATCCCTCGTGAAGCTTTGATTAAAATAAGAGCGTTTTTTATGGGATTTTTCTGAATCCATTCAATAAGCACAGAAGTTGAACTAAAGTTTATAAATTTTTCAACGGTGTTTACTTTTTGAAAAATTGGACCTACAAGAATCACTTTATTGAAATCATACTTTTCAAGTTGCTTAATAATCTGTTGATGTTCTTGTTCGCTTACATTACCAAGTTCAAGCATATCGCCAATAATTACAGTTTTGTTCCCATGACTAATCTGAAATAAATTATCTAAAGATGCTTTCATACTTGTGGGATTAGCATTGTAAGCATCTAAAATCAACGTATTATTTTTTGTTTTTTTAATTTGTGAGCGATTGTTCGATGGAGTATATGATTCAAGAGCTTGGTTTATATCATTTATGCTTACATTAAAATGTAATCCAATAGTAATAGCCGCAAGTACGTTTTCGTAATTATAAATTCCAATTAAATTTGTTTTAGACAATTGTGTTGGAATGTTAGCTGTTTTCCACTCAACTTCTAAAAATGGTTCTGCTGAGAATTTTGTGCAGCTGACATCATAATCAGGATTATTGCCATATTTGACGATGTTTTTTTGTGGAGCTATTTCTTTGAGAATATCATTATCGTAACGAATAAAAGTTGTTTTGTTGTTTGCAGAGATATTGTCGTAAAGTTCTTTTTTCGTTTTAATTACGCCTTCAAAAGAGCCAAAACCTTCAATGTGTGCTTTTCCTATGTTGGTAATTAATCCGTAATCGGGATTTGCAATCTCGCACAAAGTTTTTATTTCGCCATTGTGATTTGCTCCCATTTCAACAATTCCAATTTCAGTTTTTGAAGTCATTGATAGAAGTGTTAGAGGAACGCCAATATGATTATTTAAGTTTCCTTTTGTTGCAAGGGCATTATATTTTTTGCTCAAAACTGCATTTACCAATTCTTTTGTTGTGGTTTTTCCATTGGTTCCGGTAATCGCAATAATCGGAAGGTGTAAATATTTTCTATGATACGATGCTAAATTTTGCAATGTTTCCAAAACATTTTGAACTAAAATATAATTCTCATCTGTTTTATAATCTGCATTATCAATAATTGCATACCTACAACCGTTTTCTAGAGCATATTGTGCGTATTTATTTCCATCAAATGCCTCTCCTTTTAATGCAAAAAACAGTGCATTTTTAACAATATTGCGTGTATCTGTACAGATTCCATCGCAGATTAAAAATTTATCGTGAATTTCTTGTATTGTCATAATCTTTTTTTTGATATAAAATAAAAAACCCCATCAGTAACCGAATGGGGTTTTAAAAATATAATTTTATAATTTAGAATCCTACAGGACTACCAACTCTAACCATTGCACAACGGAATCCTAAATCGTCTTGTCTTTGTTTTTCATCAAGGTAACGTCTTGTACCAGGAACTAACCAATAAGCTCTGTCGCTCCATGAACCACCTTTATATACGCGAGCATTATCATTAACCATTGATGTCATTCCTGCTCCACCTCTCATGCCATCAGTTGTCTTACCTTGATCATACATTCCGGTTGATGTGTGTTTTGCGGCTTTATCCGATTGGCTATAATTAACACTTGATTGAAAATCACCATCTAGATAGTTGATATTGTCAGATTGATTGTAGTTTCTTCTATCAAAAGCTTCGTCAGTATGCTCGTTTCCAAGTAAGTCTTTTTTCCCAACTTCTCTCCATCTGATATGACCTAAACTATCTTTTTCGTATATATTTCCATCTTCATCTTTCTCTGGAGTCACAAAAACATTACCTCTAAACGGTCTAAATTCTTCAGCATCTTGGAACGTTAATGGTCTATAAACGTCCATAACCCACTCGCTAACATTTCCAGCCATGCAATACAATCCGTAATCGTTTGGCCAATATGAATCTACAGGACCTGGTATATCTGCGTTATCATTCAATGCACCTGCCGTTCCCATCATATCACCTCGACCTCTCATAAAGTTAGCCATAATAGTTCCTCGATGTTGTTCGCCATCATTACGAACATAATGTCCATTCCAAGGATACAATTTTCGAGTGAATACTCGTTCTTCGATTGAATTTCCAATCAACGAAAGGGCTGCAAATTCCCATTCAGCTTCCGTTGGGAGTCGGTATCTTGGTAATAAAATTCCGTCTTCCATACGAACTTTTCTATAATCTCTGTTTGGATCATAATCAGGAATACCAGGACTCTTCATTAAACCTTCATATTGTCCTGCTAAGTAAGCATCTGTATTAAAGTTATCCTCTCCAACTTGATTTGGATTTTTCAACAATAAACCTTCTCTAATTAAAATCCATTCGTTTACCCTATCAGTACGCCATGCACAATAGTCATTTGCTTGATACCAATTTACTCCAACAACTGGATACTCTTGATAAGAAGGATGGCGTAAATATAATTCAACCATTGGTTCGTTCCAAGCAAGTTTTCGTCTCCAAACTAATGTATCAGGAAGGGCTTTTTTATAAACCTCAGGATAGTCAATGTAAACCCTAGTTAACCAATACAAATATTCTCGGTAGTCAACATTTCTAACTTCGCATTCATCCATATAAAAGGAAGAAACGGTAGTACGGCGAGGAACATTATTCCAATCGTACATTACATCTTGTTCAACCCGACCCATCGAAAATGTACCTCCTTCGATAAGAACTAGACCAGGTCCAGTTTCTTGCTCGTAATATTCAACATATTCAAAACCGCCACTTTCGGGGTCATTATAATCCCAACCTGTAGTGGAAGATCTTTTTGTTTCGCAAGAATTTAAAAAGACAATCACTAAGATTAGCACTGATACTGTTAAAATACTTTTTGTTTTCATAATATAATGTTTAGTTTAACATTATGTTCAACATATATTGAACTAAAATGATGGGCAACTTATTGTTCTAAACTTCTTTTTCTTTTGTTTACAATTTAATTGAAACGAAACAGAAACTTCGTGTGCCCCTAATGTTTGATTTTTAAGTTTAGATATTGTTAAATCGTAACTATATGCAAATTTCATTTTCGATTGTATATATCCAATCATCATAATATATGAATCGAAATGTGCTTTAAAGTTTTGTCTAAGCCACATTCCAAAAACAATAGAGGTTCGGCTAAGATAGAGTCCGTAATTAATTTGTTGCATGTCCTCTTGTTGTTGAAACAAGAAATTTGGAGAAATTGAAAGTTCTCCCCTTTTAAAATTTCGATTACTAATTGGTATGGTTGTACCAAAATGCACAGTATATTTTCTTGGTAAATAAGCATCGCTTGCTTCTCTGAACGACTCAGAAGGTTGTGTTAAGTGTGCAACTGATATTCCAAAGAAATAATCTTTGCTAAAACCAACAAATCCTGCTGTTACGTCGAATAAACTTTTTTTGAAATCAGTGGATACATAATCTTCTTGAGTAGGGAATACGGGACCGTATAATGGATGTATTTGGTCTGGAAACGTAAATTCATCTCCGAGTTTTTTCTGTAAATAAGTTGCTTGAAAACCTCCTTTTATGGCAAAAGTTCTTGATATATTTAATGTATATGAGTAAATTCCACTTACATTTATTGTATTTATAGCTCCATTACCTTGTATGTCATTATAAACCATTAACCCAACTCCTCCTTGAAGAAAATCAAAATGTTGGTCATACGAAAAACTTGGAGTAACGTAAACAGAACCCAGTTTTGGAAACTGATTCCTATAGCTAAGAGCCAATCGAGGGCATTTAACAGATCCTGCAAAAGCAGGGTTAAGGTACAATAGGTTAGCATAAAATTGTGAGAACTCAGGATCTTGAGCCATCACCTTACTACTCGCTCCTAATGAGATAATCAAGAAAAATACAACTAGCCTCTTAATCATTCTGAACCAATAAATTTAATTACAATATTAGTATATTTTTTTTAATTATTGTACAAATAAGCTAATATTTCGGCTACAATAATAATATAAAAATATCGTTTAAAAAAGTATCGGATTAAAAAAATCACTTTAGAAAGCGTATTATTTTTAAAAAAGGATTTAATTTTAGGCAATATTTTAATTAAAAAGACAGATGAATTTTAGACTTTTGGTATTGTTTTTTTTCATGAGCGTTTCGGCTTTTCCTCAAATAATAAATCAGGTGAAAATAAATTGGGACGAAAATCCTCGTCGGCTTGATGAAATAGAGTATTTATACTTTTATGGTGGAGTATATAATAATGATGACCTTATTATTCCTTCATTTAATATAAATATTCCTACGAAAAAAGGAATGGCTTCAGAGTTTAAAATTCAAAATCCCATTTTCGAAACCGTAAACAATGGCTTTGTAAATTATGAAAGCTATAAAAATATGGTCAATTCAACAATTGAAATTAAATATTCCGAATTATTTCACCGAAACGAAAAACTTGTTAATGTCAATTTTTATCCTTTTCGGATAAATGCATCTACAGGGAAATTAGAAAAACTAGTTTCATTTAATTATACTGTTAATGAAGTAGAAAAACCAGAGGTAGACAATAAATCGCTAAAAACATATGCTGCAAATTCGGTTTTATCATCTGGGAAATGGGTGAAAATTAAAATTGAGAACGATGGGATTTATAAATTAACATATTCAGATTTAGTTGATATGGGATTTCAAAATCCTCAAAATATTCGTGTTTTTGGAAATGGGGGCGAAATGCTTCCCGAAAACTCAAGTAAATATAGACATGATGATTTAGTTGAAAATTCCATATATATGGATAAAGGAATCGATAATGTTTTTAATACAAACGATTATATTCTGTTTTATGGAGTCGATGTAAATGGATGGAATTACGATGATGACGAAAATCGATTCGAACATTCTAAGAATATTTATTCAACTAATTCTTATTATTTTTTGACAACAGACGTTGGAGTTGGTAAGAAAATATCTTTGGCTGATTTAATTTCTGATGAAGTTAATCATACAACTAGAACGTTTGACCATTATGATTATTACGAAGACGACTCCGATAATTTATTGCTTTCGGGGCAATTGTGGGTTGGAGAGCATTTTGATGCCGTAACAACTTATGATTTCGATTTTAATATCCCTAATATTGATGTCAGCTCTAAGGTGAATTTGACCTATTATTTGTTGGCTCGTTCATCTGTGTCTAGCTATTTTAATATCACGGCAAACGATTTGCCCATAAAAACTGTTACCGTTGGTTTGGTTAATATGAGCAGTTATACGGCAACATATGCCTCGTATCAATATAATAATGTTTTGTTTGATGCAACTTCATCAGATATTAATATTAGCATTGACTATACAAAAACGACATCCTTATCGGAGGGATGGCTTAATTACTTAGAAATAAATTCTCGGAGGTTTCTGAATATGAACGGAGGGCAGATGAAATTTCGTGATATCAAAACAGTCGGGAAGGATAATGTGACAGAATTTGTTTTGTCTGCAGCTAATTCAAATATAATCATTTGGGATATTACAGAACCATTGAATCCTTTGATTGTTGATGGAAGTATAGATGGCGACAGTCTTCGTTTTATTGCTAGAACAGATTCCTTAAAAGAATTTATTGCTTTTCAAAAAGACGGAAATTTTTTAACTCCTACGGTTGTTGGGAATATTACAAATCAAAACTTGCATGGACTTCAGCAAGCAGATATGTACATTATAACACACCCATTATTTATAAACTCGGCATTAGAACTTGAAGCATTACACGAGCAAAATGATAATTTAACAGTTGAAACAGTTACAACTGAGCAGGTGTATAATGAGTTTTCTTCAGGACAAAATGATGTTTGTGCTATTCGTGATTTTATGAAAATGTTTTTTGATCGTTCGACAGGAGAAGAAGATATGCCTAAATATTTAATGTTATTTGGCGACGGCTCATATGATAATTTTACAAATTCAAGTTCTAATACCAACTTTATAACAACATATCAATCGAGTAATTCGCTTACCCCTACAAGTTCATTCGTAACCGACGATTTTTACGGATTACTTAATGAAGGAGAATCTGTAACAACAGGGGCTCTTGATATTGGAGTTGGGCGGTTACCGGTTAAAAATTCTACAGAAGCAAATTCTGTTGTTAATAAAATAAAGAATTACATACAGACAAAAACGTACGATGATTGGCGGAATATCATAACTTTTGTTGCCGACGATGAAGATTCTGCTGAACATATGGATAATGCTGATGCACTTACGGTGAAAATAGATTCGCTTTATCCTGTTTATAATATTGAAAAAATATATTTAGATGCATATCAGCAAGTTACCACTCCGTCGGGGGAAAGATATCCCGATGTAAATACAGCTATAAATAACAGAATGAAAAAAGGAGCTTTAATCGTTAATTATATCGGACACGGAAACGAACTAGGACTTGCTCACGAACATATTCTAGGAATAAACGACATAAATAATTGGTCTAACTTTAATCAACTTCCAATTTTTATGACAGCAACTTGTGAATTTAGTCGATTCGATGATTTTGAAAGAACTTCAGCAGGAGAGCAAATTCTTCTAAATCCAAATGGAGGCGGAATAGCTTTATTAACAACGACTCGATTGGTGTATTCTTCGCCAAACTTTGCACTAAACGATAAGTTTTACAATTATGTAGTTGCAAAAGACGAAAACAATGAGCCTTATCGCTTGGGCGATATTATGCGATTAACTAAAATAAATTCAGGGGCTGGAACTAATAAATTAAATTTTACATTGCTGGGAGACCCTGCTCTTCAGCCTGCAATTCCTACTTACGGAACAAATACGCTTTCGATAAATGGAACCATCGATAGTTTGGATACCGATACGATAAATGCGTTATCGAAGGTAACCATTACAGGTGAAGTGGTTGATGACGATGGAGTATTAATGGCAGATTATAACGGAGAGTTGAACATTTCGGTTTACGATAAAGAATCAACGATTACAACTTTGGCTAACGACGGAGCGGGAGCAATAACGTATAAGTCGTTAAATAATATTATTTACAAAGGCAACGCAACTATTATTAATGGATTGTTTACATTTTCGTTTATTGTTCCTAAAGATATTGCTTACAATTATGGCTTTGGAAAAGTAAGCTATTATTATAAAAACGAAACTGTTGATGGACATGGATATTTCGACGAGATTCTTATTGGAGGTTCGTCCGATTCAATAGATATCGATGAAAACCCTCCGGTTATTGAACTTTACATGAACGATGAAAGTTTCGTTTTCGGGGGGCTCACTAATCAAAGCCCGATTATGTATGCAAAAGTGTTTGATGATAATGGAATTAATACTGTTGGAAGCGGAATAGGACATGATATTACTGCCGTTATTGATGATAATACTTCTCAAATAATTGTTCTTAACGATTATTACGAATCGGAAATAGATAGTTACCAGTCTGGAAACGTAAAATATCCTTTTGCCGATTTATCGAACGGAATGCATAATATTCGTTTTAAGGCTTGGGATACGCACAATAATTCGTCGGAGGCATATTTAGAATTTATTGTTGCCGAATCAAGCGAAATGATTTTAGAACATTTGTTTAATTATCCAAATCCATTTACGACAAGCACTTCGTTTTTCTTTGACCATAACTCGTCTGAAACGGAATTAGATGTAATTATTCAAATATTTAGCATTTCAGGAAAATTAGTTAAAACTATCGAAGAACAAATTTTTTCGAGTGGCTATCGGGTAGGTCCAATTACATGGAATGGACTCGACGATTATGGCGGTAGGCTTGGGCGTGGTGTTTATTTTTACAAAGTAAACGTAAGAACATCTACTGGACAACTTGTTGAAAAAATCGAAAAACTTGTGATTCTTAAATAATAAAATAGATAATAATTAGTTATATTTGTTGTACGAAAATGTTTAAAAAATGCAAAAAATACTAATTATCAGTTTGTTATTGCTACTTTGGGTGAGTTCGTTTTCTCAAACAGTTAACGGCTCCAATAATACTTTGCTCGGTCAAGATTTAGATGGCGAAAGCGTAAACGCAATTACAACGGCTGTTCCATTTTTATCAATTGCTCCCGATTCAAGAGCTGGTGCTATGGGTGATGCAGGAGTTGCAACCACTCCTGATGTAAATTCTCAACATTGGAATCCTGCAAAATATGCTTTTATGGAAAATGATATGGGCTTTTCTGTTTCATACACTCCATGGCTAAAGGGATTGGTTAATGATATCAATTTGGGGTATGTTTGCGGCTATTATCGTTTTGCTGATGATCAAACTGTAAGTGGCTCTTTGCTATATTTTTCGTTGGGAGATATTACTTTTACCGATAACGAAGGAAATACAATCGGACAAGGCGACCCAAAAGAATTTGCAATTGACGGAGCCTATTCTCGAATGTTTTCAGATCATGTTTCGGGTAGTGTTGCTTTGCGATATATTCATTCGGACTTAACAAGTGGATACGAGTTCAATAATGTGGATTCAAAGCCAGGACAATCTGTTGCTGCTGATGTTTCGGCATATTACGAAAATGATGTTGTAATTTCTGAAAAAGAAGCAAAACTTATGTTTGGAATGAATATTTCGAATATTGGTGCAAAAATTTCATATACGGCGAATGCTGATAAAGATTTTATACCAACTAACTTAAGGTTGGGTGGAGGTCTTAAAGTGAATATTGACGAATATAACACTATGCTTTTTACGGCAGATGTTAATAAATTATTAGTTCCAACGACTCCGGTTTATTATCCTGATTCAGTTGACCTTGATGGAAATTTGATCCCTATGTTCGGAAAAGATCCAAATGTATCGGTTCCTCTTGGAATGATTCAATCTTTTTATGATGCTCCTGGTATTTATAACGATAAAACGGGCAATGTTAGTGTTATGAAAGAAGAATTACGCGAATTAATGTACTCATTTGGAATGGAATACTGGTACGCTAAACAATTTGCAATTAGAGGTGGGTACTTTCACGAGCATGCAACCAAAGGAAATCGAAAGTTCTTTACTGTAGGTTTTGGATTAAAGTTAAACGTATTTTCACTTGATTTTGCGTATCTTATTCCTACTCGCCAAAAACATCCTCTCGAAAATACCTTGCGATTTACCATTACTTTTGACCTCGAAAATTTTGAATCTCAGGCTGTCGTAGAATAAAACATGAAAATTAGAGTCGGTTTTGGTTACGATGTTCATCAAATAAAAGCTGGTGAAGAGTTAGTGCTTGGAGGCATTCGTATTGTGCATGAAAAAGGTACGGTTGGACATTCAGACGGAGATGTATTGATTCACGCCATTTGCGATGCTTTATTCGGAGCTGCTAATATGAGAGACATTGGATTCCATTTTCCTGATAATGACAAATCGCTTAAAGGAATCGACAGTAAAATTTTACTTAAAAAAACGGTTGAGATAATTGGCTCAAAAGGTTACAAAATTTCAAATATCGACACTACATTAAGTCTTCAAAAACCTAAGATTAGTCCGCATGTTGAAAAAATGCGAACCGTTTTAGCCCAAGTAATGGACATCGATATTGACGACATTTCAATTAAGGCGACTACAACCGAACATTTAGGATTTGAAGGGAGAGAAGAGGGAATTTCGGCATACGCAACTGTTTTGATAACAAAAGATTAAACAAATGAAAAAAACACTTGTATTAGGAGCAAGTCCAAATTCCGAAAGATATTCATATCGAGCTGTTGTTAGTTTGCTGCGAAATAATTTTGATGTAGTTGCTCTAGGAATTAAGTCGGGGAATATTGTTGGTGTTGATATTGATATCGAAAAAAAACAATACGAAAATATTCATTCAGTAACCATGTACATTGGAGCAGAAAGGCAACCGGAATACTACGATTATATTGTTTCATTAAAGCCTGAACGGGTTATCTTTAACCCAGGAACTTACAACGATGAATTCACAGCAATTTTAGAAAAAAACAATATCGAAGTTGTTGAAAAATGTACGCTGGTTATGTTGACTTTCGGCGATTACTAATAGACAAAAAGTTCGATGAAAAGTTCGATTTCTTTAAAATATTTTACGGCAGAGGGATGCAATGTTTGCAAAGTATTATTGCCAAAAATTCAACATTTGATTAACGAAAAATTTTCTAATCTATCACTTGAAGTTATTGATACGAGACAAAATCCAATAATTGCTGCCGATAATCAGGTTTTTACAATTCCTGTTCTAATTATATATTTTGAAAGTAAGGAATACCAACGTTTTGTTCGAGTTTTTAGCCTTGAAGACGTAAAACAAAAACTTGAACGATTAGTGAGCCTGAGTGAGCAGGAATAAGACCAAACTTATTTTTTAGGCATCCCGATTTCACTTGAATATCTCAAACATTTTTCATTAAATAATGGTTCGGCTAATTCTAAGCCATATTCAATAGCTTTTTTGATGTCGATACAAGCATTTTTATTATACGAAAACCTTGCTTTTGCCAATGCTCTATTGTAATATGCTACCGACAAGGTTGAATCAATTTTTAAGCAATGGTTGTAATCGCTGAGTGCGTATGGATATAATCCAAGCTCGGCATAAGCCGCACCTCTATTCAAGTACGCACTGGCATCAGTTGGGTTCTTATGTATTTTTTGCGAATACATGTAAATAGCATCTTTATAATGTTTGCGTTCTTCTTCTGTTAAGCTTGTGTTGAAGTACTTTTCTAGTTCAAAGCTTACTTCGTTTAAGGTATCCTTTTTTGTTTGAGCAAAAAAGATTTTAGTCATTAAAGCAAATAATATGATTAGTGTATATTTCATTAAAATTGATTTAATGGCAGTTTTTACAGTAATCGTCTTTAACTTTTTCGTTTTCGAAAATTTGGAAACTTAATTTCTTCTCTTTTATAAGCTTACAATATCTTTCGGGATTTAGTTCCTGAGCTTTTTGCATAGCCAATACAAACTTATTAGAGTAAATTTTATGCTCAGAAAATGTGCAAAGCGAAATGTAAGTAAAGATAAGTTCTTCGAACACTGTTTTGTCGTCGATAAATGGCTCTAATAATTTACGTGCAAAATCATAATCTTCTTGTTTTAAGAACATGTACGAAAGTTTTAACGAGTTTTGCCAGTTCGATTCTTTTAAGTTTACAATTTGCTTAATCCGATCTAAACTTTCTACTACTTTTGGATGTGGAGTTTCAAGTGTGTCAAGAGTTTTGATAATTTTAAATTGATATTCAAGGTTCAGTTTGTCTACTGTATATTTACTTAATGTTGTAAAATATAGTTCCGAAATTTTATCTTGAATTTCTTTAATTCTGTTATCATCACCTAAATTTTTGAACAAAACATCGCAATACAAATTATTAAAATTAATGTACGAATTAAAAGGGTCTAGTTCGGCTAAAGCCTCAATTCTCTCGGCATAGGTTTCGTTTATGTCGCTGTTGTTGACATATTTTTCGAGCCAAAGTTTGTTCATCATCAGCCCTGCAAAGTCTTTTTGCAACGGAATTATTTGATTGAAAACAGCATCTTTAGAGTATGTTTCGTTTAATATTTTTTTAAAAATATATTTTTGAATTGAAAGAGCCAAAGGCAAATTCTTCTCTTTTACTGCTTTATTGAATCGACTCACAACGTAGGCTTCTTCTTTTTGTCCCATCATGTCGTAGGTAATATTCATCTCGATTGTTGCATATCTGTGATTCGACAAGATTGGTTCAAGTTCGTCTTGTAAATTGTTTGTTTTTAAATATTCTTTTGCTTCTGACATGGTCATCGAAGCTAATTTTTCATGTTTCGAGTTTAAAATATCTTTCTTGAAATCTTCCCAGTTTTCGTCGGTGCTTATTTCGGTTGAAATTTTAGTCTTTTGTCTTGAATTTAAAACATTGATAATACTTTCGGCTCTTTTTTCTTGCAGAATTTTATTTTCGGTTTCAGAACCTTCGATAGATGAGAAAGCAGAAATTTTAAGTTTATTGATTATAAAATCAGGTTCGTTGAGTGATTTTATAAATGGTTCAACATCTTCTGATTTGTAGGTAAATTTATTTTTGTCGAACGGAATTTTGAAATTCAAAACCGAAGATTCTACCTTAGGAGTAAATCCTTTTTCGTTGTTTAATGTTACCGTATCGGCAACAAGTCCAAGTAAATTCGTTGATTCAACTTCGGCGTCAATCAAATAGGTTTTCGATAAATTTTTGCAAACGTATTTATCTTGAATTATAACAAGATTTAGTTCATATTCGCCTTGAATTTTTTTAGGAAATTTACCCAAAACAACTTCAATTTCGTTGACTTTTTCGCCTTTTATAAGATTTTTTTTGTAAAGTTTATTGCTGTAAACTCGTTTTAGCAATACTCCTTTATTAAACAAATTATTGTCGATAATATTGTCGCCAATGCAAGAGTACTGCTCTTTTTGAACAACATCAACGGTCAACGCATCGGTAGGTTTTTTAATGAGTTTTTTCAACGCTTTTAAATCGTTGTATTTGAAAACAATTTTTCCGTTTCTGACGAAAAGACCATGTTGTAGAGTTTCAATATTTTTAAATTTATCACAATTTTTACAAGCTTTTTCATCTTCGGGTTGAAGCCCAAACATTTTGCTCGAAAATGGAACATCAAGTTCTTTTCTGCGAATAGCACCATTGTTAAGCGATTTGTAGTTTCCAAGAACAAACGAAATATATAGTTTTTTTCCAGCCTCATTAATTCCAAACCCGATACCGATGAGTGTATATTTTTGATTTGTTAAAAGTTCGAAACTTTTTTTGGAACTTGTCCATTTAAAAACAATTTCTTCGGCAATTTGTTTATAGCTGAAAAACTCTTTTCCTTTTTGAATAGGAGTTTTGTTGAGGTTTTCGACTCCAAAACGTGAGCCACCGAAAAATTGAATCCTATCGGCGATTGTTGCTTTTGTGTTATCGTCGTTTTGAAATTCGTAAACTTCGTCAATTTCAGCCATAAATTCTGCTTGGTTTTCGGCTGCTTGATTCAAAATTTGATTAAATTCCAACTCTTCACGATTATTAAATACAAGTTGTTTGTTTAAGGTATTAAATACAAGTTGGCGTAACAAATTCGCATCAAATTCGTCGGGCAATACAAGAGCATTGTATTGTGTTTCAGTTATAAATTCGCTTTGTTGTTGCGAAAAAGTTTTTTGATGTACGCTAACAAAAAACAGAATAAAAAGTGCGTTGAAATAGAATTTTAACTTGAGATTCATTGCAATAAATAATAACGTCAAAAATTAATTCGACAAAGTAGTAATTTTTAAGCAAAAATTAAAAAAATATACATAATTGTTAAAGAATTGTTAATCATTTTATTGTTTGCGTATTATGTTGAAATAAATAGTTAATTTTAGAAATGTTTTTGATATGAATTCATAAAATTGAAAAATAACATACATTTTGAAAACCCGAATTATTAAAATAATAATACTGCTATCGGCTATTTCGTTAATAGGATTGCTGGTTACACAGTTGTTTTGGATTAAAAATGCATTTAAGCAATCCGAAGAACTTTTCGACAGTCGTGTTTCGGTTGCAATTAAGCAAGCCTTAGATGAAATTAGCATTATTGATGCACCCACCGAAAATCATTATCATTGTTCGCATCGGGATAGCAATCTTTTTGTTAATACTCATATTTTAGACTCATTATTGAAGGTTCATTTTTTAAATCATAAACTCGATTCGGTTTTTGAATTTTCGATTGTAAAATGCAAAGGAGGCACCGAACTTTATTCAAAAAGCGGAGTGTTGCGTGAACGCATTCCCTCGGCTTGCCATACTGCAGGATTGTCTTGTATTTGGAAACCCGAATGTTACAATTTAGAAGTTTATTTTCCGCAAAAGCAAAATTTTATCTTACTCGGTCTTTCTGCTTGGCTTTTGTTTTCCTTAGTTTTTATTTTAATTGTAATATTTAGTTTTACGTATATCGTGTTAAAACTCATAAAGCAAAAGAAAATATCGGAAATCAAAAACGATTTTATAAACAACATGACTCATGAGTTTAAAACACCGATTTCAACCATATCGATTGCTAGTGAAGTTTTGCTAAAAACCGACCAAAAAACTTCAATTAGTCGAATTGCAAAATATTCGAATATTATTTACGACGAAAATCAGCGACTTAAAAACTTAGTTGATAAGATTTTGCAAATAGCACTTATCGAAAAGGAAGACCTTAAACTCAATAAAATCGAACTCGATTTACATAAGTTAATACAAGAAACCATTGCAAATTTATGCTTGGAACATTGTACAAAAGAGGTGAGCGTAAACTATCACTTCGAAGCAAAAAACTTTATGCTGAAAGCTGATAAAATTCACCTTGAAAATGTAGTTACCAATTTGGTAAATAATGCATATAAATATTCTAAGAATAGTCCTGATATTGAAATTTTTACCAAAAATGTTCATAGCGGAATCGTTTTTTCGGTTAAGGATAAGGGCGAAGGAATTTCGTCGGAAATGCAAAAACAAATTTTCGAGAAATTTTATCGAGTTCCAACAGGAAATATACATAATGTAAAAGGATTTGGACTTGGATTATATTATGTAAAAAGTATTGTCGAATCGCATGGAGGAACTGTAACTGTCGATAGTGTTTTAGGTGAGGGAAGCACGTTTCATGTATTTTTACCTTTTGAATAAAAATTATGAGCAAACGAGATATAAATAAAGCAAATATTCTGCTGGTTGAAGACGATAAAAATTTAGGATTTATTTTAAAGGATTATCTTGAATTATTGGGTTATTCGGTGTCTTTACGAGAAGATGGAGTTGCCGGATTCGAAGCATATCGAAATTCGAGTTACGATTTGTGCATATTAGATATTATGATGCCCTTAAAAGATGGATTTACGCTTGCCGAAGAAATCAGAGTCGATAACAGCTTGATTCCAATAATTTTTTTATCAGCAAAAGCCTTGAAAGAAGACAGAATCCGCGGATTTAGAATTGGTGCCGACGATTATATTACGAAGCCTTTCAGTACCGAAGAATTAAGTTTGCGAATCGAAGCAATTTTAAAAAGAGTTTATCAATCAAAAGTTGCATGTCCTGACATTCGTATTTTTAACATTGGGAAATTCCTTTTCGATTACAACAATCATTTACTAACATTCGAAAATGAAGAACGAAAGCTTACCAAACGTGAAGCAGACGTATTAAGTTTGCTTTTTAAAAATAAAAATCATGTTGTGAGGCGCGAATCGGCTTTGGAAAACATTTGGGGCGAAAACGATTATTTTAAAGGTCGCAGTATGGATGTATATATCACAAAATTGCGTGCATATTTAAAAAACGATCCAAATATCAGCATTATTAATGTTCATGGAACGGGTTTTAAACTTGAGATTAACGATTAGGAGTTTGTAAAAGAACATGTTGCACAAAAGATTTTGTAGCATATGTCATAATAATTTTTAAATTTGTGAATGTCGTAATCTAAAATCGTATTATTATGAGAACACTTACTTTAGTTTTTTTCTTGATTTTTTGTAATCTTATTTTTGGTCAAAGTTGGCAAAATATATCTCCAACTAATGTTACTGGAGATATAACTTCTGTTTTCTTTATTAACGAAGATATTGGTTTTGTTATTGATGGAAGTATTTATAAAACTACTGATGGAGGCTCAACTTGGGTTTCAAAAAGTGCCGATGGTGGTTATAAAAGAGACATTTATTTTATCAATTCAACAACTGGATATGCATGTGGAGATCAAGGAGCTATTGTGAAAACTACCGATGCCGGAGAAACTTGGGCTCAATGTACAACTGGAGCAAGCTTGCCTTTTTATAGTATTTGTTTTCCAAGTTTATCCGTTGGATTTGCAGCTTGCAACGATGGAAAAGTTTATAAAACAACTGATGCTGGAAGTTCATGGATAGCTTACTCGGCATCAACATCAATAAAAAATGTTTTTTTCATTACTGAGAGTATTGGTTTTTCGGCTTCGACAACATCTGTATATAAATCAACGGATGGCGGTGCTACATGGAGTTACAATGCTCAAGGCGGAACATATGCTTCGATTTATTTTAAAGATGCGGAAAAAGGGTATATTTCGGGTATCGGATATGGCTATAGACAAACTGCAAATACTGGCACAACATGGGCTTATCAAGATATCGCAGCCGCAAATAGTAATAAAATTATGAATCTTGACTTTTATGGATCAAACAATGGAATAGCAGTGGGTAATAACGGTATTATTATTTCGACAACTGATGGTGGTACAAATTGGACTACAGCGTCGTCGGTTACAACTAACGAATTGTTAGATGTAGATTTTGTAAGCAATAACGTAGCATATGCAGCAGGAAGAAGTGGAACAATTCTTAAATTTTCGGATAATTCAGGAGTTGAGAATTTAAATAGTAAATCAATAATAGCAACGAACAATGCACCAAATCCTTTTAATAAATCAACAGTAATTAATTATACCTTAAACAAAAGTCAAGATATCAAAATTGAAGTTTATAATATTCTTGGAAAAAAAATAACAACACTTTTTGAAGGCAAAAAACCAATAGGAGAATATCAAATTACCTTCGATGCCACTAACTATAAATCAGGAATGTATTTTTATTCTATTATATCAAACGATTATACCATTACAAAGAAAATGCTTATTGAAAAATAGTTTAGCTTTTTTTAAAAATTAAGTTGACTATTCGTGTTCCAAAATCTTATTTCTTGTTGTTGGGTTTGATGTGGTGTGTATTGAATCAATTTGTTAATAAAAAATAAAAAAAAGATTACACACAAAAGCCTTGTAATTTTAACTTTGTCAGTTTTAAAATTATAAATATATGGATTTAAAAGGTATTATGTCAATTGCGGGCTATCCAGGTTTATTTAAAATGGTTTCCCAAAGCAAGAGTGGAATAATTGTAGAATCGCTTGTCGATAAAAAAAGAATGCCTGCTTTTATGACTTCCAAAATCAGTTCTTTAGAAGATATTGCAATCTATACACAAGAAGCTGAAGTTCCGTTAACCGAGGTTTTCAAAAATATTTATGAAAAAGAAAAAGGCGGCGAAGCGATATCACATCAAGCATCAGCCAATGAATTGAAACAGTACTTTACCGATGTCTTGCCAGATTATGACCAAGATAGAGTTTATGTTTCAGATATAAAAAAAGTTATAAATTGGTATAACACGCTTCACAAAAACGACCTTGTTAAATTTGATAAAAAAGAAAGTAAGAAATCGAAAAAAGTCGAAGTTGAAGAATAGCATTTCGATTTTTCGTATTCAATTGTTTCCTTTTTTTTGTTAATTCTTGATTTGTTGTTCAAATCAAAAAAAATAGTCGTATGAGAAAAGTGTTTTTATTCGTTGTTGCAATTTTTATTGCACAATGTGCTGTTTCGCAGGAATTTAATAATTCTGTTTTCAAATTAAGCAAGGTCTTAAATTTGATTAGTACATTTTATGTCGATACCGTAAATCAAGACCAGTTAACAGAAGAAGCAATCATAGGAATGCTTAAATTTCTAGATCCACATTCAATATACATCAGCAAAGAAGAAGTTGAAGAAATGAACGAACCATTGGAGGGAAATTTCGAAGGGGTTGGTGTTCAATTTAATATCTTAAACGATACAATTGTTGTGGTTTCTCCTATTCCCGGTGGTCCTTCAGAAAAAGTGGGAATACAAGCAGGAGATCGTTTTGTAACCATAAATGGCGAAAATGTTGCAGGAATAGGGATTCGTAATAATGATGTTGTCGAAAAGTTACGCGGAGCAAAAGGTACTACCGTAAACGTAGGAATGAAACGAAAAGGAACAAAAGAAATCCTTGATTTTACCATCACTAGAGATAAAATTCCAATTTATAGTCTTGATGCTTCGTATATGATAAACAAAGAAGTTGGTTACATAAAACTCAATCGCTTTGCGGCTACAACAATGGAAGAATATTATAAAGCTGTTGAAAATCTTAAAGCAAATGGAGCGAAACATTTAATTATTGACTTACAAGACAATAGTGGAGGATATTTGAATACATCAATTGATTTGGCCGACGAATTTTTGAAAGATCAAAAATTGATTGTTTATACTGAAGGAGTTAAAAGTCCTAAACATGAGTACAAGGCAACAGGAAGAGGCAATTTTGAAGAAGGAAAAGTCATTGTTTTGGTTAACGAAGGATCTGCATCAGCAAGCGAAATTTTATCGGGAGCGTTGCAAGATTGGGATAGAGGCGTAGTTATTGGGCGACGAACATTTGGAAAAGGCTTGGTTCAACGACCTTTTAATTTACCTGACGGAGCGATGATTAGATTAACCATTGCACGATATTATACGCCAACCGGAAGATTAATCCAAAAATCCTACGAAGGCGGGTTTAACGATTATTCTCGCGATTTGATTAACAGGTATAACAGTGGCGAATTTTTAAGCGAGGATAGCATTCATTTTCCCGATTCGTTGAAATATAAAACTTTGCAAAATAGCCGTAACGTGTATGGAGGTGGCGGAATTATGCCCGATATTTTTATTCCGATTGATACAAGTTTATTTTCGCAATATCATCGCGATATTGTAAGAAAAGGCACATTAAACCGATTTATTTTAACACATGTGGATAATAATCGTAAAAAAATGTCTGAAAATTATCCGACTTTTGAAGTTTTCAAAAGTACGTTTATGGTTAACGACGAAATGTTGAATGAGTTAGTTGAATTTGCTAAAGCCGATAAAGTCGTATATAAAGAAGAAGAATTTCAGAAATCAAAGTCCTTAATCAGTACACAAATCAAAGCTCTAATTGCTCGTGATTTATGGGATAGTAGCGAATATTATCAAATTATGAATATCGAAAACGAAGCTCTGACAAAAGCTATTGAAGTTATTTCAAACGATAGTTTATATAAAAAATATTTAGGCTTTTCAAAATAGCATTATGGGCAAAAAAGACCCTGATGATATGACTTTTCTCGAACATTTAGATGCATTTCGAAAGCATCTGATTCGCTCAGTGGTTGCTGTTTTGTTTTTTTCGGTACTTGCTTTTATTTTCAAAGGCTTTGTGTTCGATGAAATTATTTTCGCCCCTCGTGAGAGTTCTTTTTTTACAAATCGAGCATTCTGTAAACTTGCCGAAATTTTCGATATTAGTTCACTTTGCATTAACCAAAAACCGATAGCCCTTCTAAATGTCGATTTGGGAGGATTGTTTAATATGCATATTTTAGTTTCGATAGTTACAGGATTTATACTTGCCTTTCCGTACATAATATATGAATTTTGGAAATTTATAAAACCCGCATTGCAAACGAACGAGAAAAAACATTCCGCAGGGGTGATTATTTACACTTCGATTCTATTTATTATGGGAGTGCTGTTTGGATATTATTTGATAGTTCCGCTTACACTTGAATTTTTAGGAAACTATCAACTGAGCGACCAAATACTAAATCAAATCAATATAAAGTCGTACATCTCATCGGTAACAACAGTTTGCTTATCAACCGGACTTATATTTGAATTTCCAATAATTGTATATTTTCTTTCAAAAATTGGGATTCTGACACCAACTTTTTTAAAAAAATACCGAAGACATTCTATTGTGGTAATTTTTATTATTGCTGCCATAATAACTCCCCCCGACATTATGAGTCAGATTATGGTCGCCTTGCCCATTATATTTTTATATGAAATAAGTATAAAAATTTCGGCAAATGTTATTAAACGAAAGACTCGTAAGCAGTTGTAAAAATCGTAAACGAATTTTTACAACTCCGTTTTTTTGCTTGAAATTTTTTAGTTTTATTCGTTCATTGTAAAAATTGTAGTTAAAAAGAACAACTTTTTTTATTCTTTTTCGTCTAACCCAAATACACAAAAAATTTTCGTTATGAAAAGACTAATATTTACCCTCGGAATTTTATTTGTCGCTTTTCAACTTTCAATGGCTCAACTGAGTATTGAAGTTGTGAACGTGTTTAATATGTCTTGTAATGGCTACTGTGATGGAGCAGCCTCTTTGAATGCAATAGGAGGGGTACCTCCATACACATATTATTGGGACAGCGGAATTGTTCCTGCTGTAGTTACCAATTTATGTGCAGGAAGCTATACAATTACAGTTACAGATTCTAATTCTGATACAGCAAGTACGGTTATTACAATAGCAGATGCTTTACCAATTGATATTACATTTACAATTCAAAATACAGTCTGTGGGGAAAATATAGGTGTGATTGATTTGGAAGTTATTGGC
The DNA here is from genome assembly GCA_001769505.1 of Bacteroidetes bacterium GWF2_33_38. Taxonomy (GTDB): domain Bacteria; phylum Bacteroidota; class Bacteroidia; order Bacteroidales; family GWF2-33-38; genus GWF2-33-38. The sequence continues at coordinate 36,100 of MEOF01000005.1, forward strand.
GGAGAATCTCCCTATACATATTACTGGAGCAATGGTGTTGCTTCTCAAGATTTGATTGATGTTCCTTCAGGTTGGTATTGTGTTACTGTTGTTGATGCTAATGGATGCAGTAGTGATACTTGTGTAAATATTATTGGCACAGGAAATTTAACTGTAACAGCAAGCCAAACAAAACCCGCTTGTTTTGGCTGGAATGATGGAGAAGCAACTGCTACTGTTTCAGGCTTCGGCTACAATTACTCTTATATTTGGGATAACGGTGTTACAACACAAAACGTAATAAATCTAGACCCGGGAGAACATTGTGTTACGGTTACAGATGATGGAGGATGCGAAGGAACAGCCTGTGTTACAATTGATGAAGCACCTCAATTAAATGTTAGTACAACTTCTCAAAATATTACTTGTAATGGATTGTGCGATGGCTCTGCTTCCATAAATGTTTCAGGCGGAACTCCACCATATTCTTTTCTTTGGTCAAATGTCTTTGTTGGGATGTCACAGGGAGAATTATGTCCGGGAAATTATTCTATAACAGTTACCGATGCAAATTATTGTCATGTTGCTACAATGGTTAATATTATTGAACCGGAAATTTTAACCGTTGGTGTTGAGGTAACAGAAGCGTCTTGTGTAGATAGTAATGGAACGGCAACAATTACTGTTACAGGAGGATTTACTCCTTATGCTTATGCTTGGAATTATGACATATCTAAAACTGATTCAATTGCTAATAATTTATTTTCAGGTAATTATTTTATTACAGTTTCCGATTATGGTGGATGCACAGTGTTAGACACTTTCATAATTAATAATATTGGAGCTGCCGAAGTGAATATTATCTCAAAGCAAAATGTAAGTTGTAATGGATTAAGCGATGGTATTTTAGAATTATCAGCTTCAGGTGGGATATCGCCATATGAAATTTCTTGGTCACACGATAATTTATTAACAGACTTTATTGCAGACAATCTCGCTTTTGGAAACTATGTTGTAACGATAACTGATTCTATTGGTTGTCAGGGCATTCATAATTTTAATATCACTCAGCCTGGAAGTTTATTTCTGTCGATTTCAAAAACCGATGCAAATTGTTTCCCTACAGGAACTGCAACAGCAAATCCTTTTGGTGGAACTCCTCCATATTTTTATCAATGGAATGATATGGCTATGCAAATAACTCAAACCGCAACAAATTTAACATCTGGAGATTATTATATTACAGTATCTGATACGAATGGTTGTGAAAAAACAGGAAATACTCACATTAATTATTTCTGTAAAAATGTAATAAAAGGAAATATTTACAACGATGAAAACTTAGATTGTGTTTTTGATACTTCCGAATCAGGACTGTCAAATGTTATATTGAAATTAACACCTGGGAATTTATATGCAAATACAAATTCTTTAGGAGAATATTCATTTAGCGTTGATAGCGGAACATATACAATTGCGTTGCAATATGCATTGTATAATGTAACTTGTCCTACTTATCCAAATACAATAACCGTTAATTTTGAAGAGTCAGGGGACACCCTTTTAAATAATAATTTTGGAATAAATTATGGTAGTTCTTGTAATTTCGATTTAGCTATTCACCCCGGTTGGACTGATGGGCATCCTGGATTTCTAAAGAAATATTGGTTTGTATATAAGTATTTTGGAACAGGGCCTATTGATGCAATTGTTAATTTTTATTACGACCCCGTTTTGCAATTTGATAGCTGTACACAGGGCGGGATTCTCGATTCTGTAGAACATAAAATTCAATGGTCTTATAATAATTTAATGCCAGTCTCAACTTGGAATTGGGTATTAGCTCCTAAAATATTTTTTACTGTTCCTGTTTCAGTTTCGATTTATGATGATATTCACACTTATTTCGAAATGCTACCTCTTGAATGTGACAATCATCCGAGTAATAATATTTTAGACATTTATGAACCAATAACAGGTTCTCATGACCCAAATGATAAATCGGTTTATCCTTCAGGCGAAGGTGAAAACGGAGCGATTTTGCCAACAGACTCATTGTTGACTTACACGATTCATTTTCAAAACAACGGAAACGATACTGCGTTTACGGTTGTGTTGATTGATACGCTTTCGCAATTTGTTGACCCAGCCACAATTGTGTGTGGAGCAAGTAGTCATCCATACGAATTTGAATTGTCGGAACATGGAATTCTGAAATGGACTTTTAACCAAATTTTGTTAGTCGATAGCTTTACAAACGAACCTGCAAGTAATGGTTTTGTTACATACACAATTAAGCAACGAGCTGATAATCCACACGGAACAGTTATTGCCAATAATGCTGATATTTATTTTGATTTTAATCCTCCAATTCGGACAAATACTACGATAAACACGATTGATTATTATTTGTCGTACAAAAACATGGTCGAGATAACGAATATTGATTTAGTGAAAATCTATCCAAATCCAGCCAACGAAGAAATCTATATTGATTTACGAGTAAATAGTAATGAGTTACGAGTAAATAGTTACAAGATATTCACCATTGATGGCAAAAAAGTATTGGAAGGAAAATTGCAAAACTCGAAAACTCGAATTTCAACCAAATATTTAGAGAATGGAATTTATTTTATTGAAGTGGGCGAAAGCGTTACGAAGGTTGTGATAATGAAATAATTTGAATACTTTTAAAAAATATCATATCAAAAGTAAAGGAAAACAAAAAATAAACATCATGAAAAAACTACTTTTTACCCTCGGAATTTTATTTGTTTTAACACAAATAACACAAGCACAATTAAGTGTAGAAATTATTAATGTAACTCATCCAACATGCTATGCTACATGCGACGGAACAGCTATAATTTCAGTAACAGGCGGAGTTCCTCCATATACATTTAGTTGGAGTAATGGAGAAGCTACACAAAATGCAAATTGGCTTTGTGAAGGAATGAATACAGTTACTGTTTCAGATGCTAATTCAACTATTGCAAATGCATTTGTTCCCATGGTTGGTCCAGTACAAATTACCTTGCAATTTAGTATTACACAATCTTGTGATAGCAACTGTTTAGGAGCTACTTCATTTACAATTTACGGAGGAATGTCGCCATATGCAATAAATTGGTCTAATGGTGAAACCGAGCAAGCTATAGATAGTCTGTGTTCAGGAAATTATACTGTAACTTTGTCTGATGTGCTTGGATGCACAATTGTTGACGATGTTGCTATTCCTGTACCCACAACGCTTGAAGCAAATGCGAGCATTACCAATGTTAGTTCTGTTTGTGGGTGTGACGGTGCTGTTCAGTTAAGTGTTTTAGGAGGTGTCTATCCATATACTTATTTGTGGAGTAATGGTGATACTTTATCTATGATTGAAAACCTAAATACTGGGGAGTATTGTGTAACCGTAACAGATCAAAATCAATGTACGTTGATTGAATGTTTTAATGTTTCACAAACGAATATTATTGGAAATATTTTAGTAGATTCAACAACAACAATCAAAGTATGCTTTTCTGCAGAACATACTTATGTCTCTGATTTAGGATTTTATTTGGTTGCTCCAGATGGAGTGACATCTGTTGCATTATTAGGATATAACGATAGTTTTAATAGTGGAGATGATGTGCAAGATTTGTGCTTTTCAACAGAAGAAACAGAAATTCCTGATATTGATTATTTAGAAACTCCTTTGACAGGAACTTATGCTTCAAGTGGAGAATGGTCTTCAATATATGGCTTTCCTTTTTTTGGAAATGACTCCATAACTTGGACAGTTCAAATTTATGATTGCCAATCTATGGATATTGGGACATTTACTAATGGAGTAATTACGTTTACAAAAGGAAACACAGAATATATCTATGATTCAGGAGAAATATATGAGCCAATTAACGATAACGCCTGTATTTTTGATTACGCAAGTACATTTACAATTCCGTTAACAAATGTAAACGAATATCTTACTAATGATTCGTCGGATGTTTTCATTGATACATTATATTCAACAATTGAAAATTGTGAAATGGATGTTTCGTTACCAGTTGATAGTGCATTTATGCAATCATATTCTGTCCTTGATTCATCAACAGTTGAAGTTGAGTGGGTTTTATGGCAAGGAACAAATCCTGTATATGTTAGTTCAATTTATAATTACTCAGAAGAAGGAGTATATTCTATTTATGTAACGGTAGAATGCGATACAAGTTTAAGTAGAGTGCTTTTTTCATATTTTATAAACGAAACAATTGAAGTGTCATATGACCAAGTTACAAGTAGCAAGTTTTTAGATAAAAAACAATTAAAAATTTACCCAAATCCAGCTAACGAAGAAATCTATATTGATTTACTAGTAAATAGTAGTGAGTTACGAGTAAATAGTTACAAGATTTTCACTATCGATGGCAAAAAAGTATTGGAAGGAAAATTGCAAAACTCGAAAACTCGAATTTCAACCAAATATTTAGAGAATGGAATTTATTTTATTGAAGTGGGAGAGAGTGTTACGAAGGTTGTGATTGTAAAAAATTAAACATAATGAAGACTCCTATTTTTATAATTTTATTATTTCTAGGAACAATTGTTTATTCTCAAAATTATAAATGTTTCCCACAGAATTTAACTACTTATTATCTTGATGAATTAGAAAACTCATCATCGGTTTGTGCTATAAGGATTGATTCTATTGTAATCCATAATGATATAACTGAATTGTTCGGATATAATATGATAAGAGGACTTGAAAATTATTTTTTAAGAAAAGGTGTAAATTCCGACCAAATAGACCACCTAAATCCAATTTAAATTGACCACTTCAAGCAGTCGAAGTTGACCACTAACAAATTCACCTTAAAAA
>MEOF01000006.1 GCA_001769505.1 Bacteroidetes bacterium GWF2_33_38
TGGTGGTCAACTTCGACTGCTTGAAGTGGTCAATTTAAATTGGAATAGGTGGTCTGTTTAAACTGTTTTGTGGTGGTCTATTTCATTGGATTTTCCAGATGAAACAGGTTGACTTAAATGAATATTGTCCTTGTTGTGGTTTTTACACATTTGATAAAAATAATAGAGGAAACTACTCGATTTGTCCGATTTGTTTTTGGGAGGATGACCCAATACAACTTAACGACCATAACTACGAAGGTGGAGCAAACCGAGTATCGCTGAAACAAGGACAAAAAAATTATGAGGAATTTGGTGCTTGCGAAAGAGAAATGATTAAAAACGTTAGACAACCAACAAAGGACGAGCAGCGAGACGAAAATTGGAAACCATTAGAATGAAAATAAAAAACACCGCATAATCAAGTAGTCAGACCCCCCACAATCAAAAACTGACGAGGTGAACACTTCTGCCCCACTAATATCATAAACTGAAAGAAACAAATCACAAGCTCTTTTTTGCATAAGCGATCCAAAGTGCAGAAAAAGTGCACTCCGAAACTGCACTTGCATAAAAAAAGCCACTCGAAAAAGGGGCTAACTATCTGTGTGCCTTACTGGAGTCGAACCAGTGACCCCTACCCTGTCAAGGTAATGCTCTAAACCAACTGAGCTAAAGGCACGTTATGAGTACAAAAGTAATTAAAATTAATCTAATTTTAAAACAGCTAAAAATGCCGATTGTGGAACTTCTACATTCCCAACTTGTCGCATACGTTTCTTGCCTTTTTTCTGTTTTTCCAACAATTTTCGTTTTCGAGTAATATCACCTCCATAACATTTAGCTGTAACATCTTTCCGTACAGCTTTTACTGTTTCGCGTGCAATAATCTTAGCTCCAATCGCAGCCTGAATAGCGATGTCGAATTGCTGGCGAGGAATAAGTTCCTTGAGTTTTTCGCACATTCTGCGACCAAAATCGTAAGCATTATCGTGATGAATAAGAGTTGATAAGGCATCAACCATTTCGCCATTCAACAAAATATCAAGTCGAACAAGTTTTGCCAACTTATAACCAGTTTGATGATAATCGAACGAAGCATAACCTCTTGAAATGCTTTTTAGTTTATCGTAAAAATCAAATACGATTTCACCCAAAGGGAGTTCAACCGTAAGTTCTACTCGGTCACTGGTTAGATAAACCTGATTTTTCAATGTACCTCTTTTCCCTATACAAAGCCCCATTACAGCTCCTTGATATTCGGACTTTGAAATAATTTGAGCATGAATATAAGGTTCTTCAATATGGTCGATATAATTCAGTTCAGGCAAACCCGAAGGATTGTGTACATCAATTTCTTCACCTTTAGTGGAATAAACTTTATACGAAACGTTTGGAACAGTTGTAATAACATCCATATCAAACTCTCGGTCAAGGCGTTCTTGAACAATTTCCATGTGTAACAGTCCAAGAAATCCACATCTAAATCCAAATCCTAAAGCAGCCGAGGACTCAGGTTCAAAAGATAACGATGCATCGTTAAGTTGAAGTTTTTCCATTGCATTTCGCAATTCTTCATAATCGTCGGCATCAACCGGATAGATTCCGGCAAAAACCATTGGCTTTACATTTTCAAAACCTTCGATAGCCGTTTTGCAAGGCCTTTCGGTGTGAGTAATTGTGTCTCCGACTTTTACTTCTTTGGCACTCTTTATTCCCGAAATAATGTAACCTACATCTCCTGCCCGAAGTTCTTTTTTGGGTAATTGAGTCATTTTTAAAACCCCAATTTCTTCAGCATTGTATTCCTTTTCAGTAGCAAAAAATTTAACGGCTTCTCCTGTTTTAATGGTTCCATTAATAATTCTAAAATATGCAACAATTCCGCGAAATTGATTAAACTTCGAATCAAAAATCAACGCTTGTAATGGGGCGTCGGCATCTCCTTTTGGAGCAGAAATTCTATGAATAATTGCATCTAATATTTTATCAACACCATCGCCTGTTTTTCCGCTTGCACGAATAATGTCATCAAAATCACATCCAAGAAGGTCGATAATTTGGTCTGAAACTTCCTCTGGCATAGCACTTGGCATATCCATTTTATTTAAAACAGGGATAATTTCTAAATTATGTTCAAGTGCCAAATATAAATTTGAAATTGTTTGAGCCTGAATACCTTGCGAAGCATCAATAATAAGTAAGGCTCCTTCACATGAAGCTATCGACCGAGAAACTTCGTATGAAAAATCGACATGACCAGGAGTGTCAATCAAATTCAATATGTATTTTTCGCCTTCATGCTCATAATCCATCTGTATTGCATGACTCTTGATAGTAATTCCTCGTTCTCTTTCCAAATCCATATCATCAAGCACTTGATTTTGAAAATCGCGGTCTGAAATAGTATTCGTAGCCTGTAATAAACGATCGGCTAAGGTGCTTTTTCCATGGTCGATATGGGCAATAATGCAAAAATTTCTAATGTTCTTCATTTAATTTGGATAATCTATCTTTTTTAGAAGTGCAAATATATTGATTTTAATGTATGAATAATATATCTTGAATAAAGAATTGTAATTTTATACCATAATCGGGTCGTATTTTTTGTTCGGTTATTCGGAAACTAATATATTTACATTACTTTTAAGTTATCATTTCAGCCTTTATGGAACTTATTATTTTTAAAATAATTGTATCGGTTTTAATTGTTATTAGCTTAGTTTTCATTTCAGAGCGAAATTCGAAACTAGGCGGATTGATTATTGGAATGCCTTTAGGAACCGGCATTATGGTTTTCTTTTACGGAGTTGAGCAAGGTGCAGATTTTGTAATTAAAGCCATTCCATATGGAATCTCAGGAATGGTGAGCACAATCATATTTGGGATGGGATTTTTTCTTGGAGGACGCATGTTCAAAGATAATCGAATGCTTGCGGTTTTATCGTCTTATTTTACAGGACTCATAGCATATTTATTATCTAGTTTTGTGTTATCACTATTAAATATTAATCTTGCTTTAAGTCTCATTATTTTTATTTTTGGATTATTGACCTCATTAATTTTTTACAGAAGTGTCCCTGAAGGAAATAAAATAAAAATAAAAGAATTCAAATTTGGAGTTCTTATTTTTAGAATTTTATTTGTAGTAGCCATTGTTCTTACAATTACCGAGTTAGCACATATAATTGGTTCGAAATGGGCCGGAATAATTGCATCATACCCCACAACCTTAAGTCCGTTGTTAATTATTTTGGCTTACAGTTATAAACATGAAATTTATCCCGTTCTGTTAAAACATTTATCGTATAGCTTTTCAACCATTACACTTTTCTATTTATTAGTTCTTTGGTTGTTTCCTATTTTTGATGTTTATATCGGATTCATTATTTCATATATCATCTGCTTTGCGTATTTATTTTTATTGAGTAAACTGAATTTTTATAAATTTATAACGCATTTTACGCATTGATATAAAAAAAGCCCGAAAAATCGGGCTCCTTAGTAATTTCTGAATTCGATTAAAATTTAACACCAACCATCAATTCAAGAGTATTGCTCGAAAATGGAGCGTATCCTTGAACGTTGTTTATGTTGCAAAGTCCAAATTTATAGTCTAAATCAACAGTGATTTCAAATGTATCCATATTAATATCAGCACCACAACCCAATATAAAAGCATCGTCAATTGCTTTAAATCGTTCGGTTACATTATATTTAGATACAGTTGCTATATTATCCATAACATACGTTCTTTCAGTTATAGCATTTGCCTTAAATATATAACCCAACGAATTTCCAATAAAAATTCTTGGTTTAAAATTCTTATCTCCAGTTGGTAAATATCCATTAATTTTAATCGCAGTCTCAATGTTGTGTAAAACAATATTTGTCTTCGATTCGCTGATATATTCTGCCGAAAACAAAGGACTTTCAGTATTAAAAATAATTCCTTGATTGATGTTTACAGCTTTTCTATTTATGTAAGATAGCTCCGCTGAAACAAAAAACATATCGTTTATTTGATACGTACCAAAAGCACTAATTGAAACTCCCGCTCCAAATTCTGAAAACACAGTATCTTCATAATTTGTAAATGCCGATGAAGTTAAGCCTATTCTAGCACCATAACCAATTTTACTTGTGCCTTCGGTGCTGACATCACTTTGTGCAAGGCTTTTGTTAAAAAAGCCCTGCATAAGTAATGTAATAAGTATTAAGTTTATGAATGTAATCTTCATAACTCAAATATTAATTTTCAACTGTTCTCAAGCCTGTACCAAGGTCGATGTCAATGATATAAGTTTTGCTTGCTTCAACTTGGAAACCGGCTCCTGTACCAACATTTCCCGATGGAGAATACAAGGTAAATGATTTTCCTGCAACATCTCCGCCTGGACCAAATGCTGTGTAAGCGTTCTTACCTAAATATCCCGAACCTTGATTTGTCATGATTACGCTTGTTACGCTACCGTTTGAAACTTGTGCAATACCTGTTGCTCCTGTTCCTTTTCCATTTACTGAAGCGTGGAAAGTTACAGTTGGAACATCAATATATCCTTCTCCACCATTGTCGATTGTAACACTTGTAATGTGTCCATCTGCAGAAACATTTGCAGTTCCTTGAGCAGTTAAGTTATAATTAGGAACAACAAAAGTTACGGTTGGAGCAGTATAATAACCGCTACCAGGATTTGTGATTGTAACCGAAGTTACTCTACCTGAAGCATCTAATGCAGCTGTTGCTTCTGCACCTGTTCCTGAACCATCTCCATTTACAATTTGAAATTCAACAAAAGGAGCAACCACATATCCTTCTCCAGGATTGAGTATATTCACACCAACTATTTGACCAGCTGTTGGATAAGCTGTTGCCGTTGCAGTTGCCATTGTTTCGTATGTTAAAATCGAAACGGTTGGAGTTGCTAAATAACCTGAACCTGCATTTACAATGTTGAATCCTGTAACAGAACCTCCACTTACTGTTGATGTAATAACAGCCTCAGAAGTGTATCCAGCACCACTTAAAATAACATTTGGAGCAGCAGTATAGCCAGTCCCTCCGTTTAATAAGTTTATTGCTTTCACTTTTCCATTTCCTTGAGTAGCTGTTGCAACTGCTTGTGTTCCGCCTGATGGAGGAGCAGAAACTGTAACAACAACAGGGTGTTCAGGAGAAAACTCATAATTACTACCTTCGGCAATTACTAGAACATCTTCAACTGAATATTCAACTGAAGCAGTAGCAGCAGCTCCTGTACCTTGTCCATTTGCTGTTACGAATGAAATTGTTGGAACGCCTGTAAAATCTTGACCAACATTTGTTAATGTTAACGATTGAACCGACATATTGTAAAAAATAGTAACATCGTTAAAGTTAATACCATCAAGTTGAACTGCGGTAGTTCCATTAATGTAGCCATTTCCTGCATTTGTAAGAGTAATACTTGCAACCGTTACTTCAATATTGGCAGTTGCTGTTGCTTGAGTACCTCCAGCCGGTGGAGCAGCAATTGTAATAGTTGCGGTTGAATAGTTTTGTCCTTGTGTTAAAATATTAACGGTAATATCTCCTCCTATATTAACAGTAGCATCAGCTGTAGCACCAAAACCATTTCCAGTAATAGTTACTGTAGGTGGATACAATGGGTCGTAACCTGCACCTATGTTTGTCATGTTTACAGTATTTGAAATTCTACCAGTATTCGACATGGTAAATGTAGCAGCAGCACCCGAACCTGTACCTGAAATAGTAAGATCAACCGGAGGATTTGCTCTGTCAAAATAAGTAGCCGTATTTGGATTAACTAAGATTTCTTTAATCGGATTTTGAGATGTCATAGTAGCAGTTGCAGCAGCAGTATTTCCTCCATTGTTATCACTAAAAATAACAGTTGGAGCTGCGGTATATCCTGAACCTGTAGCTGTTAATGTTAAATCTGAAACATAACCGTTCATGATAGCTTGTGCAGTTGCACCTGAACCAGCTCCAGAAGAAACGGTAACCGTCGGAGTAGTTGTATAACCTGCACCTCCATTTGTAACTGTATAGTCGATTACTGAGTAGCCCATTGTAAGGTCAGCAGTTGCTTCGATACCTGCACCAGGATCTCCATGATATAGAAGAGCTACGGTTGGGTTACTTGTGTATCCCGAACCTGCATTGTTGATTGTAAAACCATTAATAAATCCATTACTGATTGTTGGAGTAACTTGAGCACTTTGCCCATTACCACCTGTTACAACAGCAATTGGAGCTTGTGTATAACCACTACCCGGATTGTTAATTACAACTGTTTCGATTCCTGATTGAGAAATCACAGCTGTTGCAGTAGCAGTAACTGTAGGTTGGAGATTTGCAATTCCTGTAGGAGCACCAAATGTTACGTAAGCAGCAGAAACTCTAGGTAAATTCGAAGGATTAGTTGTAAATCCATCAATATCAGAACCAAAAATAGTTCTTACCGTTTGTTCTCCAAAAACATCTTCACCCCATCTTGAATTTAATAATAATGTTTGATTTTCGGCAAGTTCCGAAACCAAAACTTTTATTGGTAATCCATCAGCAGCTGAAGGAACTTGTAACGTATATTCGCCATCTGCATTAGTTGTGGTTTTTGAAACTACCGAACTATATGCAATTTTAACAATCATTCCTGCATATCCGCCAGGAGTAGTAACTAAAAAATTTGCTGCAAAAGCGGGGTCATCAATGTCTATCACGCCTATAACCTCGACATTTTCAGCAACCTCAGGTTCGCTATTTAATAAATCAGTTTCGTAAGTTACAATTCCTTTAATTGTAGACAAAGTAGCTCCGGTAAGAGGGAAAATAGGTATTTGAGTCGATGCTTGACGAATTTGATTAAACCAAGTTCCTTGTATTGAATCTTGCTCATAAGTTGTTGGAGCAGGAAATACAGGATCCGGCGTTAAATCAACTATTAAATCTACATTGGTGTAAGCATCGCTACTTACGGTTACAACTGCTGTTCCAATTCGTAAATCAGCAAAAACAGCTTGTCCGTTTTCGGTTGTTTTGGTTACAGTTTTGCCATATTGTGAAACGGTAACTTTAATGCTATCAAGACCTGTATTGACTGATTTATTAAAACTTGCATTACCAGCAGAAACTACGTTTACAGTGTAGTTAATTATACCGGCATAATGGTTTAACGAGTCTCTAACTTTTTGTAAAGAATCGGTATAATCGATTAAATCGATTTGTTGTTGTAATGCATCTTCTTCAGTAAATTCATCTTTTTTACATCCCCAAATAGAGAGTATAAGAATTAATGAAGTGATGATAATTGGAAAAATAATTTTCTTCATATTAATAAAATTTAGTTAAAATAATAAGTTTCAAAGATACCAAACACAATAGTTTATTTGAAAGAAACATGTTGCAATTTTTATTGATTTCCTGTCTTTTATCTGTAAAAAAGTAAGGTTTATCTAATTTAAACAGCAATAAGTCGTGAAAAATATTGAATTAATCAAAAGAAAAAAAAATTAGATTTTGAAACTATTTCTTTCCAAACAAAACGGTAATTAAATGTGTTTGGCGAGTTCGTTTAAGCTCGTCTTTTATTTTGTTCCAATTTTCTTTTTCGTACCAAAAGAAAAATATACGTTGAGCTTCTTTGGCTTCTTTGGTTTTTGCTACAAAAACTTTTTCATTCGTGTATGGATTAATTCCGGAATAATACATTACCGTAGCAAGAGTCATTGGAGTTGGTGTAAAATCCTGAACTTGCTCAAGTCTGAATTTTAATTGTTTTGTCTCAATAGCTAGCTTAGCCATTTCTTCGATTGTGCTTTCGGGATGACTCGAAATAAAATATGGTATCAACTGCTGGTTCAACGCATGTTTTTTGCAAATTTCGATAAATCGTTGGTTTAAATCTCTGAAAAGCTGAAACGAAGGCTTTCGCATAACGTTCAAGGTTTTGTCGCTTACGTGTTCGGGAGCAACTTTTAACCGCCCCGAAACGTGGTGAACCACAAGTTCTTCGAGATATTCTACATTGGCTTTATGTGTAGTATCTTTCATAAAAATATCGTAACGAATACCGCTTCCGATAAATGCTTTTTTAATTTTTTTATGATTGCGTACAGTTCTGTACAAATCGATTAAACTAGCGTGGTTTGTATTCAAATTTTTACAAATATTCGGAAAAATGCAAGAGGCTTTTGTACAAGTTTTACATATTTCTAGATTCACTCCTCGCATTTGATACATGTTAGCCGAAGGTCCGCCCAAATCGCTTAAATATCCTTTAAAATCGGGCAAAACAGAAATTTTATCTATCTCGTTTACGATAGATTTTTTGCTTCTGTTTACAATAAATTTTCCTTGATGTGCCGAAATAGTACAAAAACTACACCCACCAAAACAACCTCGATGAATATTAATCGAAAATTTAATCATTTCGTAAGCCGGAATATCTCCTTTTTTATCATATTTCGGGTGTGGAAGCCTTGTGTATGGCAATTCAAATATTTTGTCGAACTCAGTTTCGTTCATTGGCGGATAAGGCGGATTCACAACAAGCATTTTGTTATTCACTTCCTGAACGATTGTTCTAGCTTCTAGTTTGTTCGATTCTATTTCGATGTGTTTAAAATTCTCGGCATATTTCGTTTTGCTTGCTAAACAATCTTCATGTCGATGCAATACAATTGCGTTTTCATGCTTATTACCCAGCCTTTCGATAAACGCCGTTTGTGGAATATTTTTTAATTCTGATATTTTTTCCCCAGTTTTCAAATTCTGTACAACTTCAACTATAGCTTGTTCGCTCATTCCGTATAACAACAAATCGGCTTTACTATCGATTAAAATACTCGGATTGAGTTTGTCTGACCAATAATCGTAATGCGTAAATCGTCGCAACGACGCTTCTATTCCTCCAATGATAACAGGAATTTCGGGGAAAATATTTTTTAAAATATTCGAGTATACTTTGGTAGCATAATCGGGTCTAAAACCTGCCTTTCCTCCAACTGTATAAGCATCGTTTGAACGCAATCGTTTGTTTGCTGTATAATGATTTACCATCGAATCCATATTCCCCGAAGTAACACCAAAAAAGAGTTTAGGTTTGCCAAGTTTTTTGAAATCACGTAAATCGTCTTGCCAATTTGGTTGTGGAACAATGGCTACTTTTAAACCTTCGTTTTCGAGTATTCTACCAATTACCGCAGCCCCAAACGAAGGATGATCAACGTACGCATCTCCTGTAAAAAGAATCACATCTAACTCGCCTTCGCTCCAACCCCGAAGTTTAACTTCTTTCAAGGTTGTGGGTAACCATTTTGTAAGCGATATGTTGCGTTCTTGTTGCATTTTTAAAAATTACAATCTTCGTTAAAACTCTTTTATAGCACACAAAGCACCAATTTAAGACATTCATCGCTATTGCACCAAACGACTATATTATGAGGCGTTTGGTGCTAACACATACATTAAATTCAAATTTTTAAAAAATAGTAGTTTAATTTACACTTATTGTAAAATAATCTTTTTTACATCAACAATATTTGAGTAATTGTCGATTAAATAAACAAAATATAACCCTTTTTTACCTCCTATTAGATTCAAATCAATGGTCGTTTCTTGATTGGTAATTACTTCCGAATATACCTCCTGTGCAAATAAATCAGTAATTTTTAATACATATCCTTTTGAAAGACTACCATAATTTACAATTATGCTTTTTTCTGTGGGATTGGGATAAACATTTAAAATGTTATCTACAGAACTACTTTCATTTATGTATTGTAAATTCTCAAAGCTCGCATTATTTGTTTTACATAACTGATGATTATCCAAGGATATAAAAAATGCTGTATTTTCAGATGAAAAAGCAATTTTATACGGATTAATTTTCATTGGGTATCCCCCAGTATTAGGAATGTTATCATTTATAAACCATGTTTCAAAATCTTTTGTTAAAAGAAAATAGCTATTATCGCTATAATAGCATGAAAATATAAAATAATCAGAATGATATGTTCCGAAAGTAATTAAATAATCTCCATCATTATCATATACTTCAAGCCAAGTATCTCCGCCATCTGTCGATTTATAAATATTATACCTTGTTACTAGAATGCCATTTGATAAATCTTTAAAGAAAAAGTCCGTTATGTAATTAGAAATAGGTGAAATAGTAAAATCTAACACTTCCCAACTATTGCCAGAATCTTCTGTCTTGTATATTTTTTTTTCAGTTATCAAAAAACCAATTTCGTTGCTACAAAATTCTATTTTTAAAATATTAACATCCAAACCGAAGCTAACCGGCAACCAAGTACTCCCATAATCAGTCGTTTTAAAAGCTCGTCCATTATTACCCACTATAAAGCCAATACTATCATTTAAAAATGAAATAGAATTTAAATCATCTGTAGCACCAAAATTATCACAAAAAGCCCATGTATCGCCAACGTCCTTAGTATTGAGAATTGTTGAATTCGCACCAACACATACCCCTATACTATCGTTTATAAAGTGTATATCATTTAAATTATAATTTATTTGATAATTATTATAACCGGTCCAACATTGACCAGAGTTAATCGTTTTAGAAATATAGCCTTTATCTGCACATATAAAACCAATATTCTCATTTATAAACTCGATTGAATTAAAATTACAAGTATAAACCAAATCAGATAGAGCAGAATATACGTTTACATAATTCAATCCTTGATCGTTACTTAAATACATACCAGACATAAAATTTGTTGTATCAATCATGTATGTCGCACTTGTTTTTAACCAAGGTATCCATGTTAAACCTTTATCATAGGATAGTTTAATAGTATCAATCGTTGAAACATATAAAACAGAATCCAAACTTCCTAAAAACTTAGCATAAGAATAATTTAATGTAGTTGACCATGAATCTCCTCCGTCATTAGTATATTTTACTGAATTTCCCAAAAAAACACATCCTGTATCACTATCTGAGAAATAAAAATCGTACATAGAATTTGAAGTAAATTCATTGATTTGATTCCAGACTAAACCGCTTGTTTCTGTTTTAAAAATAAAGGTCGTCGGGTTATTACCACACATAAAATAACCAACATTACTGTTAGGAAAAAAAATCTTGTAAATATCTAAGGTTGTATTCGTACTTAAAGAATACCATGTATTTCCTGCATTTTCTGTTTTTAGTATAGTTCCTCCTTTACCAGCACAATATCCTACAGAGCTACTCGTAAAATAAATGCTATATAAATCAGGTTCTGTAATAATACTAAAATAATCCCAACTCTGACCGCCATCAGTTGTTTTTATAATTACCCCGCCTCTGCAACATACAAAAAAGGTATCCTCATTAAATAAAAATACATCACTCATCTCTACCCCATTGCCAATACCAAAATTCTTTACACAAAACCATCTTTTGCCACCATCAGTTGTTTTGTATATTTGTGCATCAGTATATTGACTTCCATTCATAAAAGCGTACCCCACCTCACTATCGACAAAAACAACTTCTACTAAATCGCCTGATGGTGTAATATTCTCCCATTGCGAATACAATAAGTTATAACTACTAAAAATCAATAGCACACATAAAGTCAAAAAATATTTCATAGTAATATAATTAAGTGGTTAAATCTAAGTCGTATAATAAATTTTTAACAATTCCCTCAAAACCAGGAAATATAGAAGTATACCTTATCCCTAAATGGTAAACATCATCTTTTATTCTCTTTATGTCCTTATTTTCTAATTTTATTTTTCCCATTTTAATTTCTTTGGACTCTGCAATTTTATCAAGGCTATTCATATTTCTCCCAAATAAAACAAAACAGGACTGTTGTGATATAATTTTTTCGTTTACATTTGATGGATAGAATGCAATAGGCTCATCAGGTATTTTGTAATTTTTATCTGTTCTATCTTGATTCAAAATCCTTTTTTTTACAAAATTTTCATTTATGTGAAAGATATAATTTTTACTGGTCATCCCATTATTAAAATGTAACGGATCAATTATCCAAACGCAAGGATTATCACATTTATCAATCTCATAAATTGCAAAAAATAATGCAATTAAAGCACTTTCTGTCCAATCCAACAATCGAGTTGGTGCTCCATAATGTCTCATTATTTGATAAATACCCATATCTTCAATCCCATTATCTAAATAAGGGAACGATTTACTTTTAAAATCAAGAAAAACTGTTCGTTCTATTTCTAAAACATCTTCAGCCCCTTCTTTTCTTTTATTCAGAATGTTTTGGCGGTATAATGTTGGGAGCAATTCATATTTGTCTTTACTAACTCCTCTATACCAAAAATAATGCGTGCCGAATTCCTTCTTAATTTCATCAATCGCAATTAAATATTCAGCTAAATTATTAACTGTTTTATTTATAATCATTATTAATTTATTTCTTTTTACCTACTTCTATTGGTTAATCTAAAATATGGGTTTTTATACTTTATTCCTATTAACAAAAATATTTTTCAGTTCTTATTCTTTGTTTTTCCCGACTTATTTCTGTAAATGTAAAAAAAAATGCAATTGTTTTACCTTATATGAGTTTTTAAACATAACATCCTCTCAATCCAAATAAAGTATAGAACTGTCGCCATAACTCAAAAAACGAAAATTATTTTTAATCGCATAATTATAAATTTCTTTCCACTTTTCGCCCACAACTGCCGAAATTAACAATAGTAATGTACTTTTAGGCTGATGAAAATTCGTGATAATTCCCTTTATCATTTTAAATCGATACATTGGAGTAATCATAATCTGAGTTGAACATTTAATTGAATTCAGTTGTTGATTTTCCATATACGTTAAAATCGCATTCAACGATTCGTTTACCGAAATATGAGAACTTAATTCATAAACTTCCCACTGACGAATGTTAAAAGTGTTTTTATCAACAAGATTGCTTTTTGTCAATTTTACACCAATCCAATATATACTCTCAAGTGTGCGAGTTGTTGTAGTTCCGACAGCAAAAATATGGTTCGACTTTTCGATTATTTTCTTTAATTCTTCTTTCTCGATATAAAAATGTTCTGCGTGCATTTCGTGTTGCGTGGCATTTTCTTCTTTTACTGGTTGAAATGTTCCGGCTCCAACGTGAAGTGTAATTTCAGCCAACGAAATATTTTTACTTTTCACATCTTCCATAATTTCGTTTGTAAAATGCAAGCCTGCGGTTGGAGCAGCTACCGAACCTTTTAATTTTGAATAAACAGTTTGATATCGTTCATTATCACTTTCCTGAGAATCGCGATTTAAATAAGGAGGAATCGGAATTATACCATTTTGTTCTAAAATATCGCCAAAGCTTATGTGTTTGTTGTTCCACGAAAATTTTACAAAAACATCTTTTCCTTGCCTATCGATAATTTCAGCCGATAAATCCACATTAAAATCATCGAAATTTAGTATCTTATTTAGCCTTCCTTGTTTCCACTTTTTAAGATTCCCTACCATACACTTCCAAACACATTCATCTTTTTGTTGGAACATTAAATTATATTCACTTGGCAAATAAGGTTCTAAACAAAATATTTCGATATGCGAACCAGTATCTTTTTTAAATTCTAAACGAGCTTTTATCACTTTGGTATTATTAAAAACCAATAATGCATTTTCTGGTATGTAATCTTTAATACATGAAAATGTTGATTCAGAAATTTCACTATTACGATATATCAACAACTTTGATGAAGCACGATTCGCTAAGGGAAATTTTGCAATTTTATCTTCGTCAAGAATGTAATTATAGTTGTTAATATTTATACTTTTGTCAAGCATTAAAAAATTAGGTTTTTAATAAATAAACATAAAATAAAGCATCACTACGTCATTTCAACTTCTTGAGCAATTCGAAATGATGAAACTATTTTTGCAAAGTTAACATAAAATTGAGATTATGGAGGTTAGAAAAGGCGATAGAGTTAGATTTTTGAACGAAACAGGTGGCGGTATTGTTGCTTCTGTTGACAAAAAAATTGTACATGTTAAGATTGAAGATGGTTTTATTTTACCAATAAGTATCGATGAAATTATCGTTTTAAAAGACGACGAGTCAAAAAAAACAGAAAATAATAATAGGCAAGCCGTCGCAAAACCCCTTATAAATGAGCCTATTGAAATTCATTCACATTTTAGCGAGACGAGCGAAATCAATATTCAGCATAGCGACGACGAAATAAATATTTGTGCAGGATTTGTTCCCGATAAAAGCTCTGACGAAAAAATAAATCTTTTTTTAATCAACGATAGTGGTTTTGAACTATTATTCAACGCATTAGCTCTTTGGGATAAGCAATGGGGAAACCTAGAAACCGGCATATTGGAATCGAACACAAAAGTGCATATCAGCTCTTTTATGCGAAGCGAATTAAATACGATTTCGGCTATAATGCTTCAGGGAATATTATTCAAAAAAGGAATTTATACACCTTACGAACCCATCGATGAAACGATAAAATTGAAAGCAAGTCGTTTTTTCAAAAAGAATAGTTATGTAGAAAACGATTACTTCGACGAAAATGGGATTATAATAAATTTCATGGACGAAATTTTAGAAAATGAAAATGATGAAGAATTGACCCGTGAGGAAATAAAAAAAATCCTCGACGAAAAGATGGAAATAAACTTAACCGAAACGAAAAATGTCAAAAAAACAATTTCCGATGTAATCGACCTTATGGAAGTCGATTTGCACATCGAAAAACTTATCGAAAAATACGTAGGAATGTCGAATTCGGAAATTCTTATTCACCAAATTAGCCATTTTAGAACAAAACTAGAATATGCAATGTTGAACAATGTGCGAAAAATCGTTTTTATTCACGGAGTCGGAAACGGAACACTGAAACACGAACTACGAAAAACCTTAACTGAATTTTATCCCGATTTAAAATTTCAAGATGCTTCGTTCATGGAATATGGATACGGAGCAACCTTGGTGTTTTTGAAATAGATTTGGAGAAGTTATGAGTTATGAGTTACGAGTTTAATATATTTGTTGCCCCTGATACACCCAGCCTCAGCCTTGTGGTAAAAAAAAGATTAAATTTGGGTAATGTGCAGAAATTATACGTTTTATAATTCCAAACCTTTCCGAAAGTTTTAAAACTTTCGGAAAGGTCAATAACAATTATTTTTAGTATTTTTGACTTCGAGTTACACATTTGTTTGTGTTTTCACTAACAAACAAACGGATAGTTGAAATTTATATGAAAGAAGCTATATTGAAACCGCAAAAAAAGATGTTAAAATCAATAGAAAACCAGAATAATAATAGGATGAAAACACTTAACCAAAAAATAAGAAAAGTGGCAATTATTATTGGGATAATAATGTTTTTAACATACTGTATTATGCTGATTTATGGTTTAAATGAAGATAATAACGCTTTTATAAATAAGGAATATTATGGTGTAATTTCTAATATTAAATATATTGAAGGCAATAGAGGCGTTCCATCCATTGATTTAAATCATGAAAGAATATATTTAGGTGTTAGAGCTGCGAGTGTAGGTAAATATATCCAAATAGGAGATTCAATCGTCAAAAAGAGGGGGCATGTAGAAATTATTGTTTATAGAAAAAAAAATGAAAAATGGTATGGAAAAATATTTAAATAGACACTAAACCTAATTCATCAAGTACATAGGAAAACAAATTTCTTTCGGATTTGCTATTTGAAAATATATTTCCCATCCACATTTACGCTCACAGTTGGTAGCTTGTGCTCTTTTTCAAAATAGTCGTAGCCGATTTTTAAGTTATTCCAAAAAGCGATTAATTGTTCGTTTGAACTATTGTTTTTCAATAAGGTTTCGAAATCTTTAGTCGGGAAAATATATACAGGAATTTTCGATTGTCCTGCGTTTTTTGCTTCGACGGCAAAAATATACAATTCTTTAATTTTATCGTCGGTAATGGGTATGCAACCAATGGTTACGCAAGAGCCGTGAATAAATATATCGCCACCCAAATTATTCTTTTCACCCAAAATTCTATCCGATTGATTTGGATAATTTACTCCCAACGACAAATAAAAATTACTAAACGGATTAAACCTATCGATATAGTAAAAACCTTCAGGCGTTTGCATGTCGCCTTGTTTTCGTTTTGGTCCCAATTCACCTGACGAAGAACAATGCTGGTAGTTTGTTATAAAAGTATATGATAAGTCGGATTTCTTTTTTGCCCACACTTCAATAATTTTTTCTTGCTTAAACACTCTCAAAAAAACATCAATATTCATATTGTCAATTTTTTTATCGGCGAGCATTTTTTTTACAATTGCTTCCTTTTCTGAATATGCTTCGCGAACTCTTGTATAGCCTTGCTGTTCACGCTTAAATGTTTGACCCATCATTGAAATTGAAAATAAGACCATAAATGTAATCATAAAATTTGCTCGCAACATAGTATTTTTTTTGATGATGAGCGTTAAATAGAGCAAAAAATGTACCTAAAATCAATTCTAATGACTCCGAAAAATATTCTCATTAGTTTTATATCATTCACATACTATTTTTATACCTTTAGCGTTTTGAAAACATTGTTAAAGAGAAAATATTTGTTTGTGAAATATATAATCCTTTTTGTATTCGTTTTTATTGCTATTTCGACTAATGCTCAAATTGGAGGAAAACACACCTATTCGTTTTTAAACGTGAATTCTTCGGCAAGAATCGCATCTTTGGGCGGAAACAATATTTCGATTTACGATAACGACTTGAATTTTGCCGCACAAAATCCATCTCTATTGAGCGATTCAATGCACAATCACTTTGCTATAAACTATCTCGATTATTTTACCGATATAAATTTGGGTTCGATAGCTTATGCTAGAAAAATCAAGAATTGTGGAAGTTTTTCGCTTGGATTAACTTACATGAATTACGGCGAATTTATCGAGGCAGATGAAACTGGAAAAATACTTGGTGATTTTACAGCAAAAGATTACGTATTTAATATTATTTGGGCAAAAAAAATCGATTCGCTTTTTAGTGTTGGAGCTGAGCTTAAACCTATTTTATCAAACTACGAAAGCTACTCCTCATTCGGAATGGCAGTGGATTTGGGAGCAACCTACTTCAATCCGAAAAACAATTTATCTGTTGGCTTAGTATTAAACAATATAGGAGTTCAACTAAAACCATATACATCAGGAAACAAAGAATCGTTGCCGTTTGAGATTCAAGCAGGAATTTCAAAAAAATTAAAGCATGCACCATTCCGTGTTTCATTAACCTTTCACAATCTCGAAACATATGATTTAACATATGTGAATACCAATGAAGAAGATGAATACACAACCCTTTCGGGAGATACAATCAGTGAAAATAAATTTTCAAATTTTGCCGATGATTTAATGCGACATGCAATCGTAGGGATAGAATTTCTACCAACAAAAAATTTCTACATTCAACTTGCATACAACTATCAACACCGGCAAGAGATGAAACTATCGTCGCGTTCGTTCATTGTAGGAATGACATGGGGATTTGGCATAAAAGTTTCAAAATTTCGATTCAGCTACTCTAAGGTTTATCATCACCTAGCCGGAGCTCCTAATTATTTTTCAATCACCACCAATTTGAGCGATTTTTATAACAAATAGCTTTATTTTTTCAACATCACAATTTGTATCTCAAAAAAATCAGTATTTTTACGATACTACTTAAAATAGTAAACGCTTGTATAATTCGCATTTACAATGATATAAAATGAAAAAAATTGTCATAGCAGTCGATGGATATTCGTCGTGCGGTAAAAGCACTCTGGCAAAAGAAATCGCAAAAGAATTAAAATATGCTTACATCGATAGTGGAGCTATGTACCGAGCGGTAACCTATTTTTGTATCAAAAATCAAATTATAATTGATTCGAATATAAATTTTGACAAGTTACAAAGCGAATTAAAAAACATAAAAATTACGTTTAACTACAATCCTCAATCGAAGAAAAACGAAACTTATTTAAATGGCGAAAATATCGAAGAACAAATCAGAAACATCGAAGTAGCAAATAATGTAAGCTTAATTAGCACTATCAAATTTGTTCGAGAGCATCTAGTTAATCTTCAACAAGAAATGGGGGCTAAAAAGGGTATTGTTATGGATGGTAGAGATATTGGAACCGTTGTATTTCCAAATGCAGAAGTTAAATTATTTATGACCGCAGAACCTTCGGTTAGGGCAAAACGACGATACGAAGAGCTTATAGCCAAAGGTCAGCAAGTATCGCTTGAAGAAATAATTGCAAATGTAGAATCTCGCGACTATATGGACACACATCGCGATGAAAGTCCGTTACGAAAAGCCGATGACGCTATTACTATTAACAACAGTAATTTGAGTAAAAACGAACAATACGTCCTTGCACTTAAAATTATTAATGAAAAAATTCAAAAACTTAATGAAAGTCGAAATTGATATAAATTCAGGTTTTTGTTTTGGTGTCGTTTATGCTATTCAAATGGCAGAAAGTGTATTAAGTACAAACGAGCAACTTTATTGTTTAGGCGATATTGTTCACAATAGCGTAGAAGTGCAACGATTAAAAGATAAAGGATTAGTTACCATTGACCATGCACAATTTAAAACGCTAAAAAATTGCAAGGTTTTGATTCGAGCTCATGGCGAACCACCGGAAACTTACCGAATTGCGATGGAGAACAACATCGAGCTTATTGACGCATCTTGTCCAGTTGTTTTAAAACTTCAACAAAACATAAAAAAAGGTTTTGATAAAATATCCATATTCGATGGACAACTTGTAATTTATGGAAAAGAAGGACACGCCGAAGTTAATGGATTGGTAGGTCAAACAAGTGGAAAAGCCATCGTAATAAATAGTTTTGCAGATTTAAATAAAATTGATTTTACAAAGTCGGTGAATTTGTTTTCACAAACAACTCAAAGTCGCGACGGATTTAGAAAAATAAAAGAAGAAATTCAAAAACGATTGCAAGAAGCTCAGCCCAATCATAAAATAATATTTGAAGCAAACGACACTATTTGTCGACAAGTTTCGGGCAGAGAGCCAAAGTTGAGAGATTTTGCAAAAAATCATGATGTTGTAATATTTGTAAGTGGCAAAAAAAGCTCAAACGGAAAAATTTTATACAACGTATGTAAAGAAGAAAATTCCAAAACATATTTTGTATCCGAACCCAAAGAACTTGTCATCGAATGGTTTAAAGGGGTTGAAAGTGTTGGAATATGCGGAGCAACATCAACACCCATGTGGTTAATGAAAGAAATAGCAAAAGAAATTGAAAATATAAATTTGAATATAACATAGTAAAATTTTTAGTATGACTAAGATAAAAAGAATAGGTGTTTTTACATCAGGCGGAGATGCTCCAGGAATGAATGCGGCAATCAGAGCCGTTGTTAGAGCAGGAATGTACCATAATCTTGAAGTTTATGGAATTATGCAAGGTTATGAAGGAATGATTGGTGGAAAAATTAAAGAACTAAAATCAAGCCATGTAAGCGGAATAATCCAGCACGGCGGAACTATATTAAAATCGGCTCGTAGCCAAGAATTCAGAACCTATGAAGGACGAAAACTTGCTTACGAACAACTTAAGGCACACGGTATTGACGCAGTAGTTGCTATTGGTGGTGATGGAACATTTACGGGAGCAAAAACCTTTTCAGAAGAATTTGACATTCCGTTTGTTGGTATTCCTGGCACTATTGACAATGACTTGTATGGCACAGATTTCACCATTGGTTACGACACATGCTTGAACACAGTTATGGAAGCTGTTGATAAAATTCGCGATACGGCAAGTGCCCACGACAGAATGTTTTTCATTGAAGTAATGGGGCGTGATGCCGGATTTATTGCCTTGAATGGAGGATTAGCTTGTGGAGCCGAAGCAGTTTTTATTCCCGAAATAGAAAGTCATACCGAAAATTTAAAATCGTATCTTGAAGATGGCTTTAAAAGAAAAAAAAGTAGCAATATTATTTTAGTTGCTGAAGGTGACGAAGCAGGAGGAGCCATAGAGATTGCCAAAAAAGTACAAGAAGATATGAGTGATTACGATGTTCGAGTTTCTATTCTTGGTCATATTCAACGCGGAGGCTCTCCATCAGCATCTGATAGAATTCTAGCAACTCGCTTAGGAGTTGCAGCTGTTGAAGCCTTGTTGGACGATCAAAAAAGCATCATGGTTGGTCTTGTAAACAATAAAGTTGTACACGTTCCATTCAGTCGAACCATAAAACATCACAATGCTATTGACTTAGATTTAGTTCGATTGATTGATATTTTAAACGTGTAAACGCATACAATGGCAACTCAATTATTTGTAGATTTAATATTGCCGTTGCCTCTTCCAAAATTGTTTACGTACGAAATTCCCGAGTATTTGCACGAAAGTGCAAAAAAAGGGAAACGTGTAGTAGTTCAGTTTGGAAAAAAGAAACTATATACAGCCGTCATTTTTTGCATTCATAATCATAAACCCGTTGATTACGAAACAAAAAATATTATTGATATTATTGACCAAGAACCGATTATTTCGGAAAGACAACTCGATTTTTGGCAATGGATTGCAACGTATTACATGTGTTCGTTGGGCGATGTTTATAAAGCAGCATTGCCTTCCGGACTTAAACTCGAAAGCGAAACCTTGGTTTATGCAAATCAAAATTTCGATAAGTTTGATTCGTTAAACAGCAAAGAAGAATTAGTATTCAGAGCATTGGAAGAAAATGTTTCACTAAAAGTAAGTGACCTTAATGCATTATTCGAGAATGCGAGTTCGCTTTCAACGTTAAAAAGTCTTCAAGATAAAAAAGCTATTTTTTTAGAGGAACAATTAAGAGATAACTACAAACCCAAATTCGAAACTTATATAAGTCTTCATGCCGAAATAAATAACGAAGAAACCATTAAAAACGCATTCGATAAACTAAATCGAGCTCCCAAACAGCAAGATATTTTAATGGCATATTTACATTTATCGAAATTTTATAGTTCCAAGGATATTGTAACCGTTCGTAAAAATGATTTATTGCAAAGCTCGCTATCTGACTCGCAAACCTTAAAATCGTTAATTAAAAAAAATATTTTAACCGAATACGATGTTGAAATAGGGCGAATTGATACTCGAAAAATTCACACACAAGACATAAAGCCCTTAACGGCTCCTCAGCAAGATGCATTTTACAACATCAAAGCTGCATTTGATATAAAAAACGTCGTTCTACTTCACGGTGTTACCTCAAGTGGAAAAACCGAAATTTACATTCATTTAATTCAAGAAATAATAAGTCAAAAAAAACAGGTTTTATATTTGTTGCCGGAAATTGCTTTAACAACTCAAATCATTAATCGATTAAAGAATGTTTTTGGAAATAAAGTTGGAGTATATCATTCGAAATTTAACGATTCGGAGCGAGTGGAAATCTGGAACAACGTGTTGAAAAACGATGAATCATCTTACGATATTATTTTAGGAGTTCGTTCTTCTATATTTTTACCATTCAGCAAATTAGGTTTGATAATCGTTGATGAAGAGCACGAGAATACATACAAACAATTCGATCCTTCGCCTCGTTATAATGCCAAAGATTCGGCCATTGTATTAGCCTCGTTACACCATGCAAAAGTACTTTTTGGAACAGCAACACCTTCGTTTGAAACATATTTTAATGCAAAATCCGACAAGTTTGCATACGTAGAATTAGCACAGCGATATCAGAACATAAAAATGCCTGAAATTATAATTTCGGACATAAAAGATGCTCGCAAACGAAAAAAAATGAAATCGCATTTTTCAGAATTATTGTTGGAGCAAATTGGCGAAACGCTTCAAAATAAAGAACAAGTAATCCTATTTCAAAATCGAAGAGGCTTTTCTCCTTATATTGAATGTGAAGTTTGCAATTGGATTCCAAAATGTGTGCATTGCGACGTAAATCTAACTTATCACAAATCGACAAACCAAATGGTATGTCATTATTGCGGATATACACATCAACCATTTAATACGTGCAAAGCATGCGGAAGCACATCCTTAT
Organism: Bacteroidetes bacterium GWF2_33_38; assembly: GCA_001769505.1. GTDB lineage: Bacteria > Bacteroidota > Bacteroidia > Bacteroidales > GWF2-33-38 > GWF2-33-38. The sequence continues at coordinate 22,043 of MEOF01000006.1, forward strand.
CGACTCGTGGCTTTGGGACCGAAAAAATTGAAGATGAAATAGCAATATTTTTCCCAGAGGCAAAGGTCGCCCGCATGGATTTAGATTCTACTCGTTCACGAAAATCGTACGAAAAAATTATATCAGAATTTGAAACAAAGCAAGTCGATATTTTAATTGGGACTCAAATGGTAACCAAAGGTTTAGACTTCGATAATGTTAGCTTAGTCGGAGTTTTAAATGCTGATAATATGCTCAATTTTCCCGATTTCAGAGCTTTTGAACGCAGTTTTCAGCTTATGGTTCAAGTTAGTGGACGAGCAGGTAGAAAAAATAAAGAAGGAAAAGTTATTATTCAAACTTCAGATCCCTCACATTTGGTTATCAAAGATATTATCTCCAATGACTATAACCATCTTTTTATCAATCAATTAAAAGAAAGAAAGCAGTTTAATTATCCGCCTTATTTTAAATTAATAAATTTAACTATTAAGCATAAAGATATAAAAATATTGAATCTAGCATCAAAAAGTTTAGCCAGCGAATTAAAATCTAAGCTTAAAAAAAATGTGTTGGGTCCTTTTGAGCCAATAATTAACCGAATTCAAAATTACTACTTGAAAAATATTTTAATAAAGCTCCCGAAAGACGTTTACTTACAAAATAATAAGGATTTAATATTTGAGCAAATCATAAAAATAAAGTCACACAACAACTTTAAAAATATTGATGTAAATATTGATGTCGATCCGATGTAAGTAATATCAATTACGATTCAATGTGACCGAAACAATTTAAAAATAAGATACCCGCTTTTGCGGGTATGTGGTAATTTTTTGAGGTACATTCCCTTGAAAAAGGGAATCTAAAAAATCACATATGTGTCATATGAAAATAGAATTGGTATAATTTACAGGCAAATAATCAACATATACTCAACTCAACAAAAAATCCAAAAATTCCAGTATTCGTTAATTTGTTAATGATTAAATATTACCAAAATATTAACCGAAATTTATTTTTTAGGGGATTTAAAAAACTACAGTTTTTTTGTAAAGTTTATAAACTTCAATATTTCAGAAACGGCGGTATGTAAATCATATTTATTGATATCAATTATTAGAGGACTTACCATTGACCAATGTGTGATAACTTTCTCAATTAAATTTTCACGAACAATGATAATAATGGGTTTATTTGTATTGAGCAAAATATCAGTCAGACTTGATGCCCAACCCTGATTATTTAGTTCAAAAAAACCGATTTCATCAATCACAATTACCTCTGAATCAGAAATATTTTCTGTTGCCAAGATTTTTTTTCCAAATTCGAGACCTTCGTTGCGAAAGTAGTACTTCCCTACATTTATCATGCTTTCATCGCCTGATGTCCTTGACAAAACGATGTTTTCGTTCGTTTTTAAATCAACTAAATTATAGCCAATACGAATGCTATTTTCATGAATTGCAGGACAAAGAATACCTCCAACTTTAATTTTACGCTGATTTAAATCGCTGATAATTTGAGTTAAAAAACTGGTTTTTCCTTGCCCAATTCCTCCGGTAATAATGATTGCTTTCTGATTAGAAGCGTTTTTCATTTTTATCTCATCTAAGCGAAATTCAGCCTGCGAAATAACTTGATGAATTATCGAGACCGGATTTTTAACAATTGTTTTAAAATCGGGAATATTTGCTATCATTGATGGTAAACTTTCAAAAGAAAGTTCAAGAGCCAAAGGTAATTGCTTAAAATATGTTTTAAGAAAAAACTGTTGAATCTTTGGATTGTATAGTTCGGTACCCAGAATTGAAAATCCAACGATAATGATTACAGCTCTAAAATTCATCTGAATACCAATCATTAATCCGTATTCGAGAGTATTGGATTGAATTTTAGCAAAAACAAAAGCGGTAATCATAGTTAATAAAACAAAAAATATCCAAAACTTAGGTTTTGAAAGTTTTCGTAATGCTCGTTTGTATCGAAATGCCCAAAGACCAACAATCCCAATGATTGATAAACTCCATACGAGAACTGACGTAAAATTTAAAAGTACTAATGCAATTATAATTAGCCCGATATTAACAAAAAGCCAAGTGATGGAATAATTAAAATCAATCTTCGATTTTTGTTGATGTTGAGATACGTTGCTGCTAAAATTTTGTGGCTGGTATGCTTTGGGTTCTTTTAAAATCTTTCGACCAACTCTAATACCTATAATTGCCGAAATAATTCCTAATATTGCATATGCGACTAATAAAACAATAATAGGAAACCAAACGATATCGAACTGAATATTGATTTGCTTTTGTGCAAGTTTTAGTAAACTCGTATAAATTTCTACGATGTTCGAACCGTAAAAAATAATTAGATTTATAATCTTTTGAGCTAAATTCCACGACATTGCCAGCATAGCTCCTATTATAAAACCAAACCATGTTTTTCCGAACAATCTAAGCGAAAGTTCCAATAAAACGGCTTCGCTAAAAATGGCAATCATGGGTCCAAAAATTACTGCACTTGGCGACATGGTTTTCATTATGGCACAAATCAATCCGGCTCTCCAAATCAAGCCTTTCTCTGTCCAAATATAACTAATTGAAATTAAGATAATGATTCCGATTCCGGTTAAAATATTTCCGCTGAATGGGATTTTTAAATTATGTAAAAAGCTACCTAGTACAATTTCTGATGCAGCCCAAATTGTTCCCATAATGGATGCTTTTATCCATTTTTCGCTTAATTGCTTGTGGTTATTCACTTAAACTTTATTCCTCGTGTGTTAGTGATATTGCTTATATTCGTAAACGAAGTCAAAAATACCAAAAATAATTGACTGTTTTGCAACCTACATATATGTACAATAAATTTATATCATTATGTGTAGCCGATGCTATAATACGAAGCAAATGTTTCGTCAAACTACTTTAAGTGTTGAGTTAAGCTACGGTCAACGAGGAATTCCCAATAAATTACAAACGAACAAATAACCTCAATTAGAATTTTATCATTTTAAATGAATATTTAGCTTCTTTTTCATTAAGCAAATGGATGAAATAAGTCCCACTTACAAGAGATTTTACATTTACCATCTTTTGATTAGAAGTTAACTTTTGATTAATAATCAATGTTCCTTTTATATCGTAAACTCTAATTTGATTAAATTCATCATTCGCTCCTTCAATAATAATGAAGTCGTTAGTAGGATTTGGGAAAACACGAATATCTAGCAATTCATTATCGGGAATTCCACTTATATAGGTTTCTGTTACGGTAATTATTTGATCACTAACAATTATAGTATCAAGTGCTGTAATTGTTGCTGTATCTGTTCGGACAGCACTATTAAAATCGAAATAAATATCTGCGAAATTGTCTATTGAAGTATTAGGAATTATTCCATCAATTGGAGAAATTCGAAATGATACAAATCCATGACTTTCAGGTTCGTTTAATGTGCTGTCTGGTAAATTTATATTGTTAAATGTAAACGAAAGCACTTTTAGATTTGTGCCATTAACATTATACTCGTAACTATGTGATGCTCCTATAATGTGTAACGTAGATATATCATGTTGTTCTGATAATGTATCAACGACTATAATATTATAAGCGACATCGCTTCCCGTATTTTGAAAGCGGATTGTATAATTTAATGCTCCATCTTCTGAAACATAGTTATTTTCCGTAATCCCAACTGGAGTAACTTTTTTGTCGTTTGGGTCATATGAATCTCTGATTTCAAGGCAAACTTCCGAAACATCAAAATCTAAATCGTCGTTAGCAACCTGAGTCCAATAACCTAAAGCTGCTTCAGCAGAAGTTTCAGAGCCGCAACCTTCGATTGTTGCTCTAGGGTGGCTATTTCCGGGGTGTAATGGATGCTGGTCAGCTTCGAGACGAATTGTACTACCATCGGCAGGAACATCAATTTGCAAACTTTCACCAGATTCTAACTGAAAGCTACCGGTGTAAACCAATTCGTTGTTGTAATATATACGATATTCGTGAGTTGTTTCCATGTCTCCATCACCTGCATTGGTAATGGTAAAACGAGCGATGGTATCACCCATACATTCAACATCATCAGAAACTACAATACTACTTCTATCCCAATTAGTAGTATCGACGGTTTCAGCACAATATGATTTTGGAGTAATCCTTGCTTTTATACATTGTGTATAACCCCTAATCTCTTCATTTCCACAAATTACCGAATCAATAATATGAATCGAGCCTTGGCTAAAAGCATCAACAGTATCAAGATTGAACAAATAAATATTTTCGGCAGCATCGAAAACCGAGTATTCTTTACTTGCATAAACTAATTGAACGTAATCAGGATAATCAACATATATTTTTGCATTTACGGCTTCCATTGTGCCTTCGTTTCGATACGAAATATCGGTAGTATTTCTAAAACAGCGACGCATACGAGCCTTTGAAATATCAACCGAAAGCAAAGCACATTGTTTTACATCCAACCCAAAATTGATGCTGTCGTGAACAAAACCATCAACTCCTGAATTTAAACTATAACCATTTTCAGGGCAAGAACTGTTTAATGTATTCAAATGTGTAAAAGCAACAGCATTTACCTGATACGAAGAATTTGAATCAACATACATTTTGTAGTTTCCATCATCATCAGTTGAAGTATAATAATCTTTATCGCCATCTGCTCGAACAATTATATTACGCATTCCTATTTCTTCAGTTTCTTTTGTGCAATTTATATTTTCATCGACAAAAGCAGTTCCCGAAATAATATTATTACCACATGGTTCATTTACATATTGAACCCATTCATCTTTTTTAAAATTAATTGTTGTCCAATTCGTATAAGAATACCAAGGGTCATCAACTATAACACAGTTTAAATTTGGATTCCCATAGGATTGAAGAATATCCATATTTAGATTATTTCCATTTCTAACATTTAAAAAATTCAATTGATTATTAGCACAATATAACCTAAATAGGGAAGTTTGATTACTTAAATCAAGGTAAGTTAAATTGTTACTTGGACAATATAAGATTGACAATAAATTGTTTGAAAGATCTAATGTTGTTAACTGATTGCTCTCACAAAAAAGAACAAGTAAGTTTAAATTATGAGAAACATCTATATTTGATAAATTATTGTAACCGCATCCAATAGATTCAAGTAAAACATTTTGAGAAATATCTATCTGGCTTATATTATTTAAAGAAAAATTGAGGTATTCAAGCAAAGTATTATTTGTTAAATCTAATGATGTTAAGTCATTTTCATGACACCAAAAATTAATAAGTAAAGTATTATTTGAGACGTTAATTTCAGTAAGATTATTATTCCTACAATTTACTGTTTCCAAATTTACATTATTAGAAATATCAATGCTATTTAATAAATTATAACCACAACTTAAGTTAGTAAGACCAGTATTACTTGACACATTAACGCTATCAAGCAAATTATTTTCACAGTCTAAATATTCTAAAAACAAATTATTTGAAACATCAAGACTGGTTAGAGAATTTTTAGAACAAATTAAATTTTTTAAAGAAATAAAATCCTCAATTCCTGATAAATTACTAATGTTTTTATTTGAAACATCTAAGTAAGTTGTTGTATTAATATTGTTAGTACTTACAACTCCATCGGGCGTTCCTGTATCATAACCTAAATCAATCAATGCTTGTTCAAAATTAGCATCTAGTATGGCTGTGGTTTGTGCAAATACAATGCTTGAAAATAAAAATAAAGCAATTAGAGTTAGTGTCGTTTTCATGGTTGTTAGATTTTATTATAGCAAGTTACAATTGTTTTTTAATAAATCAAAATAAGCTATACAAATATTTCAAATACTCAAAAAAAACGATTCAAAATGGTTGGTGTTTTTTTAAAGTTCATATTTGATTGTTGGTGATAATATTTCACCCCGTCCTGCGGACACCGCTCAAGATGGGAATTTTGAGCAGAAATATTTTCATAATTTTCCGACCTAGTTGGAGTTCTTTCCATTGAGTAAAATATTTTGTTGGAAAGGATTCCAACAAAACCAAAAAACTACATTTCAGAAAGCATTTTGATAAACTTTTCGTTTGGGATTAGACCTTTTCCATCAATTGATAGCTCTGGAATTATAGATTCAACAAAATACATATCGATTTTCCCTTTGTTTTTGGCTTCGATTTTCCCACGATGTTTACACACAAAAAAATCTTTAACTTCGTTATAAGTTGTTTCTGAGATATTTACTTTGCCAACTTCTCCGGCTGATTCCATTCTACTGGCAATATTTACCGAATCGCCCCAAATGTCATACGCAAACTTCTTTTTACCAACTACTCCGGCAACAACTTCGCCAGTATGAATACCTAAACGAAGTTCCCATACAATCATTTTTTTTGCTCTTTTTTCTTCATTCAAGGTATTCATGAAATTTTGAATTTTCAAGGCTGCCAAAACGCTATCGATTGGATTGGTTTTATTACGAATTGGCAAACCTCCGGCACACATATATGCATCGCCTATTGTTTTTATTTTTTCAATAAAATGGTCTTGAATAATATCATCGAATTTTACAAAATACGAATGCAATTCCGAAACGAGTTCATTCGGAGCTAAGCCTTCGCACGATTTTGTAAATCCTTTAAAATCGGTAAACAAAATAGTTACTTTTTTATATAAACGAGGTGTTGCGTAGCCTTTTGTTTTAAGTTCTTCTGCTGTTTCAGTTGGTAAAATATTAAGCAGCAAGGAATCTGATTTTTTCTTTTCTTTTAATATTTGTTCTTCTTGTTCTTTTATCGTTGTAATATCTGATTGAACAGCGATTAATTTTTCTAATTGAAGTTCCTCATTAAATATAGGTGTGAGGGTTGTTTGTATCCATTTTTTTCGCTGATTATCAATTTCAAAAGGAATGGTATATGAAACTGTTTTGCTTTGCTTCATGCAAATGTCCAACTCTTTCGAAAAGCCTAATTTGGCAGCAACTTCGTGCAAGTTTTTTCCAAATTTTTCGACAAATTCATCAAGAGTCATTTCCAAAAGTTTAGAAAATCCATCATTTGCCCATTCAATATACCCGTTGGATTGAATAATCATTACCGAATTATCTGTTTTGCTGGCAACAATCGAAAGTTTTTTTAGTTCGCTATTCTTAATTAACAACTCATCAGCTTGAGTTTGAATTTTAGCTTTTTGCTTTAAAATTTCTTTGTACGAATCGTGTAAATTTAGAGCTGATTTTACTCGGGCAATTAGTTCTATTCGGTCGATTGGTTTTTTAATGTAATCCATTGCTCCTTCTGCCATCGCTTCCTTCAAATTTTCAGAAGAAGTTAATGCCGTAGCCATTATGATGGGTATTTCTTTGGTCGATTCGGTGGACTTTAAAAATTTTACAGCATCGATCCCTGTCATTACAGGCATTTCCCAATCCAATATAATTAAATCGGGTAATAATTCTTGTGCTAAGTCAAAAGCAACCTTTCCGTTGGGAGTCGCAACTATTTCGAGAGTACTATCGTAATGACGTAATATGCTGTATATTGCAATAATATTTTCTTTTTGATCGTCTGCTATAAGTATTTTGTGAGCCATCGTAATTAGTTTTTATTTGCATCCGACTTTCTAACCATATCTAAGAGTTTATTCAAGGCATCGTTGTTGAAATTGAAAATTGCCGACTCAACTCTATCTGCCCATTTTTCAATATTTTCGGTATTATTGAGCAACTTAATTTTATTAAGAATATCAAGATTTTTACTAATCTCATAAATCTTATTATCTTCAAAACGTAAAATATATGGTCCTATTTTCATAACCTCTTCAGGAGTCAACTCAACAGTGTTAATGCGTTGTTCTTCTTCTTGTAGTTTTTTAACGTCTTCTTTATTTGAATCAACTACCCTAGGAATTGTAAAAAAGAAGTTGCTTCCTTTTCCTAATTCTGATTCAACCCAAATTCTACCTCCATGAGCTTCTACTACAAGTTTGCAGAAAGTTAGACCAATCCCCGTTGAACTTGCACCTCCTGATTTTTTAGCAGCAACTTGAGTAAATGGATTGAAAATACTATCAATCATATTTGGAGGAATCCCTGAGCCTGTATCCGAAATTGAAATTTTTATGAACTCTTTTTCATTTTCAATTTCAGGAACTGTGTTTAATGTTATTTTTCCACCCGATTCGGTGTATTTTATGGCATTGGTCATTAAATTCACAATTACTCGTTGAATTATATCGTAGTCATAGTCTGACTGATATTGTGGTTTTACTCCGTTTACAAGAGTCAATCCTTTTTCGTTCAATAAAATAGAAACATCACTGATTGCACTCTTTGTAACAGTCAATATATTATGAATATTTTTATTAAGCTGAACTTGAGTATCTTCAAATTTTTGAACATCTAACATATTCAATACCATGTTCAGCATTTGTTTTCCTGCTTGATTAATGTTTTTCAAATTTTTCTCAGTGAAAAGCTGACCTGAAAAAGTGATGATTGAATTTAAATGATTTTTCATATCATGCACAATCATACTAGTGAAAGAATCTTTAAATATTTCTAATTCTTTCATTTTATTATACGCTTCGTTTAGCTGGTCTCGCTGTGCTTTAATTTCTTCATTTTGTTGCTTAATTTCCTCTTCGGCAAGTTTAATTGAAGATATATCAGAATCAATCGCAACGTATTTTCTTATTTCTCCCTCGTCATTCAAAATAGGGGTTAGGGTGGTTTGAACCCAAATACTTTTCCCATTTTTGGTTTTTGCAGGAGCGTTGTAAACAATCGATTTCTTTTTCTCGGTACACTTTTTAAACTCTTCTTCTATTTCAGGATTTGAACTTGAATGTAGAATATTTTCTCCAACTAATATTCGAAACTCATCAAGAGTATAGCCATAAAGTTTCCTAAATCCTTCGTTTACCCATTCAATCGTTCCCTCATTGTCAGCAATCATTACTGAATTTTCGGTTTCGCTGGCAACAATCGATAATTTCTCAAGCTCTTTGTTAACATTTGCCATATTCTCTGCTTGAGCTCTAATTTCTTCGGCTTGTTGCTCTACAACGGCTTTTTCCTTTTGAAGTTCCATTGTTCGCTGATTAACTTTTTCTTCAAGAATTTCTTTCTCAAGTTCAAGTTTTTTTAGTCTCCAACGAACAAATAATGTTATAAGAGCAAGAGATACAATACTTGTAACAGTATAAAACCACCAAGTTCTCCAAAATGGAGGACTAATTGTAAAACTAAATGATTTTGGTTCAAGATTACAAACTCCATCATTATTACAAGCTTTTACTTTAAATGTATAATCTCCTGGAGGAATATAGGAATAAATAATTTCGTTGTTATACGAAGGAGGAGCCCACTTTTTGTCAAATCCTTCGAGAATCCACTCATATTTAACTTTTTCGGGAGCATGAAAATCAATCCCTGTAAAACTAAATGTAAGGTGATTTTGATCATATGGAAGAACTAATTTTTTTGGTAATGTTCCCCATTCTTCAAGACTATCAACATATTGAGACCAATCGGTATCTTGAAAAAATAATTTAATCGACGATATCGAAGTAAGTGGTTCCATTATGTTTGGATAGTCAAAATTTGGAATATACATTGTTGCTCCTTGTATATTTCCAAACCAAATAAATCCTCGATGGTCTTCCATTACGGCATTCAAGTTTGCCTCAATTGCTCTAAATCCTTCCGATTTTCCGTATGTTTTAATAACTGGTGTTTCACTACCATCGTAAAAAGCGATTCGATTTAAACCTTTTTCAGTTCCTGCCCACAGATATCCTTGCGAATCGGAAAAAAGTAAGAATACATTGTTTGAATTTAATCCGTCTCGCATCGAAAATGTTTTGAGGTCAGCTCCATTGAAACGACAAATTCCACCTCCAAAACTACCAAACCAAACATTGCCCGACATGTCTTCTGCTATTGAATATATTTGGTCTTTGGTTAATCCAAATCGTCTTGATAAATTAAGAATATTATTTGTTCCTATTTTCTTATTTTTTATAATTTCATTTGAATTATAATCGGCAAAAATTAAATCAACTCCAGCATCATCGGTTCCAAGCCAGATATTTCCTTTACTATCTTGAAATACGTTATAAATTAAATCGGAACTTATTCCGTCTTTCTCTCTAATTGCTGTAAATTCTTTACCATCATATATCATTAATCCGCCACCAACCGAACCAATTAAAATATTTCCAAGTTTGTCTTCAATGATTGAATAAATATAATCGTGCGAAAGTCCATTTGAAGAATTAAAATTTTTGAATCGTTTTCCATCATAAATACTTAATCCACCACCTTTTGAACCAAACCACAAGTTACCTTTACTATCTTCAAAAATCCGATAAATGAGATTTGAACACAATCCATCTTCGGTTGTAAAATATTCAAATTCGGTTCCGTTGTATTTGCACAATCCGCCACCGTAAGTTCCAAACCAAATATTGTTCTGCGTATCTTCGTATAGTGACATTACAACATTACTCGACAAACCGTCTTTCTCGGTAAAATGTTGAAAACGCTCTCCATCAAATTTACATATACCTGCCCCATCGGTACTAAACCACATATTTCCACTTCTATCTTGAAGAATAGAATTTATATAATCGTATGATAATCCATTGCTTCTACTAAAATGAATATATTCTCTACCATTAAACCGTGAAACTCCCTGTCCTAAATACGAAAACCAAATATTTCCAGATCGGTCGCTGAAAACGGAACTCACATTATTTCCACTTAATCCATTTTCTTGAAAAAGATTGTAAAACTTGTACCCATCGTATTCACTGACTCCATATCGAGTTCCAAACCAAATATGTCCTTTAATGTCTTCTGAAATTGAATTAATTGAATTATTACAAAGTCCATTTCTAGTTGTTAATTGCTTAAACTTTAAATTATCGTTAACATACGCACCATGATGCTGAGTTCCAATCCAAAGTTTACCGTATTTATCCAATAAAAAAGTTTGTACATTTACATCAGCAGAATCGGTTGTTAAAGCAACTTTTTGTATTTTATCGTCACGCATTACAAACAAGCCCGACTGAGTTCCAATCCATAAATTCCCAGCGACATCTTGAGTAATTGCTTGAACTGTAGGAGAAGTTAAGCCCTTCTTCTCGCCATATGGAGTAAATTTAACTCCATTAAACTTACACAGATAACCATCTTTAAGTCCAACCCATATATTTCCATCGCGGTCTTCATACAATGCTCGAATTTGATTATTCGATAATCCGTCTTCTTGTGAATATGTTTTAAATTTAATTCCATCGAATACGCTTATTCCGCCACCATCGGTTCCAATCCATAAATAGCCCCGACTATCCTCAATAAATGCTTTAATTTGCGATTGGGCAATCCCATGCTCAATACTATAATTTGTAAAATTATATTGCTGACCTAATAATGTCGCATAAATGAAAACAAACAGTATAAGAGTCAAATACTTTTTTAAAGCCATTCCTTTAATAATAAAAAATCAATTTATTTGGGATTTAAAAGTAAGAAAATTTTATTAAAAAACATTTACTAAATTTTAAATAAAAAAAAAAGAGATGCAATTTTGCATCTCTTTTAATTCAAAATTAACCAAAAAAACTATCTTTCAACTGTAATAACGAAAGCTTTTGTTTGTTTATCAGTAACTACTTTAACAACATAATTTCCTTCCAAAAATTTATTCATGCTAATCTTTGTAATATCAGATGAAATTTTGGCATTTATAAGTTCTTGCCCAAGTACATTATATACAAACACTTTTCCTTTTTCAGAAGTTTCAATATTAATTATATTCTTCGTTGGATTAGGATAAACACTTATTCCCTCAATATCAACATTAATATTTTCAGTTAAACCTGTTGCTGTTGTATTTACACTAATATCATCAACAAAGAAAATAAATTTATCCGTTGATATTGAATGAATAGCAACGTAAATATCTTGATTATCGTAAGCCGATAAATCATACGTTACTTCAGTCCAAGTGCTTGGGGCCTGCTGTGCTGCCGCATCAGGTAAAACACTGAAACTTGTTGTTGAATTATCAGTTGTTGAAACCAACACTTCGTAATCTTCTAATCCCCAAGTGCTAGGCTTTACAGTTAATACCCAAAAAGTAATTGAAGAAGATGTTCCAAGTGATAACAGGTCTGATATTAACCAATCATCAGCTTGACTTGCATCGCTAGGATTGATAGCCATACCACATCTGTCTCCGCCGTGTGTTGTTGCAATTGGTGTTGCCAATGCTGCTAATGCTGGGTTGAATGCCATAAATCCCATTGCGGTACTCTCTCCGGTAAAGTCAAAATCATTACTTCCATATGAAGCAACTCCATCACCATCAACAGTAGACCAAGGAGTAAAGTCTGTTGAATAATCGGTACAAGCCTCAAAATCCAACGAAAATGCGTTTACAACTGGAGCGTCAGTAACTATAATATATCCAAGCTTGGTTTCAGGAGCAGAACTTCCAACTCCATTCGTTGCAACTAAAGTAACATCGTAAGTTCCTGCAACATTGTAAACAACTGCTTGGTTTTGAGTAGTTGAACTAGCTGGTGTGCCTCCTGCAAAAGTCCATGCCCAAGAAGTTGGTCCATTTGTCGATAAATCGGTAAAAGTAACAGTTTCTCCTGTATAAATTGTTGTAACATCGGCTGAAAAATCAGCAACTGGAGGAGTTGAAAGAGGATTAACAGTGATATAATTTGTAACCGTTTTTGTATCATTTCCTGCAGCATTTTCTACATACAACGTAACGTCATATGTTCCTTGTGTCGCATATGTAATCACTGGATTTTCTAATGTAGATGTAGCAGGAGTACCTCCTTCAAATGTCCAACTAAATGTTGTTGGATTTTCAGTTGATAAGTTAGTATATGTAACTGAATTACCTTCCTCTAAAGTTGTTGGAGTTCCAGAAAAATCAGCAACAGGAGGATTTGAAACTGGAGCAATCACGTTCACAATATAATCTTCAACATCGCCATAATCTGAATCGCCACAAGGAGTAGTATTTCCATTGTAAGTAGCAGAATTGTAATGCAAACGAATTCTCATTCGAGTAGCTCCCGTCGATGCAGTAGCAGGAACAGTAATGCTTCCAGATGAAACATATGGATTACTTGTTGTTGTTCCGCCTCCATTATCCGAGAATACAGCTTCATCAGTATCAACAAAATCTCCATCTTGATTCCAGTCAATCCAAACCAATACTTGGTCTAATGAATAATAAATTGCATTTGTAATTGAAATTGCGTATGATTGTCCTAAATCAACATCAGTAGAATAAGCAGTATAGTCGCCATATCCATCAAAACCTGATGTATTGTTAATGCTTCCAAAAGTAACATTGCTGATGTATTCGTCTTCAGTAGTTGCACTAGCAGCACATGAAACTGGAGGTAATACAGAGATATAAGCAATTTTAGTTTCTGGAGCAGAACCTCCAATAGCATTCGTCGCGACAAGAGTTACATCATAAGTTCCTGCAACACTATAAGTTACCGTTGGATTTTGATTAGTTGAAGAAGTTGGAGTTCCTCCTGCAAATGTCCATGCCCAAGACGTTGGTGCATTAGTAGATAAATCGGTAAATGTAACCGTTTGTCCAACTGTAATATCTGTTGCACTAGCACTAAAATCAGCTACAGGAGGGTTCGATAATGCATTAACAGTTATATAATTAGTTACTATTTTTGTATCGTTACCGGCAGCATTTTCTACGTAAAGCGTTACGTCATATGTACCAGGAGTACTATACGTTACTACAGGATTTTCCGATGTTGATGAAGCTGGCGTTCCTCCTTCGAATGTCCAGTTCCATGTATTTGGATTTTCAGTTGATAAATCAGTGAAGGCAACAGAATTTCCAGCTTCTAAGTTTGTTGGTGTTCCAGAAAAATCGGCTACAGGAGGATTTGATGGAGCAGGAATTTGAAATGAAAATACTCTTGTTAAAGCAGAGCCACCTGAACCCATATATTCACCAGTGTGCCAAAATGTTTGTCCATCAGGATCTAAAGAAGTATGAGAATAATCTCCAACTCTGTTTCCACTAGTTTGAGATGATACGCCAGCCGCAACAACAGTTTCAGCAAAAGACATCGTGCCAAGAGCATCTCCAGCAAGTCTTCCTGTATAGCATAAAGAAGGATATACAGAAGAAGAAGATTTGCAATATGCAAGAGCAATACTTCCATTATCGTCCATAGCAATACTACCTAACCAACGTGTATGTGCATCAGGAGTATAGGTTCCTTCTTGGTATAATGTCCATGTTCCTGTCGATTGACTTTGACGTAATTCAACCCATCTGATACTTCTTTGAGTAGAACTTATTACCACTCCCCAATTCAATAACAATGAATTATATCCACTCCATGGTCTCCACTGTGCTCTAAAAGTTGGGATTCCTCCGATTCCATCTAATTTTTGTGTAGTTCCTGGTTGAACAACATCGTCCCAACCTGAATCGTATGATGCATCAAAAGCCGATGTATTAACTTGCGTACTTGCACTGATTGAAGCAGCTGCTGTAGTCCCCCAAGTTACTGTCATATTCCAAATTTTCACACCATCAGTTCCTCCGCCCCAAGCATTATCATAATAAGCGAAAAATGGTAGTGGAGTTCCTGCTGCAGGTAATTCGTCATCAGCAGCGTCAGCTGGAAGCGGAACAAAAAATGCATCAACAGAACCTGTTGTAAATGTAGCACTTATCGATCTTGCTGAAGGATTTCCTGCAAGCATTTCGTCTCTTTCGAAACAGAACACTTTATCGGTTGATTGATTCGATGTCATATAATAACCATTTTCCCAAATTGAAAACTTCAAATAATCAGGAAATTGTGGAGAGGTATAAGTATATGCATAATATTCACCTGTTGGGTCATTTGTTTTTGAAATAGCGATATAAATACTATTTCCAGTTTGTCCAAATTGACTTACAAACCAACGGTCTGCATATTTATCATACATAATTATTGGGTCTCCATCGTCATCAGTCGCAGGATCCCACAAAGTACTAATATTTGCTGTCAACATATTTGCTCCTGTACTTTTGTTAAATACTTTATAAGGAGTTCCGTTGATAGCTTGTACGTAATGGTTTGGACCAGCCGCTCCAGTTGGGTCATAAGGTCTAAATCCACTAGCTACTTGACCTGCCCAATCTTTTATTACGGCTCTTGACGAATTAATTTTTCTTTTACCCATCTCAGTTTGTCTAACTGCAGGATCTTCACCATATTCAGGTCCGTCTTCTACTGAATAAAGAAAAGTTTGTGGAATTCGATGCTTTCGATCTAAGGATTCTCGAATCAACTCCATTTCACTTCTTTGTCTTTTTTTCTGAACATAAGGATGTTCCTTTACTATTTCACGCAATGGAAGTGTTTCGTGAAATTCAGTAGGATAATATACTTCATAGCTAGTACTTTGTCCTAGAGAATTCAATGAAATAACACTACAAATTGCGAAAACGCCTAAAATAATTTGTAATTTTCTTTTCATGTTTTTTTGTTTTAATATAGACTTTGGTTTAATTGTAATCAAAAATAAGATTTTTTTTTATGTTAGTCAAGTTAATTTGGTTGTTTATCAAAATTTGATTTTTTTTTTGACTAATGACAAAAAAAAGAGCTGCGAAAAACACAGCTCTTAAATATATAGGATTACTTAATCTTTATTTTATAGTAAGCTTTTGAGAATAAACATTATTTCCAGATGTATAAACTTTGATAATATACAATCCTTTGTGTAGTTTGCCAACATCAAGTTTTACCGATTTATCAGATACTTTTTTATTTATAATTTCCTGTCCTAATAAATTATACAAGCATACTTTTTCGATATTTTTGGCAGAAATATTTACAAAATCATTTGCAGGATTCGGGTAAATTGAAATCCCATTAACAATTAATTTTTCAACTACCAATGGAGGTTGGTTAACTGTTGCAGAGTTTGATGCAATACATCCATTATTATCAACAACCTCAACATCATAAGCTCCAGCAATCAAGCCTGAAATATCTTCAGTTGATTCTGCATTTGACCAAAGTATAGAAAATGGTAAAGTCCCTCCAATAATTGTCATATCAATTGATCCATCAGACGCACCATAAACAGAGGCGTCGTTAGTAACAAAAGTTAGTGATGGAGGAGTTGTAACAGTAATATAATCAGTTTTTATTTCACTATCCGAAGAACTAGAATTAGTTGCTATAAGCGTTACATTAAAAGTTCCGTTAGCCGAATATGTAACAATAGGATTTTCTTCGGTACTTGTTGCAGGTGTTCCTCCTTCAAATGTCCATTCGTAAGAAGTTGCATCACTGCTTGAATTCGTGTATTGAACTTGACCATTGGTACAAACTGCTGTAACATCTGCAGAAAAGGCAGACGTTGGTACCAAAATAACATTTAACGAATAATCTTCCACTTCGCCATAATCAGAATCACCGCAAGGTTCAGCCATTGGACCATAACTTGTATCATGTAACCGCACTCTCATTCTTGTTGTTCCTAAACTCGCTCCAACTGGAGGAGTTATTGATGTATTATAGGTATAGTTTCCAGACGCCCCTGTAACAGCCGACGTATAAACTGTTTCTCCTAGGTCAGCAAAATCTCCATCTTTATTCCAATCAACCCAAATAAGAATCTGATCAGAAGAATAAGCTCCTGTTAACGTTACACTTATAACACTTGCTTGATTAACATAAACATCAGCCTCTTGTGTTGCCGTATAGTCAGTATAGCTTGTTGCTGCTGTGGTATTGTTTATGTCGCTAATCGTAACATTCGAGATATATTCATAAGATGTACTTGCCGAAGACGCATCGCAATAATCAGGAAGCATAACTGTTATGTACAATGGTTTTTCTTCGATTCCTGTACCAAATTCATTTGTAGCATACAATGTAACAGCGTAAACACCTGGGGTTGTATAAATTATTCCTGATGGATTTTGTTGTGTTGAAGAAGAAGGAGTCCCCCCTTCGAATATCCATGCCCATGAAGTTGGCTGGTTGTTTGACAAATCGGTAAAATCGACAGTGCCTCCCATAACAATATTTGTTACACTTGCTGTAAAATCTGCAACTGGAGCTTCTGTTACTGGGTTCACAGTAATGTATTCAACTTTTGTGAGAGAATCTTCTCCTGCCATATTTGTAACCGTCAAAGTAACAGTATAAGTACCTTCTGAATTGTAAGTTATTGTAGGATGTGATGCGGTTGATGTTGCTGGAATACCACCTTCAAATTCCCATAACCAAGATGATGGATAATTTTCTGATAAATCAGTAAATGTAACCGTCTCTCCTTCAATTACAGTTGTAGGAGTTCCTGAAAAATCGCAAATAGGAGCAACCGAAACAGCTACCGTATGTTCAGCCGAATATGTAGCCAAATTAAATCCTGTTACAGTAAGCGTTACTGTTCCTGTATATGGGTGTGAAATAGAAACATTTCCAGAAGCATCGGTCATTGCTGAAGAAGGCTGTTCTTCTGAATCGTTATACAACGATACTAAGGCTCCTTCGAATGGTAAGCCATCAACCAAAATTTGGGTTGAATAAACACCTGGAGTTACGTTAAGATTTGATACGGTAATTGCATCTGGAGTTTTTGTTCTAACTTGCACCGAAGCATCTCCAAAAACAGTCCATGTATAATAGGTATCCCAGTCTTCACTTGCATCAGATTCTGTAACCATCATTGCTGTTGCATTAAAAGTGATTGCCCCAAAAGTTGTCTTTCCGTACGTAGTTGATGTTCCATCACCAGGATTAGCCGCATAGTCATATCCTTGGGTTAAAATATCATTCATATAATCTTGACCTCTCATAGGTGGTGTCCAAGGTTGATTCATCGTTGACATCAGCGACGCTAATGCTCCTCCTCCTTCTCTGCGAAGAAGTGCTTCAGCAAGACAATCGCCCGAAGTATTGAATTCTCCAACAACACAAGCAACCGAAAAAACAATCGGTAATTCACTTCCATTTGAAGCACTTGCAGCATTAGTTGTAGAATAATTACTTGTTACCCAATATGTTTTTGCTCCGTGACCACAATAGTTAATAACCCCCAAACCAGCATTTAATGGAGTAGAAACCTGCGAGGAAGTAACGCTTGCACCGTAAGCTTCAGAAACTGATCCCGAATATGTGAATGGAACTAATTTATTTTCTTTAATTATATCAATATGAGCATAATCAATTTCTGAATCATCTCCGATACCAGAGCCTTCGGCTGAACCGATTCCCAAGCCGTCTGAATACCAAGTTCCTGCTAAATCGGGATTTTTTTCATAATTTATGGCTTTATTCCCTTGAGTTGTAACGTGAGCTGTTGTACTAGCAGAAAAACGTCCGATAATAATATCGTGATAATCATCGGTACCTTCTACGCAACCAAGCATTGGATCCATTGGAGTATTTTCGCTACCACCAAGGTCAGAAACTATATCAGCCCAGTCACCAACTAATTGAACATACAAAATGTTTTTATTTGCGTTGTATGCATTTTGAATAGTTGTTTTAACATTTGTTCCTGTTGCAACTTGTGTTTCGTGAACATTATATCCCATTTGCTTTTTCCACGTAATCCATGGTTGTATTACAGAAGCATCTCGAGACGTATATATAACTAGTATGTCTCCAAATTGAGCTAACTCATCGCTCCATCGAACTGCGTTTTGGTTATAATTTACGAACAACGATTCGTAAATCGGAGCAATACCTTTATTTACAAGATTATTATTTGTCAAAGGATTAATTACTCGAGTGTTATTTTCGACAACTTTAATGGTAACTTTTTTATAAACTCTTAACGTATTTTCAGCAGCATTATATCTGAATGGAAATACTTTAATATTTGCTCCTCTAACGTTTCTGATGATATATGGTGAAGACATCTCTGTTAAAGACGAAGGATATAATTCGCTCGTTATTGAAGCAGGGTCAATTTCAAATGGAATTTCTGACGGATTTTGATTTCTATATATTACACCTCGAGATGGTAATAATGGTTTTTCTAATAAATACTCAACGTAATCTTCGCTAACGACCTCAATTGATACATTCTTGTTATTGGGTAACTGAACTGAAGCAGACATGTATGGCAACTCCGCCCAACCTTTTTTCTTTAGGACGATATTTTTACCAAATTCAATAGTAGTATATGCTACTCCATTTTTTTCAACTGTTTCTAACCTATATTTATCTAAATCAAAATCCAGCGTAAATTCTGAACTTCTGTTCTGATTAAACGTAACGTCATAGCCTCCATTCTTTTTAACAATAGACTGTGAGTTAGCTTCAATAGTGAAAGAAATCATCATAATCGTAGCTACTAAAGCGAAAGTGTTTTTGAAATTCATAGTTCCGTTTTTAAAGTTTATTTTATCAAAAATAAGCATAAAAAAAATGTTAATCAAGTAAAAATGTTGTTTAATACACTATTTTACGATATACATCAATTTTTTAGGGTTAGACAATAATTTTTAATAGACTAAAATCCGTTTAGGTTCATTGTTACAGTCGGGATTAAGAGCAAAAATCCTAGAAATAACAAAATAATTAACAAAGGAGTCATCCATTTAAACCATTTATCGTATGGAATTCGAGCAATTCCTAAAACGGCAATTAAAACTCCAGATGCTGGAGTAATCATATTTGTAAATCCATCGCCAAACTGAAAAGCCAATACTGTTGCTTGACGCGAGACATCGATCATATCAGAAAAAGGAGCCATAATTGGCATTGTTAAAGCCGCTTTTGCCGACGCCGATGTAATTATCAGATTCATCAATGTTTGTATTCCATACATTATTTCTACAGATGCGATTTTTCCCATTCCGCTCATCGATTGCGAAAGAGTATACATTATGGTATCAATAATCTTTCCATCGGTTAAAATTATAATTATCCCTCCTGCTAATCCAACCACTAAAGCTGCCGATAAAAAATCTTTTACTCCTTCGATAAACAATTTTGTAATTTCGCTAGCCGATTTGTTAATAGCAATTCCAGAAACTAATCCAAGCACCAAAAATAAAGTAGATATTTCCATTACATACCACTCGTATCCTAGCACGCCAATCATTAAAAAAGCAATCGTGAAAATTAATAAGCTTAGTATGAAAAAATGAACAGATTTTCGATTTGCCAAAAAACCGAATATTCCATAAATTATAGTTACAATAGGTAATACAATTAAACTGAATTCCGTATTCCCAAAGTGAAATGTTGTTCGAGGAAATAAATATGAAAAAATAGAAAGAACAAGCAAAACCAAACCATATGAAACCCATGAGGAAATTGGAGTGTAGTAATTTATTTGTTCAACATCGGTATTTTTTTTATCTCTCCAATATTGATCGGCTTCGTACATAATTGATTTATGAGGTGCTTTTTTTATCTTTCTAGCATACAGCAAAATAAAAGTAAAACCAACAGCATTTATAATAAGCCAACAGAATAAACGATATTCGATTCCAGAAAATATAGGCAAATCGGAAATTCCTTGAGCAATGCCTATTGTAAAAGGATTAAGTACTGCCGAAGCAAACCCGATATGTGCGGCGACATATACTAAGCAAACTCCAACTATCGAATCATAACCCATAGATATAGATAAAGGAATAAATATTACTACAAAGGCAATTGTTTCTTCACTCATTCCAAAAACAGCCCCAAAAACACTAAATAAAGTCATTATGAGAATTATTACAATATTATCAACTCCAACTTTATTTAAAAATTTGAAGCGTTCAAGTTTTTTAGTAAATCGGAGGAAAGAAAATATTCCAACATCAATACTTTTACTAACATTGATAATCCAAAAAGCACCTCCAATCAATAGGATAAAAATTACTATTTCAGACTGCTTAACAAAGCCTCGAAATAAAGCCGAAAAAAGTTGCCATGTTTGAGGTAAACTTTCAACATAATGATAAGTTCCCTCTTCGATAATCGTTTTTGTAGTTCCATCAGCAAGAACTTTATCTACTCGATTAAACTCCCCTGCCGGAATAATCCAAGTCAACAGAGCAGCAAAAACAATCATATAAAAAATGATAACGTAGGTATGTGGAAATTTCTTAAACATAATTTATCGTTATTTACAGCGACCAATCAATCGCTGTTTTGTTCATTTGTTTTAAATATTCATTTGTTTTTGAAAAGTGTTTGCATCCAAAAAAGCCACCTCTAGCCAAAGGTGATGGGTGAGCCGCCTTCAATAATATGTGTTTTTCTTCATCTATTAAAGATTCCTTATTTTGAGCATATCTACCCCAAAGCAAAAAAACGACGCCTTCCTTCTCTTTCGATATTTTTTTTATCACTGCATCAGTAAATTGCTCCCAACCTTTCTGCTGATGTGAACCCGCCTGATTTGCTCTAACAGTCAATGTCGCATTTAGAAGCAAAACACCTTGATTTGCCCATTTTTCCAAATTTCCATGATTTGGAATTGGGATTCCTAAATCATCTTTTATTTCTTTGAATATATTTACTAGGGATGGCGGTGGTTTAATTCCTTTTTGAACCGAAAAACTTAATCCGTGTGCCTGTCTATCTCCATGATATGGATCTTGACCCAAAATAACAACTTTAACTTCATCGAATGGAGTTCGGTCAAATGCTGCAAAAATATATTTCCCTGGAGGGTATATCACGTACTTAGACTTTTCTTCGTGTAAAAACTGTTTCAAACGAACAAAATAGGCACTATTAAATTCATTAATTAACAATGTCTTCCAACTTTCGTGAATTTGAGGATTAATTTCCGACATATTTATTTATTATTTCACAATTCAAACATAAGTATATTTATGCGAAATTCAAAGATTAAAGCATTTGTGTACTTTTTTAGGTTTTACTTTTATTTGTAAAACAATACTCATATATTTGCACCCATAAACAAAATAAATCTTTTTTATGAAATCGTTTTCGTTAATTTTCTCGATAATTTTACTTTGTGCTACAATTGTTAAATCTCAAACAACCGAAGCCGAAAAAGTTTTAAAAAGTAATAATCTTGATACGCTTCTAGGTTGGAAAAAAGGAGGCTTGATTACCATTGCATTTACTCAAGTTTCATTATCAAAATGGGCTGCCGGAGGCGAAAATTCCATTGCAGGAAATGGATTTGTAAACTTATTTGCAAACCTTAAACAACGAAAATTTGCATGGGATAATAATTTAGATTTGGGTTATGGAATTATTCGTCAAGGAGATAGTGAAGCCCCATGGATAAAAAGCGACGATAAAATTGATTTTACTTCGAAATATGGACAAAAAGCAAACGAGCATTTATTTTATGCGGGGCTGTTAAATTTTAAATCACAATTTAATGCAGGTTATGCAAAGCCAGGAGACAGTATTGCTATTTCAAATTTTTTATCACCAGGATACATCTTGCTAGCAATTGGAATGGATTACAAACCTAACGATAATGTTTCAATTTTCGTTTCTCCTATTACTGATAAAACAACTATTGTGTTAGACGAATTATTGTCGAACGCAGGAGCTTTTGGTGTAGAGGAAGGGAAAAAAATGCGTACTGAACTTGGAGGATATATGAAACTATTGTACAAAAAAGACATAAAAGAAAATATCACTTTTGGTTCTCGCCTTGAATTATTTGCCAACTATTTAAAGTTTAAAACAGTAAAAGACGTTGACGTTTTATGGGAAAATGTGATAGCCATAAAAATTAGCAAATATATTTCTGCAAATATTACAACTACGTTGATTTGGGATAACGATGTAGATATTGCGTGGACTGACGTGAACGACAATGCCCATTTTGGACCAACAACACAATTTAAAGAAGTTTTAGGAATCGGATTCTCGTATAAATTTTAATTTAGCAACTCCTTATTCGTAAATGCATGAATATGAGCATATTTATTAAATTTTGAAACAAAATTTCTATTCTATCGTACAACTCTATGTTTTTCTTATTGGCGTAATATTTGTAATTTTACACGTATGAATAAAAATTTACAAAATATATTTCTGATTTTCTTGTTCTCAGCAAGTTCATATTTTACGAATGCTCAATCAATGCAAATTTTACCTCAATTAGAAAAAGATACCGCTGAGAACAAACAACTAGCACCCTACGTTAACGAAAAAAACGCAAATAACTCTTTCGATTTTTCGGTATTCCCAAATCCTGCAAAAGAAATTGTTAATATCCAATTTGATTTTGCGAACAATAAAAAAGTCGATTTTCAAATCTTCGATTACTTAGGAAATATTATTTACACTGGACAAATCGAAAAAGAAGGAACTTCAAACATAAAAACGCTTCGGATTGAAACTTTACGGCAAGGAATTTATTTTATCCAACTTAAACTCGACGAAAAAGTTATCACAAAACAGTTTAAAAAAATCTAGAACAGTTCTGTTATCGTGAAATTCTGCCCATTAAAACTAAAAAGACTTCCAACCTTAAGACCTTTCATTTTTTCAAAAATAGGAACCGCTGCCGAGATTGCATAAAAGTCTCGATTTTCTATTGTTATTTTCCCTAAACTAGTTGCTACAAAAAGTTTTTGTTTGTCGGTAATCACAACACATCCAAAACTAACATTCGTATGAATTTTTTCGGCATCTATTTTTTCATATAGAGCTAATTCGTCAAGTGCTTTTTGATACTGAATTG
Organism: Bacteroidetes bacterium GWF2_33_38; assembly: GCA_001769505.1. Lineage (GTDB taxonomy): Bacteria > Bacteroidota > Bacteroidia > Bacteroidales > GWF2-33-38 > GWF2-33-38. The sequence goes on from MEOF01000006.1 coordinate 45,745, forward strand.
CGAACATATCTCGCTTACGCAACATCTGTGTTCGAAACGAATCGTATCTATCTTTTGGCTGACCATAATCGTTTGCTAGCTGTTGGTGTTCTTGCATGGCTGCCCGAGCAATTTCTGAGTTTTTAGTAATCAGCAATTTACATTTCTGTATTAAATCCTTTTTGAATTGTATTTTATCAACATGCTCCATAAATCCAGATTTAAAAATAAAGCCAAATTTATCTAAATTATGAACTCAACAAAATTATAAAATAAAAACTTGCGAAGTATTTTGCTAAAGAAATGATTAACTTTGTACTCTCTAAAAATTAAAATATGAGCAATAAAAAATTTATGTTAATGATTCTCGACGGTTGGGGGATTGGAAATAAATCGAAATCAGATGTTATTTTCAATGCCAATACTCCGTCTATGGACGCATTAATGAAGAAATATCCAACTGCACAACTATTAACTAGTGGCGAAAATGTAGGCTTGCCCGACGGTCAAATGGGAAATTCAGAAGTCGGACATTTGAATATTGGTGCAGGACGTGTAGTATATCAAGATTTGGTTAAAATAAATTTAGCTATTCGCGACAATAGCATCGCAAAAAACCCGGTTTTAGTCGAAGCGTTTAAATATGCAAAAGCGAATAACAAAGCCGTACATTTCATTGGATTAGTTTCTGATGGCGGAGTACACTCCATGGATTTTCACCTGTATAAATTATGCGATTTAACGAAAGATTATGGATTAGACAAAGTATTTATTCACGCTTTAACCGATGGAAGAGACACAGATCCACAAAGCGGATTAATGTATATGACAAATTTAGTAAATCACCTTAAAACCTCGAATGGTAAAATTGCAAGTTTATCGGGACGTTATTACACCATGGACAGGGACAAGCGTTGGGAACGAGTAAAAAGAGGATACGATTTATTGGTTCATGGAGTTGGTATAAAAACTACCAATGTTTTAGATGCCATTTCAGACTCGTATAAAAATGGAAAAACCGATGAATTTATTGAACCAACCGTTTGTGTTGACGAAGCAGGAAATCCAATTGCAACGGTAAAAGAAGGAGATGTTTTTATTTGCTTTAATTACCGTACCGACCGACTTCGCGAAATTACCGTTGTGCTTACACAAAAAGACATGCCCGAGTTTGAAATGAAAACCATGCCTTTGCATTACGTTACCATGACACGATACGACGATTCGTTTAAAAATGTACATATAGCCTACGACAAAGACAATGTTACCAATACGCTCGGCGAGTTGATGGAAAAAGCTGGCAAAAAGCAGATTAGAATTGCCGAAACCGAAAAATATGCTCATGTTACGTTCTTTTTCTCAGGCGGTCGTGAAAATGAATTTAAAAACGAAAAACGAATTTTAATATCATCACCAAAAGTTGCAACCTACGATTTACAACCCGAAATGAGTGCCTTGCTCGTAAAAGACGCAATTATTCCCGAACTCAAAAAGCAAGAAGCCGATTTTATATGTTTAAACTTCGCCAATGGCGATATGGTTGGACATACAGGTATTTATCCGGCAATATTGAAAGCCGTTGAAACGGTTGATAAATGCGTAGGCGAAATAGTCGAAGTTGCTACAGCAAACGGTTACGATTTAATGATAATTGCCGACCACGGAAATGCCGATTATGCGGTTAACGACGACGGAAGTCCAAACACAGCTCATTCGTTAAATCCGGTTCCTTGCATTTTGGTTTCGAAAGATTATTCAAAAATAAGCAATGGTATTTTAGCTGATGTTGCCCCAACAATTTTAAAAATTATGAATATTGATATTCCGTCAGAAATGACTGGAAAAGTTTTAGTTTAGCTTGACAGATGTTACAAATTGATGACAAAATAATAAGTTTCGACGTACTCGATAAAAAATTTGTTTGCGATATTACAAAATGTAAAGGTGCTTGTTGCATTGAAGGAGACGCAGGTGCTCCTCTCGAAAAAAAAGAGTTAAAAATATTAGAAAAAGTTTATCCTAGCGTAAAGCCATATTTGCGAAAAATAAGTATTGAAACGATAGAAAAACAAGGTGTTTATGTAATTGATTCTGATGGAGATTATGTTACACCTCTCATCGAAAATCGCGAATGTGCTTATCTGATTTTTGAAAATGATATTGCATTGTGTGGAATCGAAAAAGCATATCTTGATAAAAAAATTAAGTTTAGGAAACCGGTTTCGTGCCACCTTTATCCGATTAGAATTACAAAATACAAGCAATTTGACGCTGTAAATTACGAAGAAAATAAAATTTGCAAACATGCTTTAATCAATGGAGAACAAAAAAAGGAAAAACTATACTTGTTTCTTGAAGAGCCTTTGACCAGAACATATGGCAAAAAATGGGTCGAAAAACTCAAAATTGCAGCAAGCGAACTTTTAAAAAATAGTTCAACATAAAAAAATGAATCGATACCTGTTTCTCATATTTTTTTTAATCGGCAATTTTGCTGCATCTTCTCAAACAAAAGAAGAAGAAAAAAAAGTAAGTAAAACCTATTTTGGAGTTCATTTTAGCCCGACAAGTCCGTTGAATTTGATTCAAAAAACAAATGTGCTTTCTGAAGTTGATGGAGTGTTATACGAGATAAACAGCAAAATGGGACATTCGTTCGGAATGGAAGTTAGACACGATTTTAATAAAATTTTCTCGTTGCAAACCGGGCTCAGTTATGTTCGACGTAATTACGATTTCAAAGCCAATCTCGATACGCTTTTCGAAAACCGAATGCAATTTGTTGGTTACGAAATTCCGGTAATGATGTTGGCATACCTTCGGTTAACAAAACATATTTACATGGACAACTCAATCGGGTTTAGTGCAAACTTTTATCCGACCGATATCGCTACCGAACATGTTTATGGTTTTGCAAACCGTTGGTATCAATTTGCTATGAATGTAAATGTTGGCTGGGATTTCAGAACCGAGAACAGTGGTTATTTTTTCCTAGGTGCATCGTATCATCTTCAACTCAATAATGCTCTTTACCTCGCTTTTTACGAAGACGAAAACTTTGTTGCCGAAAAGGTCCGATTGGGTGTTAAAGGAAGCTATTTTGCGATAAACTTTAAATATTTTTTTCCTCAACGAGAAAAAGAATAAAGATGCTTTTATGCAAGTGCAGTTTTGGAGTGCACTTTTTCTGCACTTTGGAATGCTTAACTAGTGCGATTCTTCCTCCTCCTCTTTTACATCTTCAGGTTTTTCCAATATTCTTCCCTCATCGCCTTTTATTCCCATTTTGCTCCTAAGCATTTCTTCGAGCTGTTCGGGGGATAATCGTTTTGCTAAAATATTTTTGTCTTTATCTAAGAGATAAATAACGGGAGTGCTGTATATATCGAAGTAATCTCTAAATTTACTTCGGTAATAAGGGTCAGAAACATTAATAAACTCTTGAATTTTGTATTCCTTAATGAAGGTTTTCCATTCCTCAATATCGGTTTTGATGTTAATGCCATAAACTTTAAATCCCTTTGATTTATAAGCTTCAGCAAGTTTTTTCATTTTTGGCGTTGCTTTTTTGCAATGTCCGCAATCGGGTTCATAGAAAAATATTGAAGTATAGTCAGCTTTAATTGCATGTAACGGAACAGGACGTAATAGCGTATCGTACATAATAATATTATGAGCTTGTCCTCCGAGTAATGTTGGTTTTAAATCATCAACACGCTCTTGCATCTTTACGGTTAATGTAGAGTCTGCCCACCATGCTTGTCCGCTTAAATAATATTTCTCGGCTAAATGCACAAAAACTGCGTCCATGCCCATGTATTTTGATGTTTCGTAATAATTGGTAAGGGTAGGAAGTGCATATCGAAAAACATTTGAATCGGCTTTTGATTTTTCAATAATAAAATCACAAGCTCTAATAATAGAATCTGGGTGAGGAACAACTAATCGTTTAAGATAATCCATTATTTTTTGATGGAGAATTGGAGTTCGAACTAATCTTCCATCGCCAAAGTTTATATTATCGAAATAATGCTTTTGCATATAATGTAAAGCGAACAATGAGTCAATTTCGTTTCCTTTTTCATCTTTGGGCGAATCGGGAATATCGATTTGTACATTCGATTTCATTATGCTCGAATATAAGGTATTTGGATATTTGCTCTCGGCTTCGTTCATAAAGGCAAGAACAGCTTTATCAATTTTGTCAATTTCGCTATTCAAAAAATCGGTAGAGTCTTTATTCGATTTGTTTTTATCTAATCTAGCTTTAAGTGCTTGAACTTTATTATAATTATTCATTCTGAAAATATGAAAATCGGTAAAGAGTTTGTTCTCAATAGAACCAGTAACTTTCATATTTCCAACTAAATCTTTTGTGTCGGTTTCAACCGAAAAACGTTGCTCTCCAATTAAAATTTGTACTAAGGTTTTTTCAGGCGAATAAATAAAATAAATGCCACCTTCTAGCGGTTCTTTACCTTCAAATACACAATATCCATTAGCATCTACCTTGTTGGTATCCAAAATGTATTGTTTATCGGCATAGTAATATCCCAAATAGCAAACGGTATCCTTGATTCCTGTAATTTTGACTTTAATTTGGTAGCCTTTATCTTTGTCTTTTCCTCCTGCGAACGATAATTGTGAAGCCAAAAACAAAAATACAATGATAAACGAAATTTTATTTATGTAATTCATATGTGAAAAGTTTAATTTCATTTGATTTTCTTCATTATTTAAAAACATACAAATATAAAATCTTATTATAAATCTTAGATGTTAAAAATTGTAAAAATTATAAAATCAATCATATTTGGTAAATTTGAATTTATTTTCATAAAAATTGTTGTACTTTTATAATTGCATAAAACTTATCGTGTAGTATGAACAAGGTGTATAAAAATAGCTTGTGTGTTTTGATATTTCTATTGTTTACAATAATGGGTTGTAAAGAAAGCGATATTACTTCAACTTCTAATGACTACAATTATACTCCATTACAAGTTGGAAATTGGATAACTTACGAAATAGAAGAAATTGCAATTGATAAACTTTCAGCGTTGTATGACACGACCAACTATTTTATAAAAGAAATAATAACAGAAAAATACATCGATTTAGTTGGAGAAGAAGCTTGTCGTATCGAAAGATTTTACAAAAAAGATTCGCTTTCGAATTGGATAATTAAGGACGTTTGGACATCACAAATTATCAATAATCGATATCAAAAAACCGAAGAAAATGTAAAATACGTTCGACTAATATTTCCTGCCGAACTTAATAAAATTTGGAATGGAAATGCCTACAATACGAATGAAGAGCAAGAATATGAAATTACGAATATTGATGAGTTTGAAACAGTAAATGAACTAGATTTTGATTCGGTTTTAACCGTAACACATGAAAATTTCTTAACCCAAATCGAGAAAAAATATAGTATTGAGAAATTTGCAAAGAATGTAGGATTGGTTTATAAAGAAATTATCGATATTTACGCAGATGCAACTCCGTACACGGATTCAATCGAAAAAAGAATAAAAACAGCAAGTATTTACAAGCAGAAAGTTATAGATTATGGTACAAATTAAACATTATATCCTTTTTTTATTGTTCGTTATAAATAGCACCCTTGCATTAACACAAATTGCTCCCGATAAATATTGTATTTATTTTACTGACAAAGCAAATAGTGGTTTTTCAACAGATACTCCTGAAGATTTTTTATCGGATCGAGCAATTTTACGAAGACAAAAACAAAATATTCTCATCTCTACAAATGACTTGCCTTTAGCTCAGACTTATGTTGATAGCGTTGAAAGTTTTGGTATTACGGTGTTAAACAAATCGAAATGGTTAAATTGTGTAACTGTTGAAGTTTCTGATTTATCGATGCTTGATTCTTTAATCGGAGTTTCGTTTATTAAACAAATCAAAAATATTTCTGTCGAAAATAGCTCAACGATTGGTAGCAATAAATTTCCAATCCTCACAAGTATGAAATCTATTGTAAAAACAAAAGCCGAAAGCGAACTTGATTATGGACAGGCTGATGGACAAATTACAATGCTAAACGGACATATTCTTCATAATTTGGGCTTTCAGGGCGAAGGAATGCTAATTGCAATTACCGATGGAGGTTTTTATAAAGCTGATGTGAACACAGCTTTTGATAGCTTGCGAATTAATAATCAGATAAAAATCACAAAAAACTTTGTGCATGGTGGAGAATATGTTTATGGTTATCACGAACATGGAGCCCAAGTTTTAAGCATTATTGCAGCGAATAAACCCGGACAAATTATAGGAACAGCTCCGAAAGCAGATTACTTATTACTCTTAACCGAAGATGTTAGTTCAGAATATAGAATCGAAGAATATAACTGGATTTCGGCTGCTGAATATGCCGATAGTTGTGGAGCCGACGTAATTAATGTTTCATTAGGATACAATACATTTACCGATACTGACCAAAATTATACATACTCTGACATGGACGGAGAAACATCTATTATTTCAACTGGAGCCGATATTGCTGCAAGCAAAGGGATGTTAGTTGTATGCAGTGCAGGAAACGAAGGTTACACTTCATGGCATTTTATTGCAACTCCAGCTGATGCCGATAGTGTTTTAACGGTTGGTGCAGTTGATGGTTCTGGAATTTACGCTTCACTAAGTTCCACGGGACCAACATACGATGGTCGAATTAAACCCAATATTGTGGCACAAGGTTCAGGAACTACGTATTATTCAAGTTCTGAATATGTTTCAACCGGAAATGGAACTTCATTTTCGGCTCCAATTATAAGTGGCTTAGTTGCTTGTTTTTGGCAGGCAAATCCAAGCTTGACAAATATGGAAATTATTGATTATATCGAAAGAAGTGCAAGTCAGTATCTTTTCCCCGATTCATTACTCGGACATGGCATTCCGGACTTTGCTTTGGCAAATTTGCTAACAAATAATATTTCGTATAATGATTTTTCAAACGATAATCTAGTTTCTATTTTTCCAAATCCGTTTAATAACGATTTTGTAATTGATTTTTATTCAGCAGACAGCCAAACGGTTTTTGTGCAAATTTTTGATATGCTTGGAAAACTTAAATTTCAAAAAGAAATTGACCTGAACATTACATCATATAATCGAATTAAATTTGATGATGCAGACTCGCTAGAGTCTGGAATTTACTACATCAAATTTACAAGCTCAACAAATAGTTTTATCAAAAAAATTATTAAAAAAAATAGCTAATGGCTGAGAATGCTATTACACTTTCAGTTTTACACGAAAAAATACAGTCAATTCTTAAATCCGAATTTGATGATTCTACATGGATAGTTGCCGAAATTAGCGAATTAAAAGTTAATCAAAGTGGACACTGTTATTTAGAATTAATTGAAAAAGACCCACATTCGGAAAAGATATTAGCTAAAGCTAAGGCAACTATTTGGGCTTATACATTCAGAATGCTCAAGCCGTATTTTGAAACCACGAGTGGGTATGAGTTCTTGTCAGGGATTAAAATTCTAGTTAAGATAAATATCGAATTTCATGCAATTTACGGATACAGTTTAAATGTTAGCGATATAGATCCGACTTACACGCTTGGAGATATCGAAAAACGCCGAATAGAAATTATAACTCGTTTAAAAAACGAGGGTGTAATTGAAATGAACAAAGAACTTTTATTTCCAACTGTTCCTAAAAATATAGCGATTATTTCGACCGAAACGGCTGCTGGGTATGGCGACTTTGTGAATCAACTTAACAATAATGAATTTGGCTATGCTTTTCATCACAAATTATTTCCTGCTTTTATGCAAGGTGAGCAGGTTGAAACGTCGATATTAAAAGCTTTTGATAAAATTTTTCAGCATGATTCGATTTTTGATGTAGTTGTTATTATTAGAGGCGGAGGTTCAAAATCTGATTTAAGCTGGTTCGATAATTATTGGATTGCATATACTGTAACGCAGTTTCCCATTCCTGTGCTAACCGGAATAGGACATGAGCAGGATGATACAATAACAGACTTAGTTGCACACAAAAAATTGAAAACACCCACAGCTGCCGCTGATTTTCTTATTTCTAAATATTACGAGTTTGAAGAAAATCTTGGCGAACTAGAAACTTTTGCTTACAATCATATTTCTGAAAAAATAAATTACGAAAAAGCAAGTTTGAACAATGTTATAAATAAAGTTGTGATTGGAACAAAAGATAATATTTTTAATACAAAACAAATTTTTAATTCTGTTCAACATAATATTATGGGATTGTCACATAAATTTCTTTCTAATAATGAAATGAAACTTGATAAACTTCCGCAAAAAATTACATATAAGACAACAAAGGCTATTGATTTTTCTAGATATAGAATTGATGAATTATTAAGGATATTTTCATTTTCGTTGAAACAAAAAATTGAGAACCAAAAACACAAACTTGAAACCGCCGAAAATACAACTGAATTATTGAATTCCGATAATTTGTTGAAAAAAGGCTATTCAATTACATCGCAAAACGGAAAGATTATCAGGGACATAAATGAAATAGAACTCAATGCTGAAATAGAAACTGTTTTGTACAAAGGAAGAATCAAAAGTAAGATTATGCAAACTAAAAAGTGAAACTCATAAGTTGAACACTTTCATTCTAAAAAGTTTCAAAATCATTGTCCGTTTTATCTGCCAATTGCAAACTAATTCCTTTCGATTTTTGAAGAGGAGAATCCGATTTTCTTTGTTTTATCTGACTTTTAGTATTCTTTTTTTGAAAGATATTTTTTTTGTTTTGCTTTTTTTCTCCAATATCAAAAAACGAAATAATTTCAGTTAAATTTTGTGCTTGACTTGACAGTTCTTCCGAAGTTGTCGCCATTTCTTCAGCGGCAGCCGCATTTTGTTGAGTTACTTGATTAAGTTGTTGAATAGCATTATTTACTTGACTTGCTCCTGAATTCATTTCCATGCTTGCAGCTGTAATTTCTTGAACAAGTTTAGATGTATTTTGAATATTTGGAACGATACGTTGAAGCTGATTTTCAGATGTTTCAGCAATATCTACGCTGCTTTTTGTAATTTCGATTATTTCGTTTGATGCAACTTGACTTCGTTCAGCTAATTTACGAACTTCGGCAGCTACTACGGCAAATCCTTTTCCATGTTCTCCTGCACGTGCTGCTTCAACAGCTGCATTTAAAGCTAGAATATTTGTTTGAAAAGCGATATCGGTAATGATTGAAATTTTATCTGAAATTATTTTCATTGAACGAACCGTTAAGTTCATATTGCTACTATTCTCCTGAATTTCTTCTGATGCTTGTTGCGATATTTTTTCTGCTTGCTGAGCATTATCGGTATTTTGTTGAATGTTAGATGCCATTTGTTCCATTGATGAAGAAACCTCTTCGGCTGAGGCAGCCTGCTCGTTTGCTCCTTCCGAAACTATTTGTGAGTTTGAATTCATCTGTTCGCTGGCTGATGCAATGTTTTCAGCACCAGACTTAATTTGCTCTATAACATTTCGTAAATTACTGCTCATATTTTGCAAATTATTTGCTAGAATTCCGACTTCGTCTTTTTGATTAATATCAAGATTTACAGTTAAATTTCCATTTGCAACTTTTTCCGAAAATTCAATTGCTATATTTAACGAACGAGTAATTGGTTTTGTAAAAAGGTATGAGATTAGCCAAAAAACGATAATCCCAAATATTACAGAAACAAGAATTAAATTTCGCAATTGATTCAAAATAGACAATATATCTTCTTCGTAAACGCTTGCCGAAACATACATTTCTAATTCATCGATATACTTAAAATATTGATATTTCATTTTACCGGTTTCGTCTTCAGGCCATAAATAATAGGTTTTTCCCTCTGAACCTGATGATTTAAGCTGGTTGAAAAATGTTTTCCCAGCACCACTTTTTCCTTCTTGGTTTGGATGAATAATGAATAAGCCATCTTTATCAATCAAAAAAGGATAACCAGTTTCGTAATACGATTTATTTTGGAATAATTGTTTAAGTTCTGGACTAATTTCGCTATTATGCAATTTCGCATCTCGTACAACAATTTCGGCAAGATTTTTAACTTCCGCAAACATTCTTGCATCACTATCAGCAATCATACGCCCTCTGTTGTTAAAATATGTATAAGCTCCGAGTGAAGCAATAATAATTGTTACCGACAGGCTCATTACTATATTAAGTCTTGTCCCGATTTTAATATCTTTTATTCGCATAATTTTATAATTTTAACATTAATATATTGTCATATATGAATGAGCTAGATATTTTACAAATGTAAATAAAAAAAATATACGATTCCAATTTTTTATGATTGGCAAAAATTCGAGTTTGAGATTTAAAAACAAAAAAGCCGTTCAAAATTTTGAACGGCTTAATAATTTTAAGTCCTTAAAAATTAAGCTGGATGAATAGCTTCAACAGGACAAACGTCAGCACATGCTCCACAATCAGTACATGTGTTAGGGTCAATTTTATAAATATCACCTTCAGAGATTGCTTCAACTGGACATTCGTCTATGCAAGTTCCACAAGCTGTGCAGTCGTCATTAATTTTGTAAGCCATTTTTCAATAGATTAAGTTAATATTGTAGTGCAAATATATTTTTCATATTTCAAATAGAAAAGGAAAAAATGAATTTATTTTAATTTTTTATTGACATTGTGGATTAAAAGCTAATTTAAACAACCCAAACTATACAGATTTCATACTGTTGGCAATGATAATTGTGTAACTTAATATGTAAAAACTCAGCTTGCTATAAATGTTGGATTATATGGGTTTAATAATATCGAAAGGATTATTCTATTGAAAATGAATATAATAGGATGCAAAAACAGAATTGTTTCTTATAAAACTCTTTGATAAATTTACGAAGTTCCCTATCCAAAATAACGATATTATTACTATATTTGTATATAATACTATTAAATTGTTAAATTATGGCATATATAAATTGGTCAGATTCATTGAGCGTAAAGATTGGTTCTATTGACAATCAACACAAAAAACTAATTGATTTACTGAATAATTTTTACGAAAATGTAAATCAAGGTTCGAGCAACGAAAAACTTACTGGCTTAATTCAAGGACTAAAGAACTATACCAACGAGCACTTTACATCAGAAGAAAGGGTTATGAAAGTTAACGGATATCCTGAATTTGATGCTCATAAAAAACAACACGACGAGTTTATTGCGAAGGTAAGTGAAATACAAACAAAATTTTTATCAGGGAAAATGGTTTTAAGTATTGAAGTAACCAATTTTATCAAAACTTGGATTTCGGGTCATATTCAAGGTACTGACAAAAGATACACAAACTTTTTATTAGAAAAAGGGGTAAAATAAAAGAATTTCTCTCTTAATCTATTGTTTCAAATCTGATTTTTTGAATATATACTGATAATCAATGTAGTATATTATTTTAAACGACAAACTGTTGGTTTGTGGCATTTCAAACGTTTTTTGTAAATTATCATAATAGTTCGTAACAATATTTTCCGATTCAGACGAAAAAATTGCATTTTTCCAGACCAATGAAAGTTCGCTACCAGCAGCAAAGTACCAAGTGTACGACAAATCAAAAGTTAAAGCATTAAAACTGATGTCGTGATTTCCTTCGTAGTCAGAATCGGTCAAATATCCTGAGTTTTCGAGTCGCAAAAAGCGTGAATTTTCTACCGCAGTAAAATAATGTCGGAATCGATAACTTAATGATGATTTATTGTTAAAAATATAATTCATTGAAATTGTATTTGTAAAGGTAGGAATATCACGTTCGCCAAAATAAATGGTATCGTTAATATTTGTTGCAAAACCTCGATTGTTTTTAGCAAAGCTGTACGATGAAGAAAAAATAAGCATCATTTTGTTGCTCAATCTAATTCTAGGGCTTGCAGAACCCCATGAATAGGTAGCGTTTTGATTTGAATTAAAAGCAAAGCCCGCATCAATATCAATAACAAATTTTTTACGATAATCGGGAGACAACCATAAATTTGCATAAAAACCTTTCGGAGATTTATAAATTCGCCCATCAGTTCTTGCTTCGTAAAAATCATTTGATTCAACGGGATTTGCATTCATGTTTATTCCCATCGATAAATAATTTTTAAATGTAGTGTGAGTATTATAATTAATCTCCATTGACTCAAATTGCTGGCTATTATAAATTAAATTATAACTCACTGATAATGAATTGTGTAAATTTATTATTTTCCAAAAAGGGTCAAAAATATGGTAACTGATTTCAACATCGTTTTCGATGCTGTTATTCACATCCAAATAGCCCATATCATTTGGGTCAAACTTGTCGTCGAATATTGTTGTTTCAAAGCCATATTGCAGATTTCCACTCATTTTTCCTGCCTCTATTTTATAATGATATCCAGATTCTTTCATTTCTCCTTTTTGAAAACGCTGACTAGTTAAAAAACTTCCTGAGATTCCATAATCATTACTCTTATCTACTAGCTCAAAAACGCTTCCAAAAACATCAGCCATATAATCTTGTCGTTTTACATTCGTATTTACAAAACTTATGTATGAATTTCCCCACAGCGATTGGTCAAAGACAATCATATTGTAATTTGTAAATGCTTGTGTAAGTTCTTTTCGTTCGATATTTAAAATTGTATCTTCAATGTCGGCAAAAGTATTTGATGTCATTCCATTAAAAAATCCAACGCCTAACCCTTTGTTTGTTCGACCCGATATTTTTGTTGCATTTATTAAATGCGTTTTTGATGGATTATGTATAACTATTTCGTTCGAATCAAGAGAGTTATATGCAGAATAATAATTTATGGGTTCATCGGCAATTCTTCGCGTATAAAAGATATCTCCTTTTTCAAAAAGCTCAGTTCCTTCAGTAAAAAATGAACGTTTTTCTTCATAATAAATTTCGAAAGGCGTAAGATTTAGCACAATGTCATCAGATTCAACTTGTCCGAAATCTGGAATTAGAGTCATATCAAGGGTGAAACTTTCGTTCAGCCCACATTTTACGTCCATTCCTCCATTAAAAGAATACCCCCACTTTTGTTGATTGCTTGTTTTTTCGATATAACTTGAAATATACGGCATAAACGATAAACGTAAAGGAGGTGTGATATTTTGAATATTAATCAAATTGCCACTCTGAGTGAATACGTTCTCCTTTTTATTGTCAACATAATTCCATGTTGAAAATTCTCTTTTTCGTCGAATGTTTCTCCAGAAGTTGATTCCCCAAACATGAATATCTTTTTTTGGAAATCGTATGGCAGAATATGGAATTTTCATTTCGACAAACCACCCGTTTTCATCAATCGTAACATTACTTTGCCACACGGCATTCCAATTTTCATCGCTTCCGTTAGCCGAAAATTTTTCGTCAATTTGAACTCCAGCTGCTGTAATTTTAAATGAAAATGCGTTTATTCCATCATCAAAAGGTGTAATATCAATACTGAAATTATCAGTATTTGCGTCAGAATCATCACGTTTACAAAGTTCTTTCAAAATGCTGTCTGGAGAAGTATCGTATAGGTATGCTCCCACATAAATAGCATTATTATCGTATAAAATTTTTACTTCGGTATGTTGCGAAGCTGGTTTTCCATTAAATGGAGCATATTGGATAAAATCTTGAGCCGATTTTGCATTATCCCATTCCGATTCATCAAGTATACCATCTATTTTAATATGAGTATTTATCCGAAACGCTTCAAGCTGCTTCTGTTGAGAGAAAGCATTGAAAACACATAAAGCAAATATAATAAATCCGAGTAATCTCATAGAAATACATAAAAAAAGGGGCATAGCCCCTTTTTTAAAACTTGGTTATCTTATTTTTTTACAATTCTATATGTTGAAACAATCTCTTTTCCGTTGATTAAGGATACAAAATAAAGTCCTTTTGCAAACGAAGCTAAATTTAATTGAACTTTGTCTGTATTAACTTCAATATTTAACAAACTTTGTCCCAAAGTATTTGAAATCGTAATTTTTGTTATTGACTCAAGTCCGTCAACGTATAATTTATCGAAGGTTGGATTTGGGTATAAATTTGCTATTTTTTTAACTACAACTTCGCTAGTTAAAGGATCTCCAGGAGCCAAGCCAAAGCCAAATAATGAATTACTTGTTGATACAGTATCAAAACGTAAACTAGGATCTGTCCATGTAGTTGAAGAACCTGATTCAATACCATCTTTTAATCTAATATTTTGATTATAAGTTTGAACCCCATTTCCAGCCCAACCCGTTCCTGCTGGGTCAACGCCAGTTGTATCTCCAAAAATATCTTGAACAACACCGCCTAAAAGAATTACCAAAGGATCGTCGCCATTAAAGGTAAAGCCTTTTGTATAAAAATCAGCACCGTTACCGATAACATAATCTTTAAAACCTGTTCCCGTTCCTGATGTGTCAGCGTCAGTTCCTATAACCATAACATCACCGTCAGCTAAAGTTCCTGCTGACAACGTAAAATCAGTTGTTGTAGCAGCACCACCAGCAGAGCCTTTCATAACTTTAAGAGGCGTAGCTTCAAAATTAATTTCATTTCCTGAATTATTCCAAAGTTCAATACCTTTTGGAGTTGTTCCAATACTTGTTTCAATATATTGACTAATAATCAATGAATATGGAACGGGTGCAAAATAAAAATTAATGACGTATGTCATTTGTTCTGAGCCGTTTTCAGCTGTAACTTCAATAGTTGTTGTTCCTGGTAATCCGGCTGCATTAACTTGAGCAGCAGTTGCATTTACATCATTCAATACATAAGTAACAGTAGGAACAACCGTTACTCCCGATGATAATTCTACATTGTAAATCAATGTAAGAGAATCAAATCCAGTAACTGTTAGTCCATCAACAAGTAAATCGTTCAAGGTTGCATCGGTATTTCCTGCTGGAGCCAAGGTAAAGTTAACTTCGTAGGATAAAGTAGTCGTTCCATCTTCGGCTGTTACATCAAGAGTTGTTGTACCAGGTAAACTCAAAGCATCGGTTTGTACAACTGTTGCAGCTGAATTCATCAAAGTATATGTAACAGTTGGCACAATAACAGTTCCGTTAGGAAGTTCTACTGTATACGAATATGTTGCTGCATCAAAATCAGTAATTGATATTCCATCAATGCTAATATCGCTTAAACGAGCATCATCTGATGGTGGAACGATAGCTCCAGGAGCTATTCCAAAACCAGTTAATGCATTATCTGTTGTTGTTGTTTCGAAACGTAAACTTGGGTCTGTCCAAGTTGTTGTTGCTCCAGTAGTAATACCTGAAATCAACGAAATGTTTTGATTGTAAGTTTGAACTCCGTTTCCAGCCCAACCCGTTCCTGCTGGGTCAACACCAGTAGTATCGCCCAAAATATCTTGAATTACTCCACCTAAAAGAATTACCAAAGGATCATCGCCATTAAAGGTAAATCCTTTTGTATAAAAATCAGCCCCATTGCCGATAACATAATCTTTAAAACCTGTTCCAGTTCCTAATACATCAGCATCGGTTCCTATAACGATAACAGCACCGTCGGCAAGAGTTCCTGTGCTAAGAGTATAATCAGATGTAGTTGCCGGACCGCCTGCAGAACCTTTCATAACCTTAAGGTTAGTAACTGAAAAGTCGATTGTTGCTCCTGAATTGTTCCAAAGTTCAATTCCTTTTGGAGTTGTTCCTGTGTTTGTTTCGATATACTGACTAATAATCAATTGAGAATAACTCATTGATGTTGTTAGTATTACGCTTGCGATAAAAAGTAAAAATTTCTTCATATTGATTCGTTTTTGTTAATTAATGTAAAAGGACATAAAAATAGTGAAAAATATGTATTTATGTTCTGCTTTTTATTAATAAATTTGATAAATTTTAAAAACAAGAAAAATGAAAAAAAGTTGGATTATAATTATTGTGATTGTTTTGATGTTATTGTGGTTGGGTTTTTCTGCTCAAAGTTCGTACAACTCAATGGTTGAAAAAAACGAGTCGGTTAGCAATCAGTGGGCTCAGGTTGAAAATGTTTATCAGCGAAGAGCTGATCTTATTCCGAATTTAGTAAATACGGTTAAAGGTTACGCAGAACACGAAAAATCGACATTTACTGCCGTAATTGAAGCTCGTTCAAAAGCAACGGCTGTAAATATTGATGCAAATAATCTTGATGCAGCATCATTTCAAAAGTTTCAAGAGGCTCAAGACGGCTTATCATCGGCTTTGTCTAAGTTAATGGTTGTTATGGAACGTTACCCTGATTTAAAAGCAAATCAAAACTTTTTAGAACTTCAAGCACAACTCGAAGGAACAGAAAACAGAATCACCGTTGAACGTATGAAATTTAATGATGTGTCGAAAGATTACAACACGTATATCAAGAAATTCCCAAAAAACTTATGGGCAAGCATGTTTAATTTCGAAGCTAAAGAATATTTCAAAGCACAAGAAGGTGCAGAAAAAGCTCCAGAAGTTAAATTTTAACTCTAGAATTATACCTAATGAAAGCTAAAGAATTCTTTACTCAAGAACAAATAGGAGAACTTAAAAATGCTATTCGCGATGCCGAATTAAATACATCAGGCGAAATACGATTGCATATTGAAGACCACTCTAAAAAGGACGTTTTAGATCGTGCAACGGATATTTTTGCAAAACTCAACATGCACAAAACAGAACTTCGAAACGGAGTTCTGTTTTATATTGCTGTTACCGACCGCCAATTCGCAATTTTGGGTGATGTTGGAATCAATAAAGTTGTTCCCGAAAATTTTTGGGATAATATAAAAGAAACAATGCTTGCAAAATTTAAAGAAGACAAATTTGCCGAAGGTTTAACAATCGGTATTAATATGGCTGGCGAACAACTTAAAAAATTCTTTCCTTATCAAAAAAATGATGTAAACGAACTTTCTAATGAGATTTCTTTCGGAAAACAGTAGCAAAAATTAGTATTTGAAATTTGTCAATTTTTAATAAAATTTTAAGACGAACGTATCAAAACTTGAGCATATAAACACCTTAAAAACAATCGGATGAAAAAATATACAGTATTATTTATTTCTCTTTTTATATCTTTTATTGCTCTATCGCAGAATATTCCTGAAAAACAAAATCCCCCCAGATTGGTTAACGATTTCGCAGATATTTTGACCGATTCAGAAGAGCAACAACTCGAAGCCAAACTGGTTGCTTTTGATAATGAAACATCAGTACAAATCGTAATTGTAACAGTAAATTCGCTTGACGGACAAGACAAGGCGATGTATGCTTATACACTTGGAGAGGAATGGAAAGTTGGACAAGAAAAATTTGATAATGGAATTGTTGTTCTAGTAAAACCGAAAACTTCAGATTCAAAAGGGGAAGCTTTTATTGCAACCGGATATGGAGTAGAACCATTAATCCCCGATGCTACTGCAAAAGAGATTGTCGAAAATGAAATGATTCCTAATTTCAAAAACAACGATATTTATTTAGGAATTGAATCGGCAACAAATACGTTAATTTCTTTGACTAAGAAAGAATTCTCGTCTGACGAGTACAAAATGAAAAGTTCGTCAAATACCAAAACGACAGCCATCATAATTTTTATCATTATAGTTATTATCGCAAGTATGTTGTTTAAAAATCGTGGCGGAGGACGCATGGGGGGAATAGGAACTGGAGCAGTATTTTTTGGAGGAACAGGCGGTTTTAGTAGTTTTTCAAGTGGTGGCGGAAGTTTTGGAGGTTTCGGAGGAGGAAGCTTTGGTGGAGGTGGTGCAGGAGGAAGTTGGTAAATAAATTTTCTACATTTTTAGATTTTGTGTAATTTTGTATAATTATTAAAAAAATAAACAATTATGTGCGGAACATGCGGATGCGGCGACGATTCAGTAAAAATTACTAAGCCGGGAGAAAAACACACTCACGAACATACTCACAGTCATAAACATGCCGATGGTCATGCACACGACCATGAACACATACACTCGCATCATCATGATGAGCATCATACACATGACCATGAACATCCACATAGTCACGACCACAACCATGATCATTCACATAGTCATGAAATTAATCTAGAGATAGATATTTTAAAGAAGAATAATCTTTTAGCCGAACGAAATAGAGGTTATTTTGAAGCAAAAAACATATTTGCATTAAACTTAGTAAGTTCGCCTGGGTCTGGAAAAACAAGCCTTCTAGAACGAACAATTAAAGATTTAGGTAAAGAAATAAAATTATTCGTAATCGAAGGCGATCAACAAACATTGAACGATGCTGAAAGGATAATGAAAGCTGGTGCTCCGGCAATTCAAATCAATACTGGAAATGGTTGTCATTTAGATGCAGATATGATAAATAAAGCCAGTAAGCAGCTTAACATACACGATAATTCAGTTTTGATAATCGAAAATGTTGGAAATTTAGTATGCCCATCAATGTTTGATTTAGGAGAATCGAAGCGAGTTGTTGTGATTAGCACAACCGAAGGCGAAGATAAACCATTAAAATATCCGTACATGTTCCAATCGTCAGACATTTGCATCATTAATAAAATTGACCTTTTACCTTATGTTGATTTCAATATAGCCAAAGCAAAAGAGTATGCAATGAAAGTAAATCATCATTTAGAATTCTTCGAAGTATCAGTAAAAACAGGCGAAGGAATGGATAATTGGTACAAATGGCTCAAAAAAAACATTAAGTAGTTTTCATGAATTTAGAGTTCGACATATTTAAAATAAATCACAACAATATAGAACTAAAACAAGGACGAATTCTTGTTTCTGGTCCTTTTTTACACGATATTTATTTTAGCCGTTCTGTAGTTATATTAACCGAACACAATGAAAAAGGAACTGTTGGTTTTGTATTGAACAAACCGCTAGAAGTTAGTTTAAACGACCTAATTGAGGATTTTCCTGATTTTAATGCACGTATTTCAATGGGTGGTCCAGTAAATGCTGACACCATTCATGTATTACACAAATTAGGCAGTCTTGTTCCAGACAGTGTACACGTTATAGACGATATTTTTTGGGGTGGTGATTTTGATGTAATAAAATCACTCATTTCGAAAAATCAGGTTTTGCCAAATGAAATATTATTTTTTCTAGGATACTCAGGCTGGACAACGAATCAGTTAGATAAGGAAATTCAAGAAGATTCGTGGTTGGTAACTGAATTGTCGTCGAAAGAAATTATGTCATTCAATAAAAAAATTTGGACCAATACGCTCAAAAAACTCGACAACAAATACAAAATGTGGGAAAACTTTCCCGAAAATCCGAGCATGAATTAAGCTTGTCGAAATATTTATAAATTAACAATTTTTATTTTATTTTCATGAGTGAATTTTGGGACAGCAGATACAGTACCAACGAATATATTTACAGCAAAAATCCAAACCAGTATTTTAAAGAAAAAATCGACTCGCTTTCAGTCGGAAATATTCTATTAATTGCTGAAGGAGAAGGGCGAAATGCTGTTTATGCAGCCAAAAAAGGTTGGCACGCAACAGCTCTTGATAATAGCAAAGTAGCTAGAGAAAAAGCGTTAAAACTTGCTAAAGAAAACATGGTCGAAATCGAATACATTTCAAAATCGTACAAGCATTTTGAATTTATAGAAAATTCGTATGATGCAATAGCGATTATCAATTTTCATATACCATCGAACGAACGAAAGCGTATGCATGAGAAAATGTGCAACGCCTTACGATTTGGTGGGCACTTAATCATTCATAGTTGTAATAAACGACAAATTAATTATGGTTCCGGTGGACCAAAAGATGTAGATATTCTATATGATGTTAAAGATATTTTGGAAGATTTTTCTGAATTAAAAACAATCGAAGCTTACGAAAAAATAATTGAACTTGACGAAGGAAATCTACACAAAGGCAAAGCAGAAATTATCAGATATTTTGGTGTAAAGTAATTAGAAAACGCAGATGAAAAAACATGTTGCAATATGTATTGTTTTTTAGTCTTTTATCCGTAAAAAAGTAAGGTTTATCTAATTTAATTAGCAATAAGTCGTGAAAAATGTTGAATTAATCAAAAGAAAAACATTAATAGATTTTGAAAATAATTCAACGAAAAAAGCATAAGCTAAATACTTGACTATTTGACATTTAAGTAAGTTGGATTCGATTCGCTTTTCTCAGCAAAATTTATTTATTTTAACAAAGATTATTTAACTTGCGAGATTAATACAATATATTTAATGTATTGTAGATTTAAATCTTAGTTTTTCTTTATTTAAAAAATATCAATATGGTAAAGTGGAGTTTTATTCTATCAATTGTATTATTCTCATCAATAGTTGTAAACGCACAAACTTATATATCAGATAATTATGCATCGATAGGAGATACCGTATATTTAACAAAATGTGAATTAAATTCTGAGAATAATTACGATACAAGCGGATCAAATTTTACTTGGGATTTTTCAAATGTTGTTGGACAAAGTCAAGATAGAATTTTGTTTAAAAATCCAACACAAACGGGATTTACAATTTTGCAATATCCATATATTTTTAATTCAAATAATGTAAATTTAGCATCAAGCGATGGCAAAACTATTGCTATTGGAGGAATTCAACAAACCAATGTAAATAATTATTTAAAAAAAACAACTTCATCTGTTGAGCAACGAGCAAGTTCATTTGATTTAAGCATAAACGGAACAAGTTTATCAATCAAAAACACCTTTACATCAGCTGATGTTTTGTATAAATTTCCAATAAATTATGGAAATATTGATAGTTCAAATGCTGAATATTCTATTTATATTCCAGGGAATATTTATTTTAGACAAACTATTTTGAAAAGAAAAAACTCGGTTGATGGAACTGGAACTTTAATTACACCTTATGGAACATTTTCCGATGTTTTAAGAATGATTTCAACCGTAAATCAAAGCGATACAATTGCAATAGCAGGAACTGGAATAAAATATGAATATAATTATAGGGAACTATTATGGTTTTCGGCTTCAAAAAAATATCCTGTAATGATTGTAAAACAAACATTAATTGGAAATTCTTATATAACTGATCAAATTCAATATTTAGATACTCAGCAATTTTTTCAGCCTGAAGCCCTATTTGCATATGTTCCTCTTTCTCCAAGCATTGGAGATACTGTCCAATTTCAAAACTTAAGTTCAAACGCCTATGAATTTTTGTGGGATTTTGATGATATTTCGAGTGGTTCATTAAACACTAGTTCAGAAATAAATCCAACACATATTTTCAATTCGGCTGATACGTTTAATGTAAAATTGATTTCTACAAATGGCAGTTTGCATGATACAATTGCATTACCTATACTTGTAAATTCTGGATTAAGCCCCATCGCAAATTTCAATAGCTCTGAAAGTAATATATGTCAATCAAATTCAATTATTTATACTGACGAAAGTGAAAACGCTTCATTTTATCAATGGACTTTTGAAGGAGGAATACCTTCGGTTTCATTCGAACAGAATCCAAATCCAATTTTATATTTGAATAGTGGTTTTTTTATTGCAAAACTGAAAGTTTCCAATTCAAATGGAGTAGATTCATTAATCCAAGAAATTCAAGTGATTAATTGCTTAAATCAAGAAAATTTGAATGATAAATCTATTGAAATTTCAGTCAATAATAGCAATAAAAGCATCTCAATTTCAGGCGTTGAAGGTCGTCTAATTACATATATTCTCAGCATTGACGGAAAAATAGTGGAATCGGAAATTATTAATTCTGGAAATAACAATATTAACATTTCAAAACTTAATAAGGGCGTTTACATATTTTACATGTTGTATAAAAACAATCTCATTACAAAAAAAATTGTAATAGAATAGAAGTTTTAAGCATTCTCAAAAGATTATTTTGTAAGAATCCGCATCGCTCTTTCGTTTTTGATGAGCAAGATTAAAATGTATTTCTTATCTTTGTTTCGATTCATCTATTTAGAAGTTTTAAAATGAAATTTGCTGAAATTATTGGACAAGAAGCAAGCAAAAAAAGATTGATTAAATCGGTAAAAGATAATCGAATTAGTCATGCTCAACTATTTTTGTCAAGCGAAGGCTCTGGAGCTTTACCTTTGGCAATTGCATATGCTCAATATATTTCATGCGAAAACAAACAAGAAAACGACTCTTGTGGAATTTGCAAATCGTGCATCAAATATCAAAAATTAGTTCATCCCGACCTACATTTTGTTTTTCCAATTGTAAAAACTACCAAAAAAAGCATTTGTGATAATTATTTGATTGAGTGGCGAGATTTTTTCATGAAACAATCGTATTTTTCATTACAACAGTGGCTCGAAAACATTGAAGCAGATAATAAACAAGGGTTAATCTATTCGGAAGAAAGCAATGAAATTCTTAAAAAATTGAGTTTCAAAACTTTTGAATCTGACTACAAAATTATGATTATTTGGCTTCCCGAAAAAATGCACACTACTGGAGCTAATAAATTATTAAAAATATTAGAAGAACCTTACGATAAAACCATCTTTTTGCTTGTCGCCGAAGATGTTGGTCAAATGTTACAAACAATTATTTCGAGAACTCAGCTTATCAAAATTCCAACCATCAGCAAGGAAGATGTTAACGAATTTTTGGTACAAAAAATTCAGTTAGATAAAACTACAGCTTTAAATTTGGCAATTTTATCAGAAGGCAATATCGTAACTGCTCTTAAACTGATAAATTCGACTGAAGAAATCAATGTGAATTTTCAACTTTTTGTTAAAATAATGAGGTTGACTTATACCAGAAACATTGCAGAGATAAATCAGTTTACCGAAGAAATCAGTAAACGCGGACGCGAAAGACAAAAAAGTTTTTTAACCTATTCTATTCAAATGTTGCGAAATAACTTCATTCTGAATCAGAAAACTGGTCAAGAAATTCCTCTGACAAGCGACGAAACTGATTTTTCGAAAAAATTCAATGTATTTATTTCATCAAATAACATAGCTTCGATAAACGAAGAGTTCTCAAAAGCATATTATCATATCGAAAGAAATGGGAATTCACGATTTATTTTTTTAGATTTAGCTTTAAAACTCACTAAATTATTGAAACAGAACTAAAATTTATACCTTTGTGAAAATTGAGAAAAATGGATAAGTATATTTGTTATACAAGAGGTTGTGCTAAGATTGATGAGAAAATAGAAGATTCGTGCTTGTCAGGAGGTTGTAATAAATTAAATGTTCACGACTGGCTCAAAGGCATTCCTGAATCACCAAGTTCTATTTCAAATGTAGTTGAAATTCGATTTAAAAATATTAGAAAAGCATATTATCAAAACGTAAATAATTTAGTTTTAAACATTGGTGATTTAGTTGCTGTAGAAGCATCTCCAGGTCATGATATTGGAATTGTTTCGTTAACCGGAGAGCTTGTAAAAAAACAATTGAAAAAAAATAATATAGATCCCGACAAACAAGAACTTAAGAAAGTTTATCGTTACGCTCGTAGCACAGATATTGATAAATGGAAGGAAGCGATGGCGTTAGAAATTCCAACCATGTTGAGATCACGAAAAATAGTAGAGCAATACAAATTACATATGAAAGTTAGCGATGTCGAATATCAAGGCGACAAAACAAAAGCTATTTTTTATTATATTGCCGACGAACGTGTCGATTTTAGAGAACTCATTAAAGCCTTAGCCGAAGAATTTAAAATTCGGGTAGAAATGCGACAAATTGGTGCTCGCCAAGAAGCAGGTCGAATTGGAGGAATAGGTCCATGCGGAAGAGAACTTTGTTGTACAAATTGGTTAACAAGTTTTGTCTCGGTAACAACCACTTCAGCTCGTCATCAAGAATTATCGCTAAATCCGGTTAAATTAGCAGGACAGTGCAGTAAACTTAAATGTTGCTTAAATTACGAACTCGACAGCTACCTCGATGCTATAAAAGATTTTCCGAACACAGCACTAGCAATTGAAACAAAAGACGGAACAGCCTATCACCAAAAAACCGATGTTTTTAAAAGGCTCTTGTGGTATTCGTTCGACAGAAATAACGCCATGAACATGGTTGCAGTTCCTGTTGATAGAGTGAAAGAAATTATTTTGCAAAACAAAAAAGGCATAAAAGTCGATAAACTGGTTATTGAAGAAGAGAAAAAAGAACAAAAAATGGACTATCAAAATGTTGTAGGACAGGAAAGTATTACTCGTTTCGACGAAAAAAAGAAATCAACTAAAAACCGAAATAAAAAAAGACCTCAATAGATGAAACTTTTTATTTATATCATATTATTGCTATTTTTTTTCACTTCATGCGATACAAATTTAGTGTTTGAAAAATACGAAAAAATTCCTGACATGACATGGAATAAGGAAAACATTATAAAAATTGAAGTGAATATTGATGATACCGTAAGTTTGCATAATGTATATATAAACATCAGAAATACAGGACAATACAAGTATAGCAACTTATACATTTTCATGAAAGCAGAAGGTGTAAGCAACTCGTTTGAAGATACAATTGACTGTATATTAGCCGATGACAGCGGTCGCTGGCTTGGTGATGGACTTGGAGATTTGTGGGATAGCCAATATCTTATCCGACAAAACGTTAGATTTCCTAACGCAGGAAAATATACATTTCACTTACAACAAGGAATGCGAGACGATTTGCTCGAAGATGTTTCTGACGTTGGAATAAGCATCGAAAAATCAATCAAATAAATCATATTTCGTGGGAAAAGGAAAATTACAACGATTTGCTGAATTGTCGTCGTATGACAAAGTTTTTCAACCAAGCTTCGATGAACTGCTCAATGCCGATTTTACATACAAAGGAGATTGGAAAAATAAAGTTTTCAAAAATAACAACCCGATTGTGCTGGAGCTGGGCTGTGGCAAAGGAGAATATGCAATTAATCTTGCTCAAACATTTCCTGAAAAAAACTTCTTGGGTGTCGATATTAAAGGAGCAAGAATGTGGAAAGGAGCTAAATATGTTTCAGAAAATAAAATCAATAATGTAAGTTTTCTCCGCACATTCATTGAATTTACTCCATCGTGTTTTGAAAAGCATGAAATCGACGAAATTTGGATTACCTTCCCCGATCCTCAACTCAAGCAAAGAAGAGCAAAAAAACGACTTACATCGTCGGTGTTTTTAAGCAAATATAAAGAGTTTTTGGTAACCAATGGAACTATTCACCTTAAAACCGATAGTCGCGAACTTTACGACTATACAATGGCTCTTATCAAACATAATAACTTACCTCTTTTTGAACATACACACGATTTGTATTCTTCAACACTTGTAAATGAAATACTTTCAATCCGCACTTTTTACGAAACCATGTTTCTTAACGAAAACAAAAAAATAACTTATATAAAGTTTGGATTAGGAAAGGTTGAAAATATTGAAGAACCACCGGAAGAAAGCTAGATATTTGCAAATTGCTCTAAAACTACATTTCGGAAAGCATTTTCGTTTGGTATTATTCCTTTCTAATGAATAAAATCTTTTGTTGGAAAGGATTCCAACAAAGGCGGAAAAATACTAAAAATAATTGTTATGGCACTTTCCGAAAGTTTTAAAACTTTCGGAAAGGTTTGGTATTATTAAATTTAACATTTTTTTCAAGCAGAGTTTCAATTCCTTTGAACTCTGCGTTCAATTACGCAGCGTCCCTTAAAGGAGACACTGCTGGAAAGTAAAGGCGATTTATGCTCATTACATAAATTTAATCTTTTTCATATACCACAAGGCTAAGGCTGGTGGTAGCTAGGGCTAGGGTACGTCCCCTATGTTAGAATAAATTATTTTCCCTTTATCATACACTAATTCCGTCAATGTTTTTGTTGAATTATCAAAATAAATCCAAGTCTTATCTTTTATAGGTTTATAATATATGAATTGACTTTGTTCTAATTCACCTGTCAATGGATTTTCGCTTCCTTTTGTCCCTGTATATAAAGAATCACTATTACAGTAATTTCCAACAATATATTTTTGACCGTCTAATGTTCTTTTATAAAAAAAACAACTCCCTTTTCTATCAAAAAAAAATATATTATATATATTTTGGTCGCATGTATCAATATACATTTCTCCTTCTTTAACATATTCTGGAGAGATAAAACGAGGATATTCAGAAATTTCAATCCTATTTTGACCCCAAAGTATATTAAGTGACATATGAGTTAATATTACTACGGTATATATTTTTTTCATAATATCATTAATTTATGTTTAATCATTGAATCCATTTGCACTTGCTAATGTTATCAACACAAACAAGCATTTACCATAAAACTATACAAATATTTCAAATCCTCAAAAAAACAATTCAAAATGTTCCACAATCATAATCATTATCTTCAGTAAAATAGAATTTTATCTCCGACATGCTCGAAAAATAGTAATTATTTATTGCTAACTTCCCGCTATCCAAGCTGTCGAAAATGCAATTTGAAGATTGTAGCCACCAGTTGGAGCATCTAAATCGAGTATTTCTCCCGCAAAAAATAGATTTTTTACAATTTTCGATTCCATGGTTTCGGGATTTATTTTCTTTAAATCAACTCCTCCTGCGGTTATTATCGCTTCTGAAAATGGTCGGGATCCTGTGATTTTAAACCGAATGGATTTCAGCGTATTTCTAATTTTTAATCGCTCTTCGACCGAAATTTTAGATGCCATTTTCGAAGCATCGATTTGTGTAATTTTTATAAAAAAAGGGATCAGTTGTTTTGGTAACAATTTATTTAAAATCATTCGATAATTTTCTTTTTTAAGCGATTCAATATCCCGAGCAATTCTATTATCAAGTTTGGTTTCGCTGAGGGCTGGCTTAAGGTCAATTACCAATTGAACATTTTTCTTTTCGATTAATGAAGCAACCACTTTTCTACTCAAACTTAGAATGATTGGTCCGCTCACTCCGAAATCGGTAAAATTCATTTCCCCAAATTCTACATCTGTAAGTTTTCCTTCGATAAAAATAGTTGCTTTAACGTTTTTTAATTCCAATCCAGCCAATGGTTTAACAATATTTTTGTCAATTTCTAATGGCACTAAAGATGGAAAAATAGGATTTATTTTATGCCCAAGCGATTTTGCTAGTTTGTATCCATCTCCGGTTGAGCCGGTTGCCGGATAAGAAGCTCCGCCTGTCGCAACAATCACTTTTTTTCCATAAAACGAAATACGATTTTCTTTACCATTTTCGATAACGATGGTTTTAACGCCAATTACAGTATCGTTTTTTAACAAAATATCGGTAACCTGACAATTTGTTTGAATGGAAACATTTTTCGATTTACACCAATTCGTAAAATTCTTAACTAATTCAACCGCTTTTCCGCTTTCTGGAAATACTCTTCCGCCACGCTCAAGAATCGTTTTTACTCCTATGCTGTTAAAGAAATTGATAAGTTCAGTTGAATAAAATTTCGAAAAAGCAGGCTTTAAGAACTCTCCGTCTGGTTTTACTTTTGCAATAAATTCGTCGAGAGGAATTGAGTTGGTAATATTACAACGACCTTTTCCGGTAATTCCTAATTTTCGACCCAGATAGTTCATTTTTTCAATGAGCAGTACATTTTTTCCGTTTTCGGCAGAACGCCCTGCTGCCATAATTCCCGCAGCTCCTCCTCCAACAACAATCACATCGTAATTTGACATATTAATTTTTATCA
The DNA here is from genome assembly GCA_001769505.1 of Bacteroidetes bacterium GWF2_33_38. Classification (GTDB taxonomy): domain Bacteria; phylum Bacteroidota; class Bacteroidia; order Bacteroidales; family GWF2-33-38; genus GWF2-33-38. The sequence goes on from MEOF01000006.1 coordinate 73,421, forward strand.
ATGAATGGTGTAAATGTACAATTTTTTTTAAGCAGAACTTCAATTCCTTTGAACTTTGCTTGATTAATGCATCATCAATCAGGAGATGCAGATGGGAAGGAAATAATACTGTATTCGACAACCATCAAATCTGCTTTTTCGCCAAAACTGGCTTGTTTTATACGATTCTAGTTATGAAATATAAGCTGTGGGGTTAAAATTTTAGATTTAATGTTTTAGGGTTCATTCTTACATCTCTGAAGCTTGCTATTTCTATGTATTCTTTGTTTATTCGATAATATATTTTTAGTTTTTTCTTAACTATAACGTACCTTAACCTCCAATTTTTCCGTTTTACAGTTTTTCCTAAAAACGGCATATTTGTTAGCTGTTTCTTAATTTTTTCTATTACTTGGTCTGTTTCTATTACTGTTATCTCTCCAAATTTTACAAGTAAATATTCATATAGTTTTTCTTGTTCTTCGCTAGCTCTAACAGAATACCTGATTTGTCTAGCCATTATTTAAGAAAACTAAATTTGCTTTTTAAATTTTCTCGAACATTTTCGTCTTTCACATACTGACCATTGTCAAGTTGGTTAATTCCCTCTTGTATTGCTACTTTATCTTCATTACTTAGTGTATCCCAATGACTCTGTGAAGATTCTGAGTTCAAATCGACAAGTTCGCTTACGGCTTGTAAAAGTGTTATATCTGAAACCTTTTCTAATTTTTGAAAAAGATTTGATTTATATTCCAATGTTGTCATAACTACTTTTTTTACAAAGTTAATACTTTTTCTTACGTAAAATCAAGTCGAATGTTGCTTTATTTTTACAAAATATAGGAATGTGAAGTGGAAACACTTCACAAAAGTAAAAAAAGCAAACATCAACAACACCGACAAATTAACTTACCCCAAGCTCTATCCCGCTCATGCACACAATGTGTTTCCATACATGTAAAATATTTTTGCAATCGTTTTTTTTAAAACGAATATTTGCAATGTAAAATTATTACAAAAGCGGCAGCTATTTCTAATTTTGAATATGCTATTGGGTGAAATAATTTATGTAATATTGTAAATTAAATGATTAGTATAAGAAACTTCCTTTCAATCTTTTTTTTTGCTTAACATCAAATGTGTTTTGCCAGTTTGTTGTTACTGCAAACGGGGATAGTATTATTATTATAAATGCAGACGAAAAAAAGCTAGTTGAGGCAGGAATGCCAGTTCCTTCAATAAAATTATATAATATTGATAACGATACAACTTCATTAGATTCTTTATTTGGTAAATATATATTGCTTAATATATGGCATACTAGATGTGGTTCATGTATAAAAAATATTCCTAATATTGATTCTATTTTGACAAGATATTCAGATGTTATAGTTGTAAATATTTCCGTTGATGAAGATTTAAATAAATGGAAGGAAGTTGTAAAAGCTAGAAATTTTAAAGGAGTTCATTTGCTAGGATATTATGAAGACATTCCTATTAGATATTTTGTGATGACTAAATTTAAGTTTAAAAATGAGGATGGTATTATTTATGGAATGAACTACCCTCATTATGTGCTAATTGACAAGCAAGGCATAATTATGTATAATAATACACCCAATATCAATCCTAAAAACTGGAAGTTTTTTTCAGAAATATTAAAAAAGAAATAGTGTGTTTATGCTGATTAGACATGATTTCATCAAAATTTGAATCCAATTTCATTGATTTATTCTAGCTTTGCCTTTCATTTTTTTAACTAGTCGATGAAGTTGATTGATTTAACCAATAGAACTTGGCAGTGGGTAGTGCTAATTTCATTGGCATTTATTTGGGGAACCTCGTTTATTTTAATGAAACGTGGGCTTGTTTCATTTTCAAATTATCAGGTTGCTGAATTACGAATTTTTATTACATTTTTATTTTTCTTGCCTTTAATATTTCGCCATTTCAAAAAAATGAAGCGAAAGCACATTAAGTCGCTTTTGATTGCTGGATTTTTAGGGAATGCCATTCCTGCTGTGCTTTTCACAACTGCACAAACTCAAATTAGCAGTTCATTGGCAGGAATTTTAAATTCGACAACACCGATATTTACCATGATTGTGGGCGTAATTTTGTACAAAAGTCGTTCTAAATGGCTGAATAATGTTGGTCTTATTATAGGATTGATTGGGGCTATAGGACTTATCATTAAAGACTTTAGTTCAATTATCGAAGGTACAAATTGGTATGCTTTATTGGTCGTATTAGCGACTTTTTTATATGGAATTAATACAAATGAAGTTAAAGCAAATCTCGAAGATTTGAACGGAGTGGCTATTTCGGCACTTTCTTTCATGTTTATTGGTCCTGTAGCGGGAATTATGTTGGCATTTTCAGATTTTGAGCCAGTTTTAGCTACTGAGACTTGGCAAATGAGTTTGTTTTATATTTCGGTATTATCTTTTTTTAGTTCGTTTATTGCTCTCATTGGAATGAATATTTTGATAAAATATACAACTCCGGTATTTGTGTCAACCGTAACTTACATTATTCCAATTTTTGCCATTTTTTGGGGCTTATTCGATGGTGAAATCCTCACCTTAAGAGATTTAATTTGGATTCTTGTTGTTATATTTGGAGTGTATTTGGTTAACAAAAAGTAAAAAAAATGGAATTAAAACGATATCAACGAATTTTATTGTCATTAATAAGTGGTGTTTTGATAAGTTTGCCATGGCTACACGTAGGAATGGGGTATTTTTTACTCTTCGCTTTTGTTCCCTTGCTATTTGTCGAAGATTATATTTATGAAAATCGTAAAAAATATTCTTCGTTAAAACTTTTCAATTTATCGTATTTGGGAATATTTACATGGAATGTGTTGGCTCAATGGTGGATTTCGTATGCTACGCTTTTTGGAGCGATTGCAGCGATGTTTATTAATGCGTTTTTTGTAACAATTGTTTTTTGGATTTTTCATTTAATTCGTCGCAGTTCAGGAACTCGAATCGGATATTTGAGTTTTGTGGTTTTGTGGTTGGCATTTGAATACGTACATCTGAATTGGGAATTGTCGTGGCCATGGATTATGCTTGGTCATGGCTTGTCGGGAAATATTCATTTGGTACAATGGTACGAATATACCGGCTCGCAGGGAGGAACACTCTGGATTTTAGTTTCAAATTTATTGATTTTTATAAGCATTAAATCATTTATAACTAACAAGAAATATAAAATACAACTTTCACAATCGCTTGCATTTATTATTATTCCAATCGTAATTTCATTAAGTATTTTTTACTCGTATGTAGAAAAAGAAAATCCTCGTAATATTGTGGTAGTTCAGCCAAATATCGACCCGTATAACGATAAATTCGGAGGGATTTCTCCTGCGGCTCAATTAAAAATGTTACTCGAATTAGCGAAAACAAAAACCAATAGCAAAACCGATTTTATCGTTGGACCTGAAACCGCATTAGTTCGAAATTTATGGGAGGAAAAATTACACGAAACGCCCGAATATTACGATTTAAAGAAATTTTTACAATCGTATCCAAAAGCAAAATTTGTTATTGGACTTTCTTCATTACGCGAATACCGCAATGGAGAAGAAATATCAGCTACTGCTCGTAAGTTTTACGATGCCGATAAATATTACGATTCATATAATACGGCTATGCTAGTTGATACGACATTAAACATACAACTTTATCATAAATCGCAATTGGTTATAGGGGTTGAAAAAATTCCTTTCCCTTCGGTTTTGGGAAGCTTGGCTCTTGACTTGGGAGGTACAGTTGGAAGTCTTGGAACACAAAAAGAACGTACTGTGTTCAAATCGCTTGACGATACTGTAGGAGTTGCTCCTGTTATATGTTATGAATCGGTTTATGGTGAATTTGTGAGCGATTATGTGAAAAATGGTGCCGATTTAATATTTATCATCACAAACGACGGCTGGTGGGAAGACACTCCCGGATACAAACATCATTTGAGTTATGCTTCGCTTCGAGCTATCGAAACCCGCAGAAGCATAGCTCGCTCAGCAAATACCGGAATATCATGTTTTGTAAATCAACGAGGCGAAATTTTACAAGCTACAAATTGGTGGACTCCCGATGTTATTTCAGGAGTAATTAACGCAAACAGCGAAATCACATTCTATACAAAAAATGGAGATTATATTGGGAGAATTGCAGGGTTTGTTGCAATTCTTCTGATTGTGATTAGCTTTGTTAAAAAGTTGATGCGGAAATGAATAACATGACATTAATTTTACTGCTGCTGTCGGAATAATTTTCATAAAGAAGAAATTTAACGTTAACATTCTTTTATCACTTTGTCCTTTATAAATAACATAAAAAGACCTCCAAGCTTATTAAAACTATGGAGGTTTTCGGTTTTAGAAGACTTACTTCTTTTACTTTCTTAGAAAATTTTATATTTTTTGATTAGATTTGTATAATATACTTGTTGGTAATTACATCAACAAAGATGGAATAAATGGTATTTTGCTAAAAATAGAAGAATTTACTCTTTATATTATAGAGCAACAAAAGCAAATAGATGAGTTAAAAAATAATTAAGAACAAATTTTAAAATAAATATTATCAAACACTTTGTAACAATATTTTTAATTTTTCATAACCTTTCCGTTTCTTTCGGACAAGGGAGTGTTGTTGAGCCGCTTTCTAATAGATTCAATTGGTGTGAGAATCAAAAAGTTGGTTGTAAATGTAACGAAAATGCAGATTTTTGGAGAGCGATTATCAATGACGATTATGAAAAATATCATCCCAAGAAAAAATACACTGTTGATAGTAGCCTATACAGAGATTTTAATCCAGATACTGTTTTTGAATATTTAATAAATAGCAAAAATTTATCTCAGCATTTTGATAGTATAGTTAAATATTCAGATGATACTTTTAGAGTTCGATTATCATCTTTATTATACAACTACTTTTATAAAATACCGGATGCTTTTTGCAATCAAAGATGTAGAACTGTTCTTAAAAAGCAAGACGATTGGTCAGTTGATAAATATCAGGAAGAACTTGAAAAATTTAGAAAAGATTGTAGTATTATAGGGATAGTTGAAGACGCACTAATATCTTTATCAGAGTATGTTTTATTGGAGACAAATAGAAACTTTCTGAAAGATGTTATTGCCAAATCTTGTAGTAATGGTCTTATTTCAAAGGCATCAATAGCTTTAATAAAGCATAACGAAAAAGAACTTGCTTTCAGTAGTCTAAAAGAATTGTGGCATAATAAAAATAGCGAATCATACATATATCGGTTTCATGAAGGATTTAAAAAGTTAAATAATAGCGATGGCGTTGCTTTTTTAAAATTTGCCGCTCAGGATTCAATTATATGTGTGAGTTTTGATGCTTGTGTAAAATTAATAGAAATGGGATATAAAGATTATTCAAAAACAATTATCGAAAAACATTTAAAAGGGAAATATAGTCTGATTAGTATTGACTTGCTTTTAAGATATTATTATAATCAAGAAACGATAGCTTTGGTTACAGACCATCTTAATAATTCTATGGACGAAGAATTAAAATACTGTGGCGAATTATTATTAAAAAAATATAAATTTAAAATCAAAGATTATTAATCTTAGGAAATATATTGTTTACAAAAAACTGACATATACCCATAAAAAACCTCCAAGCTTATTAAAATCTTGGAGGTTTTTGGGTTTTAAAAGATTCTTCTTTTAACAAAATAAATTACACGTTTAATCTATCTTTAAAGGGTTCGAATGTCATAAAATCAGCATGGTGAACAACAAAAGCTTCGGTGGTTCGCTTTATCATGTCGCCTTCTCCGGCGTGTGCCGCAATGATATGACAAACTTCGGCAGGAACTCCGCACATTTCGGCTAATGAAACTCCCGAAAACGGATGTCGTAAATATTTTCCATACTTTCCCTGAACTGATTTTCCATCTTTCATTTCGTATTCTAACAATTTTCCAACATCGGCTAAAATTGCTCCCGAAATTAGTACGTCCATATTGCAAGTTAATTCACCGCGGTACATTTCGTTCATTTTTTGTCCTGCATCGCGGGCAATGTGTACAACCGAACGTTTGTGATCCATAAATGTTACTTTTAAATCGGGTCCGCAAAGTAAGGTAAATGGGATTTTATTCAAATCATCGGGTGTCAATACACTTTTTTGTAAAGCCAATGCCCAAGTGTCAGTGGTTTGTTTGCGTAATTCAGCATTTTTAATCCAATCCAATTCGGGCCACAATTTTTTAGCTTTATCAATAAATTCTTGCTTAATTTCTATCATAATTTAAAAATTAAAGTTTTGCAATAACAGCTTGTGCCATTTGTGATGTAGAAGCAGCTCCTTTTTCAACAACGTCAGCTTTTCCTGTCATTTTCATCATATCGTAAGTTCGAACTTTTCCTTCTGCAATAACTTCTGCAACGGCCTTACGAATTTTTTTAGCAATTTCTTGTTCATTGATAAAATCAAGCATCATACAAGCCGATTCAATCATGGCTATTGGGTTCACGATTGAAACTTTAAAATCGGCATATTTAGGAGCCGAACCGTGTGTTGGTTCAAATACGCCAATTCCTGTTTCGGGATTAAATTGTGCACTTGCAGCAAAGCCTAAACCTCCAATTAAACCTGCAAATCCGTCAGAAGCTATATCTCCAAACATATTTCCAGCAACGATTACTCCGTAATCTTCAGGATTTTTGGTTAACCACATCATTTGAGCATCAATGTTTGTGTTCCATAATTGAATGTTGCTGTAATCGGCTTTTTGCATTTGTTGTGCCATTTTGTACATCATTCCAGATGTTTCGCGAATTACATTTGGCTTTTCGCAAACGGTTACTGATTTATACCCGTATTTTTTAGCATGTTCGAAAGCTGCTCTCAAAATTCTTTCGGTATATTTTTTTGTAAAAATACGTGTCGAAATAGAAATATCTTCTTTTGGACACCAACCAAAGTTTTTCTTGAATTTTGGGTGGGTCATCATTGCATCGTAAACTTGTGCTGGAGGATTGCTCCACTCAACACCACCGTACAAACCCTCTGTATTTTGACGGAAAATAACCACGTCAACCTTTGGTTCTTCGATTTCGTTTCCTTTGCCTCTTCTGATAAAATTTAATGGATTTCCGGTGTAAGAACAGCATGGACGCATACAAATATCCAATCCGAAATGTTGACGTAAACCAACGATTGGACTAGCATAAACTAGATTTTTTTCTTTCAATTCGGGAGCTAACTCGTTGAATGCATCGTCTTTAGGTTTTGATGTAATTGCTCCAAACAACGCAATTTTATGTTTTTCCAATAAATCTATTGTACGTTGAGGAAGTGGATTTCCTTCTTTGCACCAAAATTCCCATCCTATATCTCCTTCAACATAATCAGCTTCAAATCCGGCTGCAGTTAATACTTTTAATGTTTCTTCTAACACTACTCTACCGATACCATCTCCTGGCATGGTTACAATTGTTCGTTTTGCCATAATTTTAATTTTAAATTTTGTCCTTGTTAAATTTAATTATCACAAATTTATACTCATTTTCATTATTTCAATCTTTTTTTTAATAATTTTAAGACATAAAAAATTCAATAAATTTAAAACACAAATATGAATACTTTTAAAAGTTTGAATCCCGAGATTGTATGGACATATTTTGAGCAAATATGCCAAGTTCCACGTCCATCAAAAAAAGAAGAAAAAATAATAAAATTTCTTCAAGATTTTGGAAAAAAACATAATCTCGAAACGAAGGTTGATAAAGCGGGAAATGTTTTGATTAAAAAAAATGCAAGTAAAGGCAACGAAAAAATGAAAACAGTATTGTTGCAAAGTCATATGGATATGGTTTGCGAAAAGAATAACGATACGGTTTTCGATTTTGATAATGATTCAATCATTCCTTTTGTTTCGGGCGAATGGGTAAAGGCAAAAGGAACTACGCTTGGAGCTGATGACGGAATTGGAATGGCAGCTCAAATGGCAATACTAGCATCAAACGACATTGAACATGGTGCAATAGAATGTTTATTCACGGTTGACGAAGAAACCGGATTAACGGGAGCTTTTGCGTTGGAAGAAGGATTTTTAAATTCAGATATTTTGTTAAATCTAGATTCAGAAGACGAAGGTCAGATTTTTATTGGTTGTGCAGGTGGAGTTGATACAGTTGCTACTTTCGACGATGAATCAGAATCGGTACCATCGAATCATATCGCATACCGAATTGATGTAAAAGGTTTGCAAGGAGGGCATTCGGGCGACGAAATACATAAAGGATTAGGAAATTCGAACAAAATTTTAAACCGTTTTTTATGGGAAAATGAAGACCATTTTGAATTGAGACTTTCTGTTTTCGATGGTGGTAATTTGCGTAATGCGATTCCCCGCGAGGCTTATGCAATTGTAACCGTTAACGAAAAGTTAAAGAACGAATTTATTGCAGAGTTCAAAAAATATTCATTAAGCATTAAAGATGAATTTTCGGTTACCGAACCTAAAATGGAGTTAACCATTAACGAAACTTCCTTACCTAAAAATGTAATTGATGAAAATACTCAGTTCAATTTGTTTAATTCTTTGTATGCTTGTCCTCACGGAGTTTATGCATGGAGTGCTAAAATGCCGGGTTTGGTTGAAACATCAACCAATTTAGCTTCGGTCAAGTTTAAAAATAATAAAATTGAAGTTACGACAAGCCAACGAAGTTCGGTAAATTCAGCAAAAGAAGACATTGCAAATATGGTAGAAAGCGTTTTTACACTTGCAGGGGCAGATGTAAAACATGGTGAAGGATATCCGGGCTGGGCTCCAAACCCAGATTCTGAAATCCTGAAAATTTCGGTTGCTTCGTACAAAAAACTATTTGGGAACGAGCCGGAAGTCAGAGCTATTCATGCGGGCCTAGAGTGTGGTTTGTTTTTAGAAAAGTATCCAAAACTTGATATGATTTCTTTCGGTCCTACAATTAAAGGAGCTCACTCTCCTGAGGAGCGGATTAATATAAAAACTGTTGAAATGTGGTGGGCACATTTGCTCGATATTTTAAAATTAATTCCTAAAAAATAAAATTAACATCTTTATTGGAAAGCCTTGCAGATTTTTTTTGCAAGGCTTTTTTATTTACAAAAAATAAAGACTTACTTTTTTTTAGAAAAATTTTCATATTGATTTATGGAAAAAATAAACTCTTGTATCATATGTGTGAAAAAGAAATTATTAATCTAAAATTAAACTATTATGAAAACACTAATTTTTTTATTTGCAATGATGACAGGAACCTATTTTTCTGTAAACATCGACAATTTGAGTTTAACCAGTACAGAAACTGGAATATTAAAAGGGAAAATAACTGACAAATTTTCGGGAACTGGAATTTCAGGAGTTGACATTTCGGTATTTGCGAATTCTAAAAACATTGCTTCGTGTAAATCCGATTTGCAGGGTAAGTTTACAATCAACAATCTCCCAAAAGGAACTTATGTAATTATGATTTCGCATACCAATTACAAAAAAGATGAGCGAAAAATCGTAATTGAAACCGACAAAGTCTCGAGTTTAAATCTCAGCTTAGAACCAATTGCAAAAGAAAGAGAAATTTTAAAAAATGAAGACGAATCGAAAATAAGCTTATGTGAAACAAAGACTGTTTTATGTGATATCCCGAATGCCTCAGTTGCAAAAGAAAAATGCGGAAAAAGAGCCGATTACGATATGGCAGCAATGTCGATTGGTGGATATGCAGAAGATTTATATAGTGAACAGTTTAATACCGAGTCGTATGATGTGATTAATGAGAATAATTACAAAGAAGTTTTAAACGATCCGCTATCAACATTTTCGATTGATGTAGATAGAGCATCGTATTCAAATGTCCGACGTTTTGTAAACCAAAGCACTCTACCTCATAAAGATGTGGTAAGAATTGAGGAAATGATAAATTATTTCGATTATAATTATCCACAACCTAAAAATGGCGACCCCTTTTCGGTTAATTTAGAGATGAACAATTGTCCGTGGAACGAAGATCACAAATTAGTTTTGGTAGGCTTGCAAGGTGAAAATATTAAGAGCGAGAAAATACCTGCAAATAATTTAGTTTTTTTAATTGATGTCTCAGGTTCAATGGCTGATGCAAATAAGCTCCCATTGTTGAAAAATGCTTTTAAAATTTTGGTAGATAAACTTCGTCCTCAAGATAGGGTTGCTATTGTGGTATATGCGGGAGCTGCTGGTTTAGTTTTGGAACCAACATCGGGAAACGAAAAAGCAAAAATACTTGAGGCTCTAGACAGACTTAACGCAGGTGGTTCAACTGCTGGCGGTGATGGAATTAAACTAGCTTACAAGGTTGCAAAAGAGAGTTTTATTGCTGAAGGAAATAACAGAGTGATTTTGGCAACCGATGGCGATTTTAATATTGGTGCTAGTAGCGATGCCGAAATGGTAAGTTTAATCGAAGAAAAAAGAAACGATGGCGTTTTTCTAACCGTTTTGGGTTTTGGAATGGGAAATTATAAAGATTCAAAAATGGAACAAATTTCAAATGCTGGAAATGGAAACTATTCGTACATCGATAATATTATGGAGGCAAATAAAATTTTTGGAAAAGAACTTTGGGGAACGCTTTATACCATTGCCAAAGATGTGAAAATTCAAATTGAGTTTAATCCTAATCAAGTAAAAGCATATAGATTAATAGGTTATGAAAACAGAATGTTAAATAAGGAGGATTTCAATAATGATAAAAAAGATGCTGGAGAAATAGGCAGTGGACACACTGTTACAGCTCTATATGAAGTGATTTTAGCTAATTCAAAAGAACAAGTCAATAAGGTTGACCCACTCGAATATCAAACCAATAATGTGGTAAATAGCGATAATTTAATGACTGTTAAATTGCGTTACAAGAAACCGAATGAGGACGAAAGTATTCTGATTGTTAAACGAGTTTCAAAAGAAGATTTAGAAGTAGGCGAGGGAAGTGGAAATTTTAATTTTGCAGCATCGGTTGCTGAGTTTGGGATGTTGCTTCGCGATTCTGAACACAAAGCAAATGCTTCGTTCGGGCAAGTGTTAGCTTTGGCAAAGCAGTCGAAAGGGAATGATGAAAATGGTTATAGATCAGAGTTTATTAAACTTGTCGAAACAGCGAGTTTATTATCAAGATAGGAATATTATAAACAAAAAAAACAGGCTTTAAGCCTGTTTTTTTTAATATCGTTCGGTTTTAATATTTTTTCAAATAACAAAACAAAAAGATTTTTTAGTCACGACGTCTGTTAAAACTTCTTCTGTCGCCACGGTCTGGTCTTTCCGATCTTTCTTGTTTTTCTTGAGCAACGCTAACTTTAATGTTTCTTCCACCTATGTCAGCACCGTTAAGGTTCTCGATAGCAACATTAGCTTCTGATGCATTTGCCATTTCAACAAAACCAAAGCCTTTGCTTCTTCCTGAGAATTTGTCAGTGATGATTCTAACTGAAGTTACTTCACCATACTCTTCAAAAATTTCTTTTAATTCATCTTCAACTAAGTTAAAGTTAAGATTTCCAATGTAAATGTTCATAAATTATAAATAAAATTAAAAAATAATTAACGCATCAAATGTACATTTTTTTACATAATAAACAAACATTTTATTTAAAATTGAGTATTAAAAAGGAAGAAAAGTGAAACATAGATTAAATGCAAAGAGTATAATAAAGTACTATTTGATTTTTTCATACGTTCTATATCCTACATGGTTTATTTCAAAACCGCTTTCATTTTTATATGTATTATCTGTTTTAATAACAAGTTTATTATTCCTCAATTCATCTACATATAATAAACTACCGTTATTAAGTTCCCCAGTATAAAAATTTGAATACTTCTCATTTATTTTGTCAATCTCAAATTTTTTTCCAAATAGAATTATTGCTTCTTTCTTTTTTACTTCCAATTCATTTGATTTTGTTGACCACATCCAGCCACCTTCTATTGTATATAGAGTATCCTCGATTTCTTCACTAAGATTGTACAAACCGTCATCTTCAAATACAATGCTTAAATTATATTTCGTTTGGTACGTTTCAACATCGTTTGACCATGATGACGTGTACTTTTCTGTAATGTAAGAGTTACTGTAACTATATTCAATGTATAAATGGTCTCCTAAATATGTAATATCTCTATTTTCAGAGACTTCAACAAGTTCCCATTCACCTTTTAGTCTAGAGGTTCTTGAAATTAAAGAAATAAAAGGATCATTTTCGCCCTTTTTGCAATCAACTAACAATAGTATTACGATACTTGCTGTTATGATGAGATAAATTCTTTTCATCACGAATTATTTTAGAACACAATGTTATAGAAATATATAACATATGCAAAACAAAGTTGAATATTTTTAAGTTTTTTTTGATGAGAAGTCGTGAAAGTAGAAATTTTGCTAATCCACACGTTTCAAAACCAAAGCACTTCTACTTGGTAAATACAATTTTAACCAATCTTTTTTCATTGCTTTTACAGTAAAAATTTCACGGTAATCGTCGTTTCTATCAAAACCTGCAAATTGAATTGCATCGCTGTCGAGAACAATTTTATATTTTCCGGCATCAATTTCAAAACCATAATCAGTAAACGATTTGTCGGGATTAAAATTGAAAGCAAAAACTAAATTTCCTCGTTTGAAAACCAAAATTTGGTCGTTATTGTTTTGGTCAATTGCAAAAGGTTCGAATTTCAACACATCTTCACGTTTAATTAATTGAACCATAGCTAAATCAAAATTATTCAAATATTGATATTTTAATGATAAATCATCAACTAAATTCCATTGACGGCGTGCGTGATGATGGCTCCAATCGTTTCCTTCGCGAGGAAAATCAATCCATTCGGGATGTCCAAATTCATTTCCCATAAAATTCAAATATCCGCCACCACTTGTTGCCAAAGTTGAAAGTCGAATAAGTTTGTGAATTGCAATTCCGCGGTCAACTTTCAAATCGGAAGTATTTACGTTCATCGATGTGTACATTTTATCTTCAAGCAAATTGAATATCAGCGTTTTATCGCCCATCATTGCTTGGTCGTGACACTCGGCATAATTTATAGTTTTTTCTTCTTTTCGTTTGTCGGTTAAATGATAAAACATATCGCCAACATGCCAATCTTCGTCTTTTTTCTCTTTCAAAATTTTCACCCACATATCGGCAACTCCCATCGACATTCGGAAATCGAAACCCATTCCGCCATCGTCAATTTTTGAAGCCAAACCTGGCATTCCGCTCACATCTTCGGCAATCGTAATTGCATTTGGATTTACTTCGTGAATTAAAGCATTTGCCAATGTTAAATAGGTAATTGCATCGTTATCTTGAGTTCCATCGAAATAATCGTTGTAATTTAAAAAATCTTTATACAAACCGTGATGGTAGTACAACATACTCGTAATTCCATCGAAACGGAAACCATCGAAATGGAATTCGCTCAACCAATATTTGCAGTTCGAAAGCAAGAAATGTAGAACTTCATTTTTTCCATAATTGAAAATTTTAGAATCCCACAAAGAGTGATTTCCTCTATCACCTCCGTGAAAATATTGATATTCAGTTCCATCCATCAAACCCAAACCTTCGTTTACGTTTTTAACAGCGTGAGAATGAACCAAATCTAAAATTACTGTAATTCCCAAACCGTGAGCTGTGTCAATTAATTCTTTCAACTCATCTTGATTTCCAAAACGTGACGATGGTGCGAAAAAACTCGAAACTTGATAACCAAACGAACCATAATATGGATGTTCTTGAATTCCCATAATTTGGATGCAATTGTAGCCAAGTTTTGCTATTCGGGGCAACACATTTATGCGAAAATCAACATACGTATTTACGTGTCCGTGAATGCTCGACATTCCAATATGAGTTTCGTAAATTAGTGGATTATCGTTGCGTTTTGGAATTGGATTTTTCCACTGATATTCGCTTTCGGGAGCCCAAACTTGAGCTGTAAATAATTTTGTTTCAACGTTTTGAACAACTCTTCGAGCATAAGCCGGAATGCGTTCACCTTCGCCATTTCCCCATCGTACAAAAAGTTTGTAATTTGTTAAATGTTGAAGTGTTTGCAATGGAATTTGAAGTTCGAAATTTCCAGAATCTCGGCGAGTAAAAATGTATTCAATTCGAGGTTTCCAATCAGAAAAATCGCCAATTAAAAACACTTCTGAAGCATTTGGCAACCATTCACGTAAAATCCAACTATCGTTTGTTTTGTGCAAACCATAATACAAATATCCGTTGGCATAATCGCCAAAATTCATGGTGGTAGCACAAAATTCATTGTATTTATTTTTAAATAAATTATATCTACGTTCAATTTCACGTTGATAAGGAATTAATCCTTCATCGTTCTTGATTAAATTTAGTATTTCCATAATTTAAATATAGACAATTAATCCGATTTAATTCACGATTTTGTTTGTATTTTGACAAGAAAAACAATGTTGGGGAAGTTATTTGTAATAAGAATGATAAGCATTTTAGAAGCCAAGAAAAAAATTAAGAATTTGGTCAATAGTAAAATGTTTGTTGTTGAGATTAATGCTAACGGTTGTCGCTAAAAAACGTCGCAACCATGAGGGATTGCAACGTCTTTTGAACTGTTATCTTTGCCTGTGCTTGATTTATCAATATGTTTAATATTCTTTATAGTTTGTTTCATCAAATCTATTATATTCTAGAATCTTGACTTTATTACAATAATTAACAACCATATCAAAATTTGCAATTTTTTCAACTGGAGTAACAATTTTTTGCATTTCCCATGTGTCATATTGAATTGATAATAAATAAACATCTCTATATTTTGTCTTGCGAATTGTCAATAATGCTTTTTTTGATTGGGATTTTTGTTCAATGGTTCTTAATTCAATTTTTATTCTGTCTTTGCTGTTTTCAACAACTTTAGATAATGCATCTACGTCAGGCTCAACCGCATAAAAATTTAATGACTTATCTGCAATTTCAAACCTTGGGGTAATTCCATCACAACTATAATAGACCACAAATTTATTATTAAGTTTTTCAAGGGTAATCCATATTTTTGGAAAATTCTCTATATTCAAGGGTTTCAATTTATAATCTCTTGAAATTTCACTTAAATAATAGTTAACACCACTAGAATCAAAATCATTAGGTTTCCAATTAAGAATTTCCTGATAAAAAATGGAATTTCTTGTCGTATCAATAAAAAGTTGATGATTATTTAAGTCAAGATTTTTTGGATTATTTCTTTCTAAAATTGTATCAATAACTAATTCTTCTATAGTTCCATTATTTGCAGATACAACTGAATCAGTCTGGGTTTTGATATTTTCAGTCATTGATGTCTGACATGAAACTAAAAGCATGGTTGTTAATTGTAATAATATTTTCATAACCTCTTTGGTTCTATTTTTCCTAACAATTGCATATACATAATGGGTATAATATACTTATTAATTGGGCTGTATATATGAACTTTTTGCTAAGCATTTTTTGTTGGGATAAACGAACTACACCTCAACCTTTTTCATCAATAAACTCAATGTATTTTTGACTTTAATCAATGCAGTAACATTTTTTTCGATATACTCATCGGCACCGTGTTTCATGCATTCTTCGTACATTTCTTCTTCTCTGTTTGACGAAAACATGATAACATACGCATCTAAATAAAGTTTTTTTATTTTTTTCAGAACTTCTATTCCGTTAATTCCGCCAAGGTTGTAATCAAGAATTACTACATCTGGTTTAATGTCGAGATGCTTGAGGCAAATCTCTCCATTAACAAAAATGTGATAATTACTAAGGTTGAGTTTAAGGAGTTGGTATTTAATGAGCGAGATAAATATCGGCTCGTCTTCGACTATAAATATTGTTATTTCGTTGTTTTCAACCATATTTATTCAATAATTATCTCATCAACAAATATAAACGATTTTCCTCCAAATCCCGCATGCCATTCGGGAATATTTCCAACGTTTTTGGCAAATATTTTAATATATCTTACGTCTTTAGGATATAAATTTACAACAAAGTCTTTGGTAATCAGTGAATAATCGTTATTTTGAATTTCGTTTTTGATTGTCCATATTTTTGTAAAATTTTGACCATCGGACGAAATTAGTATGTCAACGTATTTTGGCATCCAAATCCAAGACCGAATATCTTGTAAAAAACCAGCTCCGAATTTCGATATACTTTTTGTTTCGCCCAAATCAACAATGGCTTCAAAATCTGTATCTTGATAGCCTTGCCAATTTCCTAGTTTGAAATTTGTTGTTCCTCTGATTTGATCTATTAATCCGATGTCTCCTCCTGCAGAATATTGTGGATTATAAGGATTTATGATTCTGATTGAACGATTCTTGCTTATTTTATAGAGTTTACAAGTTTCTACCTTGCTTTTTTTATTTCCGATATACGATATCGCTTTTATTTCGACATTTTTATTAATTAAAAGAGGCTTAGTGTATAATGTTGATGATTCGTTTGGTATGCTGCCATCTGTTGTATAGAAAGTTATAACATTTTTGATTGGGGTGTTGATAGTAATATCTTGCGAATCAATAAAAACTTTGTTATTGTACTCGAAATACGGATTTGAAATAATTTCTGACGAAGAATTGATTGAAGATGGCAAATCTGCGTCTGTTAATTTCATCGATTTATTTGCAGTATTCGTCATTTCAAAAACGATATGACCTCCTTCTAAAATATCACGATGTGTAATATATGTTTTTGTATATTTTTTTGAGTTAAGTTCCGTTGATTCAATATAAAAGTTTTCATCATTGATATTTTTTGCATCAATTACGAATTTTTTACCGTTTTCTAAATTGATGGTAATTTTTTCAAATAAGGGACTTCCTATAATGTACTCGTTACTTCCAGGACATACAGGATAAAATCCCATTGCACTTAAAACATACCATGCCGACATTTGTCCACAGTCTTCATTTCCGCATAAACCGTTAGCATCAGATGAATACAATTTTGTTAATATTTCGTGTACGTATTGTTGAGTTTTCCAAGGTTCTTTAGCATAAGAGTACAAATAAGCCATGTGATGACTGGGTTCGTTTCCGTGGGCGTATTGTCCTATTAATCCAGTAATGTCAACTTGTTGTCGACCTGATGTATGAGATGATGTTGTGAACAGAGAATCTAGTTTTTTAGTAAAATAATTATTTCCGCCATGTAAGTTTATTAGTCCTTTTACATCGTGAGGAACATAAAAGCTATATTGCCACGAGTTTGCTTCGGTATAATGATTATTGACTTCTGATGGATTAAATGGAGAATACCATTTGCCATTTTCTTTTGCCCGCATAAATTTGGTTTCGGGGTCGAACATATTTTTATAAGATTGTGCTCTTACCATATAATATTCGTAATCCTCTTTTTTGTTTAATTTTTTTGCCATTTGAGCAATACACCAATCGTCGTAAGCGTACTCTAATGTTTTTGAAACCGACTCATGTTCTTTATCCGATGGAATATAGCCGTATTCTTTATATGAATCCAATCCCAAATGGTTGAGCATGCTGCTATTTTTTATTGCTTCATATGCTTTGAGTGAATCAAAATTATCGATTCCTTTTAAAAATGCATCAGCGATTACTGAAACAGAATGATATCCAATCATACAATCGGTTTCATTTCCTGCAAGTTCCCATATAGGAAGTCTTCCTCCTTCCTCATATTGTTTTATGAATGTGTTTATAAAATCATTCGTACGTTGAGGCTCAATAATCGTAAGCAGAGGATGAGCTGCTCTGTATGTATCCCAAAGTGAAAATACGGTATAATAATTTGAATTTTCAATTCGATGAATCCGTAAATCTCTTCCGCGATATTTTCCGTCAACATCATTAAAAATATTTGGGTGAGTAGCTGTATGGTAGAGTGCTGTGTAAAAAACTTTTTTATATTCTTCTTCTCCTTCAACATCGATTTTACTTAAATACGATTTCCATTCCAATGTTGCTTTATCTTTACACATATTGAAATTCCATTCGGGATTTTCATTCTCTAAACTTTGTTTTGCACCTTCAATACTTACGCTGGAAATACCAACTTTTGACATTAGGGTTTTATCATTTTCCTCGAAAGATAAAACGAGTTTTACATTTTTTCCTTCGTGTTTTGTCGAGTCAAGAATTAGCGAATCGTTTATATAAAAATAGCTTTTACGAATCGGTTTTGAAAGTTTACTGTAAAAATAAATGTGTTGTTCGGCTGCCCAAGCTTTTGAAATTCGATAGCCACAAATCGTAGAATCATTTATAATTTCAATTTTCGATTCCAACACTTCATCTCGATGGTTTAAATCGATAAGCAAATATTGTTCTGCATGATCCGGAAAACTATATGAATGAAATCCTGAACGAGCAGTAACGGTAAATTCGCAATTAATTTGATTTTTCAATTTTACGGAATAATAACCGGGACTTGCTTTTTCGTTGTTGTGGTTAAATGATGAAGATATTTTGTTGTATGTTTTACTCTTGTCGAAATTTGTTGTTGGCATAAATAAAATGTCGCCATAATCGGAACACCCGGTTCCACTTAGATGCGTATGGCTGAATCCATATATGATGCTGTCAGAAAAATGATAAGCAGAGCAGCCATCCCAGCCTGATAATCGAGTGTCGGGGCTGAGTTGAACCATACCGAATGGGAGCGTGGCTCCCGGAAATGTGTGTCCGTGTCCATCAGTCCCAACCAATGGATTTACGTAAAGCGTTAAATCTACATTTTCCTCATGTGTTGAACATGATGCAATAATTAAAAAAAATGAAATGTAAAACAGTATTTTCTTCATCTTGTTGAATGTTACTTGTTTAATTCGTTCCAGCACAAAGCCGCACTTCCTAGAACAGCAGTCATATTTCCTTTTAATCCTGATTCGAGTATTTTGACAGTTCCCGTGAAACAAGTCAATAAGTTTTCGTTAAACGATTTAATCGTTGGTTTGAATATGAAATCTCCCGATTGTGCAAGTCCTCCAAATAGAAATATTGCTTCGGGGCTTGTTATTGCAACCATATTTGCAAGGCTTAGTCCAAGCATTTCGCCGGTAAACTCAAATGCTTCAATGGCGAGTTTGTCTCCATTTTTGGCTGCATCGAAAATATGTTTAGATGTGATTTCGTTGATGTTGTAATTTCTTAATTCCGATTCAACCGTTTTGTTTTCGAGGAGTTCAATCATTGTTCGGGTTATTCCGGTTGCAGAAACATATGTTTCGAGGCAACCTTTTCTTCCACATCCGCATTGGCGACCGTCTTTTACAACGGTTGTATGTCCAAGTTCTCCGGCGAAACCACTATAACCATATAAAACGTTTCCATTGGTTACGAATCCGCTTCCTAAGCCCGTACCAAGCGTTATTACAACGAATTCTTTCATATTTTTTGCTCCACCAAACAACATTTCTCCAATTGCAGCAGCATTTGCATCATTGGTAATATAAGTAGGAACCTTGAATGCTTGCTCTACAATCTGTTTTAGTTTTATTGTTCCATGCCAGTTTAAATTTGGAGCGTTTTCAACTATCCCAGTGTAATAGTTTGCATTTGGGGCACCAATGCCAAAACCAATTATTTCTACGTCTTTATTCTTTGTTATTAAATCGCTTATATTTTTCACAAAAATTGTAAAGTAATCTTCGAAGCTGTTGCCTTGTTTGGTCGAAAACGAAATGTTTTCTGTGCATTCTCCGTCCTTATTAACTAAACCAACAACCGTGTTTGTGCCTCCAATATCTATTCCGATAACCATTTGTTGTTTCATAATTTTTTATCTTAAATTTGATTAATTCGGTAATTCTTTAATTTTATATCCTTTCAATCCGAAATATGCAATATAAATGTATGCTAAAAGAGGGATAATGAATGAATATTGAATCCCAATTTTATCGGCTAAATATCCTTGAATAATTGGTAAAGTTGCTCCTCCAACAATCATCATTATTAAAAGTGATGAGCCCTGAGAAGTAAACTTGCCAAGTTTTGCTATCGATAAAGTAAAGATATTTGACCACATTATTGAGTTGAAAATACCAACTCCTAATATTAACCACATTGCTAAGTAACCGTTAGTAAATATAGCCGTAGCGATAAATGCTATTGCTAAAAGGCTGAATATGAATAGAGTTCTACTTGTTTTTGATTTTCCGGCTATAAATGCAAAGAATGAAATTAAGATGTTGAAAACGTAAAATATAACAGTATTCAGGCTAATTCCGCTTTTTGCGTATGCAGATAAATAAATTATAAAAAATGCAGCAACAGCACTGACAATCATGTAGGCATACATTAAATGTTTTTTGTCGAATTTTGATAATGATATGGCTCCCATAAATCGTCCAATCATTAAACCTCCCCAATAAAAAGCAACAAATGTACTTGCTTCATTTTCGGTTAAACCTGTAATATTGTCGAGTCCGATAAAACTAATTAGAATACTTCCGATTCCTACTTCTGCACCAACATACATGAAAATGGCAATCATTCCTAGTTTTAAATGTCTGAATTTTAATGCTCCAAGTCCTTTTACTATTTCCTCTGATTTGTTAATGTGAGGCAGTTTCGTGAATGTTATGATTAAAGCAATTAAGATAAATACGACTGTGAATATTAAATATGGAATTTGTACCGAATTTGAATTAGATGAATCGGAGTTTGCAAAATATTTAAAAATTAAAAAACCTCCGATTAAGGGTGCTATTGTTGTTCCAAGTGAATTGAAACCTTGAGCAAGGTTTAATCTTCCCGAAGCGGTTTTTTCATCTCCAAGTATCGAAATGTATGGATTGGCAGCAATTTGTAGCATCGTAAATCCTAATCCTATAACAAATAATGCCGAAAGAAAGAACCCATAAGACTTAATTTCAGAAGCGGGATAAAACAGACTCGTGCCAATAGCGGATAAAACAAGCCCAACGATAATTCCTCGTTTATATCCAATCTTATTAATAGGATCTCCGTAGTTTGACGATACAAAAAAATAAATAATTGAACCAACGAAATATGCACCAAAAAACGAAAACTGAACTAACATGGCTCTAAAGTGAGTAAGTTCAAATATCTTTTTCATATGTGGAATTAAAATGTCGTTCATACAAGTCATAAAACCCCACATAAAAAATAAAGATGTTATTACGAAAATTGCGGCTGTATTTTTTTTAGTACTCATATTATTTATTTGTTGATTCTCTTAGAATTAGTTCTGTTGATAATTCTTTGTGTGTAACTTTATTGCTTGCTCGTTGAATATTTTTAATCAAAATTTCAAAAGATTGTTTGCATATCTTTTCAATTGGTTGTCTGATTGCACTTATTGAAGTATATGTGTATTCAAAAACATCAATATCATCGAAACTGATTACGGCAATATGTTTAGGAATGTTTATTTTTAGGGATTTAATTATTGGGAGCGACTTTAGAGCTAAGGTATTATTTGCGAAAAATATACTATCAACTTTTTGCGTTATTAAATCAGTAATTGCATTTTTAATGTGTGTATCGTTAAATTCAAATGGTAAATATTTAATAAGTGAGTTATTAACTTTTAATTTGTTGCTTTTCAATGCGAGTTTATATCCCTCTAATCTGTCATTTAACGAAGATATGTGTTGAGGTCCTAGAGTTATAAAACCTATATTGGAATGCCCTCTTTTAGCTAAAAGGCTTGTTCCTTCAAAACTTCCTTCAATATTATCAACACCTATATAATTGAATTCTCTATTATTAAAATGTCGATCAATCAAAACAAAAGGAAAGTTTTTTTCTTTTAATTCAAAGAAAATGTCGGGAGAATAAAGGGTTGAGGAAATAATTAGCCCATCAACTCCCTTGTTTAATAATATGTTAATTAGCTTTTCTTCTTTTTCGGGTTTTTCATCAGAACTGCAAATGATGATATTATAATTATTTAAGTATGCTAAATTTTCGACGGTTCGTGCAAGTTTCGAATAAAAAGGATTCGAAATATCCGAAACAATGAGTCCAATCGTATTAGATTTTCCAATTCGAAGTCCTCTCGCAAAGTTGTTTGGGGTATAATTTAGTTCTTTTGCTTTTTCAATAACTTTTCGTTGAGTTTCACTACTTATTCCCGTTTCATTACCCTTGTTATTTAATACCAACGAGACAAGTGTTTTGGAAACACCTAGAATTTTTGCAATGTCGTTAAGTTGAGTTTTTTTCATATTACAAATATAAATATAAATATCTAAAACGGTTTAGATATTTATATAAATGTTTTAATATTTTGATAATGAGATATTAAGCACATAATGTTTTTGCGTGTTTATTCGATAGATTAATTAGAAATATTAAGTTTTATTGCTTTTTTTGACGAAAGACATAAAATTTCTGCGTTGGTGTTGTAATAAAGAAAAAATGTCTTACCTTTGCGTTCCGTTTTATGGAAAAAAAATGTAATTTAAATAGTTATATATGCCGACAATACAGCAGTTAGTAAGAAAAGGAAGAAAACAAGTTGTAACAACAAGTAAATCTCGAGCATTGGATTCTTGTCCACAAAAAAGAGGAGTTTGTGTGCGTGTCTATACTACTACACCAAAAAAACCTAATTCAGCAATGAGAAAAGTTGCAAGGGTTAGATTAACAAATGGGAAAGAAGTTAACTCATATATTCCTGGAGAAGGACATAATTTACAAGAACACTCAATAGTCCTTATACGTGGAGGTAGGGTGAAAGATTTGCCAGGCGTTAGGTATCACATTGTTAGAGGAGCCTTAGATACATCAGGCGTTGAAGGTCGAACACAAAGACGTTCAAAATATGGAGCTAAAAGACCAAAAGTAAAAAAATAATATTTAGAAGTTTTTAGAAATGAGAAAATCAAAACCAAAGAAGAGGATATTATTGCCAGATCCTAAATTTAATGACAAATTAGTAACAAGATTTGTTAACGATTTAATGTCAGATGGTAAGAAGAGTATTGCATATGAGGTTTTTTATGGAGCGATGGATATTGTTAGCACTAAGATGAAAGAAAGTGGTTTAGCTCCAGTTGAAATTTGGAAAAAAGCTTTAGAAAATATTTCTCCTGCTGTTGAGGTTAAAAGTAGACGAATTGGTGGTGCAACATTTCAAGTACCAATGGAGATTCGCCCTGATAGAAGAACCTCTATAAGTATTAAAAATATGATTTTATTTGCAAGAAAACGTTCTGGACGTTCAATGGGAGAGAAATTGGCTGCTGAAATTATGGCTGCTTATAATGAAGAGGGTGGAGCTTTCAAGAAAAAAGAAGATACTCACAGAATGGCTGAAGCAAACAAAGCTTTTTCTCATTTTAGATTTTAATAAAATAGAAGGACAAGAGTAGTGTTAATGGCAGACTTAAAATATACAAGAAACATTGGTATCATGGCTCACATTGATGCCGGTAAAACAACTACTACAGAAAGAATTCTGTATTATACCGGCATTAATCACAAAATTGGTGAGGTTCATGAGGGTACTGCCACAATGGATTGGATGGCTCAAGAACAAGAGCGAGGCATTACCATTACATCAGCTGCCACTACTACTTATTGGAATGCTAATAAAAATAAATACAAAATAAATATCATCGATACTCCAGGACATGTTGACTTCACAGTAGAAGTTGAACGTTCGCTGAGAGTTCTAGATGGGGCTGTTGCTGTTTTTTGTGCAGTTGGAGGAGTTGAACCGCAATCAGAAACTGTATGGAGACAAGCAAATAAATACAATGTTCCACGCATCGCTTTTGTAAATAAATTAGACCGTTCTGGTGCTGATTTTTTCAATGTTGTAAGCCAAGTTAAAGAAAAGCTTGGAGCAAATCCTCTTCCTATTCAAATTCCTATCGGAATTGAAGAAGACTTTAAAGGAGTGATTGATTTAATAGAAAATAAGGCTTATATTTGGAACACAGAGGATTTAGGAGCAACATATACCGTTGAGGAAATTCCATCTGATCTAGTCGAAGAAGCGAACGAGTGGAGAAGTAAACTAATTGAAAGCGTTGCAGAATTTAGTGACGATTTGCTAGAAAAGTTTTTCGAAAATCCTGATTCTATCGAATCGGAAGAACTTATAGCAATAATTAGAAAAGCAACCTTAGAGTCTGCAGTCGTTCCTATGTTATGCGGAGCTGCTTTTAAAAATAAAGGAATACAAAAATTATTAGATGCAGTAGCAAATTATTTGCCTAGTCCAGCTGATATTGAAGTAATAAAAGGAATTAATACTAAAACAGAACAAGAAGTGAAATTAGTTGCTTCAGCTTCTGAGCCATTAGCCGCTTTGGTTTTTAAAATTGCTACCGATCCTTATGTTGGTCGATTGGCATATTTAAGAGTATATTCGGGAACAATTAACACGGGTGAAAGCGTATTAAATGTTAGGACTGATAAAAAAGAAAGAATTTCTAGAATTTTTCAGATGCATGCAAATAAGCAAACAGCTAAAGAATTTGTCGAAGCAGGTGATATTTGTGCAATTGTTGGATTTAAAGATTTAAAAACAGGAGATACCTTATCCGATTCAAAACGAATTATTACGCTTGAATCTATTGATTTTCCTGAGCCCGTTATAGGCTTGGCAATTGAACCAAAAGTTCAAGCTGATGTTGAAAAGTTAATGCTTGCATTAGATAAATTAGCAGATGAAGATCCTTCATTTAAAATTAAGTACGATAATGAATCTGGTCAGACCATTATTAGTGGAATGGGAGAGTTGCATTTAGAAATTTTAGTTGATCGATTAAAAAGAGAATTTCATATCGACTGTAATCATGGAGCTCCGCAAGTTGCTTATAAAGAAGCTATCACAAAGTCTGTTGAGCATAGAGAAGTGTTTAAAAAACAATCAGGGGGAAGAGGTCGATTTGCAGAATTATTAATCAATGTTTCGCCTGCTGAAAAAGGAGAAAAGGGATTAGTTTTTAAAAATGAATTAAAAGGAAACAATATACCAAAGGAATTTGTACCCTCTATAGAAAAAGGATTAAAGGATGCAATGAACAATGGGGCTTTAGCAGGATTTAGTGTTGATAGCGTTAGAGTAACTTTATTAGATGGAGCTTATCATACGGTTGATTCAGATGCTCTTGCATTTGAAATTGCAGCTAAATTTGCTTTCAAAGACGCTTGTAAAAAAGCCAATCCTGTACTTCTTGAACCAATCATGAAAATTGAAATTATAACTCCTGAAGATTATATGGGAGACGTAATTGCAGATTTAAATAAAAGAAGAGGTAAGGTTGAAGGAATGGAGTCGAGGTTAGGCAATAGGGTGATTAAAGGGAGAGTTCCGCTAGCCGAAAATTTTGGATATGTTACCGTATTAAGAACAATAACTTCAGGAAGAGCTACTTCATCAATGGAATTTTCACATTTTGAAGAAGTTCCTGCACATTTAGCAAAAGAAGTTGTTGATAAAACGTTTGGAAAATTATTATTTGTTTAATTATATAATCAGATGAGTCAGAAGATTAGAATAAAATTAAAGTCTTACGATCATAATTTAGTGGATAAGTCAGCGGAAAAGATCGTTAAAACTGTTAAAGCAACGGGAGCTGTTGTAAGTGGTCCGATACCATTACCAACACATAAAAGAATTTTCACAGTTTTGCGTTCGCCGTTTGTTAACAAGAAGGCTAGAGAACAGTTTCAACTTTGTTCATACAAAAGATTGTTAGATATCTATAGCTCAACAGCTAAAACTATCGATGCACTAATGAAGTTGGAATTACCTAGTGGTGTTGATGTAGAAATTAAGGTTTAATTGTAAATTTTTTAAAAATGCTAGGAATTATAGGCAAAAAAGTAGGAATGACCTCTATCTACACGGAAGCAGGTAAAAATATTGCATGCACAGTAGTTGAATGTGGACCGTGTGTTGTTACTCAAGTTAAAACTGTAGAAACCGATGGATACAATGCTGTCCAAATTTCTTTTGATGATAAAAAGGAAAAGCACAGCACTAAATCTGAGATAGGTCACTTTAAAAATGCATCTACCACTCCTAAAAGAAAAGTTCTTGAAATAAGAGATTTTGGTAAAGAAGTTAAAGTTGGAGACATTCTAACGGTTGAGATGCTAAATGAAGGTGCTTGGGTTGATGTTGTTGGAACTTCTAAAGGTAAAGGGAATCAAGGCGTTGTTAAACGTCACGGTTTTGCTGGAGTTGGGGATAAAACTCACGGACAGCACAACAGATTGCGAGCACCAGGTTCGTTGGGAGCTTCGTCATGGCCTTCAAGAGTTTTTAAAGGAATGAGAATGGCAGGAAGAATGGGCGGAGATAGAGTAAAATTCCTTAACTCAAGAATAGAAAAAATATTACCTGAAAATAATTTGGTTTTATTAAGTGGACCAATACCTGGTTCAAAAGGATCATATATAACAATTGAATTCTAATGAAAGTTAAAGTATTAAACATAGACGGAAAAGAGACTGGTTCAACAGTTGAATTGAACGATTTAGTTTTTGGGATTGAGCCCAACGATCATGCTATTTATCTTGATGTAAAACAATTTTTAGCAAATAATCGACAAGGAACTCATAAAGCTAAAGAAAAGGGAGAAGTAAATGCAAGTACTAAAAAAATTAAGAGACAAAAAGGTACTGGAACAGCTAGAGCTGGTAGCGTTAAGTCTCCCGTATTTGTTGGAGGAGGAAGAGCATTTGGACCACGACCACGTTCTTATAGATTTAAATTAAATAAAAAGCTTAAAGTCTTAGCAAGACAATCAGCTCTTGCTTACAAAGCAAAAAATAATAACATTATTATTTTAGAAGATTTTTCCTTCGATCAAGTTAAAACTAAAAATTTTGTTGAATTGAAGAAAAATTTAAAAATATCTGATAATAAATCACTTTTAGTTTTATCAGAACCAAATAATAATGTATATTTGTCTTCCCGAAATTTAAACGGAAGTGAAGTTGCAACTGTTTTAGAATTAACAACTTATAACATTATGAAATCAACGTCATTGCTCTTAACTAAAAGTACAGTTGACGTTTTAAACGAAATGTTAGTAAAATAGAAGTTAAAATGAGTGTTTTAGTTAGACCAATAGTAACAGAAAAAATGACAAAGCAGGGAGATTCCCTAAACCGATACGGTTTTGTTGTCAGTAAAAAAGCAAATAAACTGCAAATAAAAAAAGCAGTTGAGGATATGTATAGTGTATCTGTTGATGATGTTAACACAATGATTTATGGTGGAAAAGCAAAATCTAGATTCACTAAAACAGGAGTTCAAAAAGGTAAAACAAATGCTTATAAAAAAGCTGTTGTTACTTTAGTTGATGGAGATAAAATAGATTTTTATAGCAATATTTAAATAAGATGGCAATAAGAAAGTTAAATCCTGTAACACCAGGACAAAGACGTAAAGTTGTTAGTTCATTTGACGATATTACTAGCACTACTCCCGAAAAATCATTGGTTCAATCAATGAGCAAAACTGGAGGAAGAAATAATACTGGTAAGATGACTATGAGATATATTGGTGGTGGACACAAGAGAAGATATAGATTGATTGATTTCAGAAGAGAAAAAGATGGAATGTCTGCTGTTGTTAAAACTATCGAATACGATCCTAATAGAACTGCACGAATTGCATTAGTCAGCTATGCCGACGGAGAAAAGAGATATATTGTTGCACCAAATGGTTTGAAAGTTGGTCAAGTAATTTTATCAGGAAAAGAAGCTTCTCCAGATTTAGGCAATACATTGTATTTAGAAAATATTCCTCTTGGAACGATTGTTCATAATATAGAATTACGTCCTGGTCAAGGAGCTGTTATGGCTCGAAGTGCCGGAAGTTATGCAACATTGACTTCAAGAGAAGGAAAATATGCAATTGTAAAATTACCATCAGGAGAAACTCGTAAAGTTTTAATTTCATGCAAAGCAACAATTGGAACGGTTTCTAATGCTGAGCATTTCTTAACAAACTCTGGTAAAGCAGGAAGAACAAGGTGGAATGGAAGAAGACCAAGAGTTAGAGGTGTTGCGATGAATCCAGTTGACCACCCAATGGGAGGAGGAGAAGGAAGATCTTCAGGAGGACACCCTCGTTCTAGAAAAGGTTTACTAGCCAAAGGATATAAAACTAGAGCTCCGAAGAAAGATTCGAATAAATATATTGTAGAAAGAAGAAGAAAGTAAATTTAGCTTAATAGAAATATTATGAGTAGATCATTAAAAAAAGGACCATTTATCGATTATAAACTTGAAAGAAAAGTTATAAAGATGAATGAATCAGGCAAGAAAACAGCAATTAAAACATGGGCAAGAGCTTCGGTTATACCACCTGATTTCGTTGGTCTTACAATTGCAGTTCATAATGGTAATAAGTTTATTCCAGTGTATGTTACTGAAAATATGGTTGGACACAAATTAGGAGAATTTGCACCAACACGTACTTTTAGAGGACACGCAGGAAGTAAGAGATAATATAGTTCTTAGAAATTGAAAAATAGATTATGGGAGCAAGAAAAAGAAATATGGCGAACCAAATGAAGGATGAAAGAAAAGCTAAAAGTTTTTCAGTACTGAATGATTGTCCTAGTTCGCCAAGAAAAATGAGATTGGTTGCTGATATGGTTCGAGGAATTGAAGTAAATAGAGCACTTGACATGTTAAAATTTAGTTCTAAAGAAGCTTCACGCAAAGTTGAAAAACTTTTATTGTCAGCAATTTCGAATTGGCAAAATAAAAACGAAGGACAACGATTAGAAGATAGTAATTTATATGTTAAAGAAATTTTCGTTGACCAAGGAAGAACTCTTAAAAGATTAAGACCTGCACCACAAGGAAGAGGTTATCGTATTAGAAAAAGATCGAATCACGTTACATTAGTATTAGAAAGTAAACAAAACAACAATTAATATAGTATTAGATGGGACAAAAGTGTAATCCAATAGCAAACAGATTGGGAATCATTAAGGGATGGGATTCTAATTGGTACGGAGGAAAAGATTATTCTACAAAATTAGTTGAAGATACTAAAATTAGAAAATATTTAAACGCTAGACTTGCTAAAGCAAGTGTTTCTAGAATAATTATTGAAAGAACTTTAAAACTTGTTACAATTACTGTAAATACCGCTAGACCTGGTATTATTATCGGAAAAGGTGGTCAAGAAGTAGATAAACTTAAAGAAGAATTAAAGAAAATCACTAGCAAAGAAGTTCAAATCAATATTTTTGAAATCAAACGTCCAGAACTCGATGCTGTATTAGTTGCTGCAAATGTTGCTAGACAAATTGAAGGTAAAATTTCTTACAGAAGAGCGATTAAAATGTCAATAGCTTCTACCATGAGAATGGGAGCTGAAGGAATTAAAATAATGGTATCTGGTAGAGTTGGTGGAGCAGAAATGGCACGTTCTGAAATGTATAAAGAAGGAAGAACGCCTCTTCATACTTTTAGAGCAGATATTGATTACCATTTAGCTGAAGCTCAAACTTCATATGGATTAATAGGAGTTAAAACTTGGATTTGTAGAGGCGAAGTTTATGGAAAAAGAGATTTATCTCCAAACTTTGGACTACAACAAGCAAAAACAAAGACGTTTACAAAAAAAAGAAAAAAGTAATTTTTAAATTATAGATAGATGTTACAACCGAGGAAAACTAAGTTTAGAAGGCATCAAAAAGGCAAAATGAAAGGTCTCGCTCAGCGAGGTAATCAGTTAGCATTTGGTTCTTTTGGAATAAAGGCACTTGAAACTACTTGGATTACAAGTAGACAAATAGAAGCTGCAAGACAAGCGGTAACACGTTATATGAAACGTGAAGGAAATATATGGATAAGAATATTCCCGGATAAACCTATAACTAAAAAGCCTGCTGAAGTACGTATGGGTAAAGGAAAAGGAGCTCCAGAGGGATTTGTTGCACCAATTACACCAGGTAGAATGATTATTGAAGCTGAAGGAGTGCCATTGGAGGTTGCAAAAGAAGCGTTGAGATTAGCAGCTCAAAAATTACCTATAGCTACAAAATTTGTAGTAAGAAGAGATTATGTAGAAAATTAATGCTTAGTATATAATGAAAACATCAGAAATAAGAGAATTAACTACAAAAGAATTAGCAGAAAGAGTTGAAGAGGAGAAAGGAATGTTTGCAAAGATGAAAATTAATCACGCAGTATCTCCTCTAGAAAATCCTTTAAAAATTAAGCATGCTAGAAAACAAATTGCGAGGTTGATGACGGAGTTGAATAAAAGAACATTGACTGAAAAACAGTAAAGTAATATTTGAACGATGGAAAACAGAAACTTGAGAAAGGAGCGTATAGGCATAGTGGTTAGCAATAGAATGGACAAGTCTATTGTTGTAGCTGTGAACATGAGAGAAAAACATCCAAAGTATGGAAAGTTTGTTCATAAAACCTCAAAGCTATATGCTCATGATGAAAAAAATGACTGTAACATTGGTGATACAGTTAAAGTAATGGAAACAAGACCATTAACTAAATCAAAACGTTGGAGATTAGTAGAAATAATTGAAAGAGCTAAATAATTATGATACAACAAGAATCTAGATTAACAGTTGCCGATAATAGTGGAGCAAAAGAAGTTTTGTGTATACGGGTATTAGGCGGAACAAAAAGGAGATACGCTAGCGTCGGTGATATAATCGTCGTTACAGTTAAGAATGCAATGCCAGCAGGAGATATTAAAAAAGGAACAGTATCTAAAGCAGTTGTTGTTAGAACCAAAAAAGAAATTAGAAGACCAGATGGTACATATATTAGATTTGATGATAATGCAGTTGTTTTATTGACTGCAACAGGAGAATTAAGGGGTACGCGTATATTTGGTCCAGTAGCTAGAGAATTAAGAGAAAAACAATACATGAAAATTGTTTCGCTCGCACCAGAAGTGTTATAAATCGAGAAAATAAAGAATAATATGGGTAAGAAATTACACATCAAAAAAGGAGATACCGTAGTAGTTTTAGCTGGAGACTCAAAAGGTCAGCAAGGAAAGGTATTAGAAGTTATAGTTAAAAAGGATAAGGCTATAGTTGAAGGTGTTAATATGGTATCGAAACACACAAAACCAAATGCAGCAAGTCCGCAAGGAGGAATAATCAAGAAAGAAGCTCCAATTCATGTTTCTAACCTTATGTTAGTTGATCCAGCAACTGGAAAAGCTACAAGAACTGGAAGAAAAATAGATGAGAAAACAAGCAAATTGGTGCGTTATTCTAAAAAATCAGGAGAGGAGATTAAGTAATGAACTATACACCACAACTTAAGAAAAAGTATAAAGAGGAAATAATTCCTACTTTAAAAAATGAGTTCAAGTATAAAAGCGTAATGCAAGTACCGAGACTCGAAAAGATAGTTATAAATCAAGGTTTAGGACAAGCAATTGCTGATAAAAAACTAATTGATATATCAGTTGAGGAAATTTCTGCAATTACAGGACAAAAGCCAATTCAAACTCTATCTAAGAAGGATATATCAAACTTCAAATTAAGAAGAAAAATGCCTATTGGTATTAAAGTAACCCTTCGACAAGATAAAATGTATGAATTTCTAGAAAGACTTGTTAGCGTTTCTTTGCCTCGTATTAGAGACTTCAAAGGGATTAATTCAAAACTTGATGGCAAAGGTAATTACACCTTGGGTGTATCAGAGCAAATTATATTTCCGGAAATAGATATTGATAAAATACATAAGATAATTGGAATGGAAATTACTTTTGTAACATCAACAAATTCTGATGAGGAAGCAATTGCGTTGTTAAGAGAGTTTGGTTTACCATTTAAAAAATAAAGTACAATATGGCGAAAGAATCAATGAAAGCCCGCGAGGTTAAGCGTAAGAAGTTAAGTGATAAATATGCTGAAAAAAGGGCAAAGCTAAAAGCAGAAGGGGATTACGTAGGATTAAGCAAATTACCAAAGAATTCATCACCTGTTAGACAACACAATAGGTGTAAATTAACGGGAAGACCTAAAGGTTATATGAGACAATTTGGTATTAGTAGAATTACATTCAGAGAAATGAGTTCTGCAGGATTAATACCTGGAATTACAAAAGCTAGTTGGTAGAAAAAATAATAAAATTAGAGATATGACAGATCCAATTGCAGATTATTTGACAAGAATTAGGAACGCTATGAAAGCGAAACATAAAATAGTTGAAATTCCTGATTCAAATATTAAGAAAGAAATTACTAAAGTATTATTCAATAAAGGATATATTTTAAGTTACAAGTTTGAAGATAGCGATGTTCAAGGTATTATAAAAATTGCGTTGAAATATCACCCAATTACTAAAGTTCCTGCTATAAAAGGGTTAGATAGAGCAAGTAGACCAGGTTTAAGGAAATACGTTGGGATTGACTCAATACCAAGAGTTTTAAACGGTTTGGGTGTTGCAATTCTTTCTACTTCTAGAGGAGTTATTACCGATAAAGAAGCAAAGGAATTGAGAGTTGGTGGTGAAGTATTATGTTATGTTTACTAAATTAGAAGGAGAAATATAATGTCACGGATAGGGAAATTATTAATAAATATACCAACTAAGGTTGAAGTATCAGTTAGCCCTGAGAATATCGTTACTGTTAAAGGTCCACTAGGAACTCTTTCGAGGGAAGTTAATAAAGATAT
Organism: Bacteroidetes bacterium GWF2_33_38; assembly: GCA_001769505.1. Taxonomy (GTDB): domain Bacteria; phylum Bacteroidota; class Bacteroidia; order Bacteroidales; family GWF2-33-38; genus GWF2-33-38. The sequence goes on from MEOF01000006.1 coordinate 106,097, forward strand.
TGTTATAAAAATTGAAGATGGTAAAGTACACGTTGAAAGACCAACTGACGAGAAGAATCACAGAGCTATGCACGGGTTGTATAGAGCTTTAATTAACAATATGGTTATAGGTGTTTCTGAAGGTTATACAATTAAACAAGAATTAGTTGGCGTTGGTTATAAAGCTACAAATACAGGTCAAATTTTAGAACTTGCATTAGGATATTCGCATGAAATTCATTTTCAATTACCCGATGAAATAAAAGTTGAAACCGTAACTGAAAGAAGAAGTAATCCGATTATTACTTTAAAAAGTATAGATAAAGAATTAATAGGTAAAGTTGCAGCCAAAATCAGATCATTACGCAAACCAGAACCATACAAAGGTAAAGGTATTAAGTTTGTTGGTGAAGTGTTAAGAAAGAAAGCTGGAAAAGCTGCAGGTGTTAAATAAGTAATATAAAATTTTATGTCGTTAACAAAACTAGAAAGAAGGCAAAGAATTAAACTTCGTATCAGAAAAAGAATTTTCGGTACAGAAAATAAGCCTAGATTGTCTGTCTTTAGAAGCAATAAGCAGATTTCGGTTCAAATAATTAATGATTTAGATGGAAAAACTCTAGTATCGGCTTCATCTTTATGCAAAGAAGTGTCAGAAACTAAAGGTGTTAATAAAATTCAACAAGCAAATCTCGTTGGAAAATTAATTGCACAAAGAGCTTTAGATAAAGGAATCGTTGAGGTTGTATTTGATCGTAATGGTTATTTATATCATGGTAGAATAAAATCTTTAGCAGATGCTGCTAGAGAGGGAGGATTAAAACTTTAATAGGGAATTATGACAACAAGTATCAGAAGAGTAAAAACAAGCGATCTAGAGTTAAAAGATAGATTAGTTGCTATAAATAGAGTAACCAAAGTTACAAAAGGGGGTAGAACTTTCAGTTTTTCAGCAATTGTTGTTGTTGGAAATGAAGATGGAATCGTAGGATATGGTTTAGGTAAGGCAAATGAGGTAACTACTGCAATAGCAAAAGGTGTTGAAGATGCAAAGAAAAATCTAATTAAAGTTCCAGTTTCAAAAGGAACTGTTCCTCACGAACAACTTGCGAAGTTTGGTGGTGCAGAAGTTTTTATTAAACCTGCTTCTCATGGAACAGGAGTAAAAGCTGGTGGTGCAATGCGTGCTGTTTTGGAAAGTGCTGGTGTAACCGACGTTTTGGCAAAATCAAAAGGTTCTTCAAATCCTCACAACCTAGTTAAAGCTACAATTGCAGCATTATTGGAAATGAGAGATGCTTATACTGTGGCTCAACAAAGAGGAGTTAATCTTGAGAAAGTATTTAAAGGATAATTTTAATTAAAAGATGATGGCAAAGATTAGAGTAAAGCAAGTAAAAAGCAAGATAGGAAGTACCCAAAGACAAAAAGATACCTTACAAGCACTAGGTTTAAGGAAAATTAGTCAAACTATTGAAGTAGAGGCTACTCCCCAGATATTAGGAATGGTTGCAAAGGTAAGACACCTAGTTGAAGTAACAGAATTGTAGTATTAACAAAAGTATAACTTAAAGATATGGATTTAAGTAGTTTAAAGCCAGCAGAAGGATCTGTAAAAAATAGTAAAAGAATTGGTAGAGGTCAAGGCTCTGGAAGAGGAGGAACGTCTACAAGAGGTCATAAAGGAGCTAAGTCAAGATCTGGATATTCAAGAAAAAAAGGTTTTGAAGGCGGTCAAATGCCTATGCAAAGACGATTACCAAAGTTTGGATTTACAAATATTAATCGAAAAGAATATAAGGTGTTAAATCTAAATGTATTACAAGAATTAGCTGAGAGAGGAAACTTAACTTCAGTTAATATCGAGATGTTAATTGAACATGGATTAATCACCAAAAATAGTTTAGTTAAAATTTTAGGAAACGGTAGTTTGTCCCTTAAATTAGAAGTTCAAGCTCATGCATTTTCAAAATCTGCTGTAGATGCTATCGAAGCACAAGGTGGTGTTGCAGTAAAATTATAAGTTGATGAAAAGATTTATTGATACTATAAAAAATATTTACAAAATTGAGGAATTAAGATCTAGAATCTTAACAACACTCGGTATATTGTTGATTTATAGATTAGGTTCTTTTATCGTAATACCTGGTATTGATCCAACTCAATTAGAAGGTCTTCAAAGACAAACTTCTGATGGATTGATGGGAATGTTGAATATGTTTTCGGGCGGTGCATTTGCTAATGCTTCTATTTTTGCATTAGGTATCATGCCTTATATTTCTGCATCAATCGTGATTCAACTTTTGGGTATAGCAATCCCATATTTTCAACGTTTACAACGTGAAGGGGAGAGCGGACGAAGAAAAATTAATCAAATTACAAGGTACTTGACAGTTATAATTACTGGTTTTCAGGCTCCGAGTTATTTAGCTAATTTAACTGCTCAATTGCCAGAATCAGCGTTCTTATTAACAGGAACTTTCTTTTGGATTTCGTCAATTGTAATGTTGGTGGCTGGTACTATCTTCGTAATGTGGCTGGGTGAAAAAATTACTGACAGAGGAATTGGGAATGGTATTTCTTTAATAATCATGATTGGTATCATAGCAAGATTCCCATTCGCAATCGTTGCTGAATTTGTGTCTCGATTAGACGAAGGAGGAGGACTGGTTATGTTCCTTGTTGAAATAGTTGGACTGCTTGTTATCATTGCTTTTGCCATAATGCTTGTGCAAGGAACACGAAGAATACCGGTTCAATATGCAAAAAGAATTGTTGGAAACAAACAATACGGTGGAGTTAGACAATATATTCCACTTAAAATCAATGCCTCTGGGGTAATGCCAATCATTTTTGCACAAGCAATCATGTTCGTTCCTTTATCTTTAGCAGGTTTTGCAAGTTCAGATGCTATGACTGGTTTCGCTGCTGCATTTTCTGATTATACAGGATTTTGGTACAACTTTACATTCGCTTTACTGATTGTTATTTTTACATATTTTTATACGGCTATTACAGTTAATCCTGTTCAAATGGCAGATGATATGAAAAAGAATGGCGGTTTTATTCCAGGCGTTAAACCTGGAAAGAAAACAGTTGAGTTTTTAGACTCTGTTATGTCAAGAATAACATTTCCAGGATCATTGTTTTTAGCATTTGTTGCAATTATGCCTGCATTTGCAATGATAGTTGGAGTAAATAATCAATTTGCACAGTTTTTTGGAGGAACTTCGCTTTTAATTTTAGTTGGAGTTGTTTTGGATACTTTGCAACAGATAGAAAGCCATTTATTAATGCGTCATTATGATGGATTAATGAAGAGTGGTAGAATCAAAGGTAGATCTGGGAATACTGCATCTATTTAAGAAAAAACGTTCTTTGATGATCTTTTACAAAACAGATGAGGAGATTGAATTACTCAGAGAGAGTAGTCTGTTGGTATCGAAAACTTTAGCACAGTTAGCTAAAGAAATTAAGCCGGGAGTTAAGACAATTACTCTCGATAAGATTGCTGAAACTTTTATTCGTGACCATAAAGCTATTCCGGGATTTCTAAATTATAGAGGATATCCTAATACTTTATGTATCTCGGTAAATAGTCAGGTAGTGCACGGAATACCATCAGAATATGAGTTGAGAGAGGGAGATATTATTTCGATTGACTGTGGAACTATTTTGAATGATTTTTATGGAGACTCAGCTTATACATTTGCCGTAGGCGAAATTAGTGAAGAAAAGAAAAGACTTCTGAAAATAACAAAAGAAAGTTTATACAAAGGTCTTGAAAATGCTGTAGTTGGCAATAGAGTTGGAGATATCAGTAGTTCTATTCAGTTACACGCTGAAACAGCCGGATATTCTGTTGTAAGAGAACTTGTTGGTCATGGTATTGGTAAGAGTTTACACGAGAAGCCTGAAGTTCCAAATTTTGGAAAAAAAGGTTCTGGTATAAAGCTTCAACATGGAATGGTTATCTGTATCGAACCAATGATAAATATGGGGCGAAAGGAGATAATAGAAAGTGGTGATGGTTGGACAATTAGTACGAGAGATGGTAAACCTTCTGCACATTACGAGCATCAGGTAGCTATAAAGAAGGATAAAGTTGATATTTTATCAAGTTTTGAAATCATTGAAAAGGAATTAAATAAATAAATTTATAGTATCTATGGCTAAACAGCCTTCTATAGAACAAGATGGAACGATAATAGAAGCATTGTCAAACGCAATGTTCAGAGTTGAACTTGAAAATGGACACGTAATAACGGCTCATATTTCAGGAAAGATGAGAATGCATTATATTAAAATTTTACCGGGAGATAAAGTTAGAGTTGAAATGTCTCCATATGATTTAACAAAAGGAAGAATAACATTTAGATATAAATAATTTAATAGTGATATAAAATGAAAGTCAGGGCATCAGTAAAGAAGCGTTCAGCTGATTGTAAAATTGTACGAAGAAATGGTAAATTGTACGTTATTAATAAAAAAAATCCTAAGTTTAAACAACGTCAAGGATAATTAATTAACTTTGTAATTTTTTAATAAGAATTTAATATGGCTAGAATAGCAGGGGTAGACATACCGAACAACAAAAGAGGTGAAATATCTCTTACTTACATTTACGGAATAGGAAAGAGTACTGCTCAACGTATATTGAGCACAGCAGGAGTTGATAGAGATATTAAAGTACAAGATTGGACTGATGATCAATTAGCAAGCATAAGAAGTGCAATTTCTACAACATGTAAAATAGAAGGAGAATTAAGATCAGAAGTACAATTAAATATAAAACGCTTACTTGATATTGGATGTTATCGAGGAATTCGACACCGTTTGGGTTTACCTGTAAGAGGACAAAGAACTAAGTGTAACGCTAGAACCAAAAGAGGTAAGAAACGTACTATTGCAAATAAAAAGAAAGCGACTAAATAATTAAGATTTTATGGCAAAGAAGTCAAAAGTAATTAGAAAAAAAGTAGTTAAGATTGAAGCGTTAGGACAGGCTCATATTCATGCGTCTTTCAATAATGTTATCGTTTCTTTAACAAATAACGAAGGTCAAGTAATAAGTTGGTCATCTGCTGGAAAAAACGGATTTCGGGGTTCTAAAAAGAATACTCCATATGCAGCACAAACTGCAGCAGAAGATTGCGGAAAAACAGCTTATGACTTAGGTTTAAGAAAAGTTAAGGTTTATGTTAAAGGGCCTGGTGCTGGTCGCGAATCGGCAATTAGAGCTATTAGCGGTTGTGGAATTGAAGTGTTGGAAATAGTTGATGTTACCCCAATGCCTCATAATGGATGCAGACCTCCAAAAAGAAGAAGAGTTTAAAAAACTGTTATAGTTAAGAAGTTAATAATAAATTAATAGATCAATAGATGGCAAGATACATTGGACCAAAATCAAGGATTGCAAGAAAATTTGGTGAGCCGATATTCGGACCGGATAAGGTTTTAGAAAAGAAAAATTATCCTCCAGGACAACACGGCACTTCAAGAAGAAGGAAAAAATTATCTGTATATGGAGTTCAGCTTAAAGAAAAACAAAAAGCTAAATACATATATGGTGTATTAGAAAAACAATTTTCTAACTTATTTGAGAAAGCTGTTAGCAAAAAAGGTATTACAGGTGAAGTATTATTACAACTTTTAGAGTCAAGGTTAGACAATGTTGTATTTCGTTTAGGAATTTCTCCTTCTCGTAATGGTGCAAGACAATTAGTTTCGCATAGGCACATCATAGTTAACGGAAGTGTTGTTAATATACCATCTTACCAAGTTAAAGCTGGTGACGTTGTAGGTGTTAGAGAAAAATCAAAATCGTTAGAAGTAATTACAAATTCGATATCGTATAGTAATTCATCTCGATTCCCTTGGTTACAATGGGATTCAGAAACAGTTGCTGGTAAATTTGTAAAACATCCAGAAAGAGACGAAATACCAGAAAACATCACAGAACAATTAATCGTAGAATTATATTCTAAATAAATTAGATAAAGCACATTATATAATTATGGCAATACTAGCGTTTCAAAAACCGGATAAAGTTATAATGGTTGAAGCCGACGAAAAGTACGGTAAGTTTGAATTTCGTCCTCTTGAACCAGGTTATGGTATCACTGTAGGAAATGCTTTAAGACGAATATTATTATCATCACTTGATGGTTATGCTATTACTTCAATTAAAATAGAAGGCGTTGATCACGAATTTTCAACAATCAAAGGAATTATTGAAGATGTTACCCAAATAATATTAAATCTTAAAAAAGTTCGCTTTAAAAAACAAATTGACGAGGTGGATAATGAAAAAGTTTCTGTAGTAATTTCTGGTCAAGAAGTTTTTAGAGCAGGTGATATTGGAAGATTTTTAACTGGTTTTAAAGTATTAAATCCTGATCAAATTATTTGTAATATGTCAACTGGAGTAAAATTCCAAATGGACATTGCAATTAATAAAGGAAGAGGATACTTGACAGCAGAAGAAAATAAATCTCCAAATGTTGAATTTGGAACTATACCCATCAGTTCAATTTTTACTCCGATAGTGAATGTAAAATATGCAATCGAAAACGTAAGGGTTGAACAAAAAACTGACTATGAAAAGTTAGTCATGGAAATTCAAACAGATGGTTCGATACATCCCAAAGAAGCTCTTAAAGAAGCTGCAAAAATATTGATTTATCATTTCATGTTGTTCTCAGATGAAAAAATTACGTTAGATTCTGACGAAAAATATGCAAACGAAGAATTTGACGAAGAAGTACTTCACATGAGACAACTTCTTAAAACTAAATTAGTTGATTTAGATTTGTCAGTAAGGGCATTAAATTGCTTAAAAGCGGCTGAGGTTGAAACATTGGGAGATCTTGTAGTATTCAATAAAAATGATCTGTTAAAATTCCGAAACTTCGGTAAAAAATCGTTAACCGAATTAGAAGATTTGTTGACCAATATGAGTCTTAACTTTGGAATGGATATCAGTAAGTATAAATTAGACAAGGAATAATAGAAATGAGACACGGTAAGAAATTAAATCATTTGAGCAGAACAAGCTCGCATAGAAAAGCTATGTTAGCTAATATGGCAGTTTCATTGATTACACACAAAAAAATCAGTACAACTGTTGCAAAAGCAAAAGCACTAAGAACATACATAGAGCCGCTGATTACTAAATCTAAAGACGATTCAACACATTCTAGAAGACTTGTGTTCAGTCATCTTCAAGATAAAGAAGCTGTTACAGAATTATTTAGAGATATTGCGTCGAAAGTAGCTAGCAGACCAGGTGGATACACTAGAATTTTAAAAACGGGTTTAAGATTAGGAGATAATGCGGATATGTGTATTATCGAACTTGTCGATTATAACGAAAATATGTTGGCAGCTAAAGAACCTAAAAAAGCAGTAAAAGTCAAAACACGTAGAGCTTCAAAGAAGAAAGTTGATACTACTGTTGCTTCAAAAGAAAGCGATTCGAAAGAATAAGTCAATCTTTAATAAAAAAAATATTAAGGGATAAAGTAAAGCTTTATCCCTTTTTTTATTTCAAACAAAAAAATATTTTTAACTTTATGAAAATTTATTACTAATATTTATACAAAATTATGGGACGAATAGTTAACATACACGCAAGACAAATTCTTGACTCAAGAGGAAATCCAACGGTAGAAGTAGAAGTTGTTACCGATCAAGGTGCATTTGGAAGAGCAGCAGTGCCTTCTGGAGCATCGACCGGAGAACACGAAGCTGTCGAATTAAGAGATAATGATAAAGGAAGATATCTTGGTAAAGGTGTTTTAAAAGCAGTTCAGAATGTTAATACAGTAATAGCTGAAGAATTGCAAGGATTTTTAGTATCAGAACAAAATGCAATTGATGCCGCAATGATTGCTCTAGATGGAACAGAAACAAAAGCTAATCTTGGTGCAAATGCAATTTTGGGAGTTTCTTTAGCTTGTGCTCATGCTGCAGCTCAAGAAGTTGGCATGCCTCTATATAAATACATTGGAGGACTTAATGCAAAAAGACTTCCTGTTCCGATGATGAACATTATAAATGGAGGTTCGCATTCTGATGCTCCGATTGCTTTTCAAGAATTTATGATTCGTCCAATCGGTGCTTCTTGTTTTTCAGAGGCTTTGAGAATGGGGGCTGAAGTTTTTCATAATTTAAAATCTATATTAAAAGCCAAAGGATTAAGTACTGCCGTTGGCGATGAAGGCGGTTTCGCACCAAAACTTTCTGGAGGAACAGAAGAAGCGTTGGATAGTATTTTAAAAGCAATTGAAAAAGCTGGATACAAAGCAGGTAAAGATATTACTATTGGATTAGATTGTGCGGCATCAGAATTTTTTAAAGATGGAGTTTATGACTACTCAAAATTTGAAGGCCCAAACGGAGCAAAAAGAAATTCTGCCCAACAAGCTGAATATTTAGAAAGTTTAATTAAAAAATACCCAATCGATTCAATTGAAGATGGCATGGACGAAAATGATTGGGATGGATGGAAAATATTAACTAAAAAAATTGGACATAAATGCCAAATCGTAGGTGACGATTTATTGGTTACTAATGTCAAGTTCTTAGAGAAAGCGATTAAAGAAAACGCAGCAAACTCAATTTTGATTAAAGTTAATCAAATTGGTACATTAACCGAAACTTTAGATGCAATCGAAATGGCTCACAAAGCTGGTTGGACTGCGGTTGTTTCTCACCGTTCAGGCGAAACAGAAGATAATACAATTGCAGACATAGTGGTTGCAACAAATGCAGGTCAAATTAAAACTGGTTCTTTGTCTCGTTCCGACAGAATGGCAAAATACAACCAATTGTTAAGAATTGAGGAAGGACTCGGAGAAACAGCTGAATTTTATAATGATTAATGTTTAATCGAATATTTCATTAAGGGCTATCATTTTTGGTAGCCTTTTTTTCTTTTTTTATATGAATTTTAAGACATTACTCATATCACAAGTTCTTTTTATTCTAATAATTTCTGGCTGTGCTGTTTATTATCCACAAGTTACACCGCCAAACCTGATAAATAAAAAGGGAGATTTGAACGTACAAGGAGGAGGAACATTATATAGTCCATATATGTATCCCGATGGTGTTTATGGAAGTGCGAGTTATGGTATTAATAGTTTTATTTCGAGTCAGGTTTATTCAAGTTATAAGATTTTTTCAGGAGCAAATTTTGAAGGTAATATCAGTCTGTATAAAAATATAACACCCAAAATTTTTGTTAGTGGTACAGTGGGTTATTCTTATGGATTCAATAAAGTCGAAATGTGGAATATGAAATATGGAGACTATACATGGAAAGGAAATTACAATCTTCAATTTGGAAAAATTATTTTTTCAAAAACATCTAAATTATTTGAATGGGGAACTCAATTGAAAATTGGTGTTTTATCTCCAGATTATACCAAAAAATATAATGGAGAGAATGATGAAATAATCGTAAAAAATGTAAATCAAAATGGCATATCTTACGAGCCAGGTTTTTTCGTGAAATATAATTCATCTAGCCGAATGGAGTATTATGTTCAATTATCAGCTTGTTATATTGAACCAATAAATAAACCAGATTATTATACCTTACCTTATTGGTATTTTGGGAATGTGGGTTTTGGTGTGAGCTATAAACTAAATAAGTCCGAATAATAATTTCAAATTTTATAAAATCTAAGTTTAAAAATGGCATACAATTCACTTCAAGAATATATAAATAAATTAGATTTAAAAGGTGAACTTTTACGAATTAAAGAGTTTGTTAATCCCGAATTACAAATTACTGAAATTACCGATAGAATTTCAAAGCAAAAGGGTGGAGGAAAAGCTCTTTTGTTTGAAAATACAGGAACAAAATTTCCTTTGCTTATTAATTCTCTTGGCTCCGAGAAGAGAATGGCTATGGCACTTGGAGTTGAAAAGTTGGAGGAAATTCCTGCAGAAATTGAACAAATCGTTTCTTCATTTTCGAGTGCAGGAGATAGTTTTTTCGACAAATTGAAAGTTTTATCTAAACTTAAAACATTTTCAAGTTGGTTTCCTAAATTAAAAAATGGAAAAGGTGTTTGCCAAGAAGTAATTATTAAAAATCCAGATTTAACAATTTTGCCGATATTGAAATGCTGGCCATTTGATGGAGGTCGATTTATAACTTTACCATTAGTACATACTAAAGATCCAAAAACGGGTAATCGTAATTGTGGAATGTATCGAATGCAAATTTTTGATAAGCAAACAACAGGAATGCATTGGCACATGCACAAAACAGGCGAACGTCATTATCAAGAATATAAAAATGCAGGCATAAAACAGATGCCGGTTGCAGTTGCTTTAGGTGGCGATCCTATTTATACCTTTTGTGCTACGGCTCCCTTGCCCGATAATGTTGATGAATATTTATTTGCAGGCTTTTTACGCAAAAAGAAAGTCGAGCTTGTAAAATGTATTACTCAAGACATTGAGATTCCTTCCGATGTTGATATAGTAATCGAAGGTTTTGTTGATACCGAAGAACCTAAATTTATTGAAGGTCCTTTTGGCGATCACACTGGATTTTACTCACTTGAAGATTATTATCCCAAATTTCATGTAACTTGTATTACTCATCGGAGGAATGCTGTGTATCCAGCAACGATTGTCGGGATTCCTCCTCAAGAAGATGCATATATAGCCGAAGCTACCGAAAAAATATTTTTACCTCCAATTAAAATATCTCTTGCACCCGAAGTTATTGATATGCATTTGCCTGTTGCTGGAGTTGCTCATAATATTTGTGTCTTGAAAATTCATAAATCTTACCCAGGACAAGCCATAAAAGTTGCAAACTCGATGTGGGGGGCAGGGCAAATGATGTTCAATAAAATTATGATTATTGTCGATAAAGAGATCGATATATTTAATTACGATAAACTTGCTCAAATTATTGCTGAAAAAGTTGATGTTTCTAAAGATATTTATTTTGGCAACGGACCTTTAGACGTTCTCGACCATTCTTCAACCGAGTTTGCATTTGGAAGTAAGATTTGTATTGATGCAACAAATATAACGTCAAATATTAAACACGAAAATTCAAAATTTGATGCGAAACATTATCTAGAAATAGTAGCATTTAATTCCCTTGATTTGTACACAACGCTAATGATTTCGTTGAAAGAAAATATCGATAAGAAAAGTTTCATCAACAAATTGAAATTAGACAAAAATATTAGTCAATATAAGTTTATCGCACTTGTTAACGAAGGTGTTGATATTAATGATTTTTTTACTGTAATTTGGCAAGTTTCTGGAAATATTGACCCCAAAAGAGATATTTATCAATTAACTAACTCGTTAATTGTTGATGGAACAATCAAGGTTAATGATGATAATTTTTTTAGAGAATGGCCTAATGTTGTGACATCGGACGAAAAAACGATTAAAGAGATTGATGGCATGTGGGAATTGTTGCATATAGGCTCATTTATTGAATCTCCGTCCTTAAAATATAAACCACTTGTTAAAAATATTGGAGTCAAAGTCAATAAAACGAAATAATTGTTTTATTATTTTTAATGTAAAATCGATAGTCGATTATTCGTTTTTTTACGATTTAGTGTTAAATTAGCGAAATAATGACAGTGAAAATACATACATTATCTTTCCTTTTATTTTGCGTGTTGAGTTTCAACTCGATTTTTCTTTATTCCCAAAAACCAAGTATTACGTTCGAGCGTTTGGGAATCGATCAAGGATTGTCGCAAAGTTCTGCCAATTGTATTTTAGAAGATGAAAATAACTTTCTATGGATTGGAACGCAAGAAGGTTTAAATAAATATTACGGACAAAATTTTTGTTTTGAAATATTTAAGCACGACTTAGTTGACACGAATTCAATTTCGGATATTTGGGTTTACGATATTGCTCAAGACAAAAATGGGAATATTTGGATTGCAACTAGATATGGACTCAACATGCTAAATCCCAAAACGAGAAAAATCAAACGATATTTTCAAGATATAAATGAAATATCTTCATTATATAATAATGAAGTTTTCAGCGTATTTGTAGATAGCAAAGGTGGGGTCTGGGTAAAAACAAACGATGTTCTTAGTTTGCTTGATACTACAAGTGGGAAATTTACTCATTACGAACATTATGTAAATTATTTTAATACACGTTCACAAACTCGATTTCCGATTATTGAAGATAAAAATGGCTTGATTTGGTATGGCACTGTTGATGGATTAAATAGTTTTGATAGAAATTTTGAACAATCGAAACGATATAAATTTGATTCAGCTAATCCTTTTAGTTTGAGTAATAATTTTGTAACTGCAATTTTTGAAGACAGTAAGGGTACATTATGGGTTGGAACTCAAGATGGATTGAATAAATTTAACAAAAAGAAAAAAACATTTGAACGATATTATAATATTCCTGGAAATGAAAATAGCCTTGTTAATAATTCTGTTAAAGCTATTGTCGAAGATAACAATGGGATGATTTGGGTTGGTACAGACGGAGGACTTAGCATTTTAGATTTGGGAAATAATAAATTTTACAATTATCGAAATCAAGCCAATAATCCAACAGGATTAAGCAATAATGAAATTTTATCATTTTATAAAGGTAGTTCCGATATTATTTGGATTGGAACTAATGGTGGGGGAATAAATAAAGTTGATTTAAAGAGAAAAAAGTTTGAAATTTATAGAAGAGAAGCTGGAGAAAATACCTTAAATTTTTCAAGTAATGTAATTGCTTCATTTTTTATTGATAGAGATTCTTTACTTTGGGTTGGTACATATGGAGAAGGATTAAATATTTATAATCGAAAAACAGGACATATTGATATTTATTCAAAAAGTACAAATCCTGCAATTGTAGATGATTACGTTCATGCCATTGGCGAAGATAGTGACGGAAAAATTTGGATTGGAACACGAAATGGGATAAATATTTACGATCAAGAAAAAAAGACATTTTCATTAATTCAGGACTATATTCCAACCACAGCAAAGCATCTCAATTTAAATAGCAATCGTATTTATTACTTTTTGGAAGATCGTAATAAAAACATGTGGATTGCAAGTGAACGAGGATTAATTAAAATTAATGTCAAGACAGAGGATATCAAAATTTACAGGAAAAACTTTAGAGATTCTCTCAGTCTGTGTGATGATAGGGTGTATTCCATAATTGAAGATAACGAAGGGTTCTTGTGGATTGGAACTACAAATGGCTTAAACAAATACGACCCGAAAAAGGATGTGTTTTATCAGTATAAAAGTAAACTAAACTCAGTAAATACAATCAGCCATAATACTATTTATTCTGTTTTTGAAGATTCTGAAGGGATTATTTGGATTGGAACAGCAGGGAGTGGATTAAATAAATACGACAAAAAATCAGATACTTTTGTCTATTATACTGAGAAAAATGGACTTCCAAATGGAACTATTTATGAAATTGAAGAGGACAATAATGGGGATTTGTGGTTTAGTACTGGAAGAGGGCTAGCTAAACTCGATAAAAAAACAAACACCATTTCTTCGTTCACAAATGATGACGGACTTCAAGGGCTTGAGTTTAATAATGGAGCAAACTTCAAAAGCAAAGATGGGGAACTTTTTTTTGGTGGAACAAATGGCTTCAATTCTTTTTATCCTGAACTCATTAAATACAATGAAAATAAACCAAAGACAGTTTTTACATATTTTGAAAAAACTAGTACTGATGGTGGACTTAGCAGAATGTATTTAGATGATATTAAAGAAATTCATTTGTCTTACAAAGACCATACATTTAAAATATTTTTTGCAGCTCTTGAATATACAAAACCTGAGAAAAATAGCTATATGTATATGATGGAAAATTTAAAAGACGAGTGGATTAGTTTAGGAACTCAATCTTTTAAAACCTTTTCGAATATTCCTCCAGGAGAATATATTTTTCATCTTAAATCGTCGAATAACGATTTAGTATGGAACGAAGAACCGATTTCCATTAAAATTATTATTGAACCTCCTTTTTGGCAAACAAAGTGGGCTTATGTTCTTATTATATTAATTGTTGTCGGAAGTATTTATTATTTTATTGAAGTTAGAACTCGTAAATTAAAAGCAGCAAATCATATCCTCAGAGAAAAGCAGTCGGCAGCTCTTGAGATTGCCCGACAAAAAGAAGAATTAACAGTTAAAAATAAGAATATTACCGATAGTATTAACTATGCAAAACGAATTCAAGAAGCTATGATGCCGTCGGAGTATTTATTTAATAAATTGCTTCCAGAATCATTTATTTTGTATAAACCCAAAGATATTGTAAGTGGCGATTTTTATTGGATAACTGAGAAAAATAATAAAATATTTGTTGCTGCGGTTGATTGTACTGGTCATGGCGTTCCTGGTGCTTTTATGTCGATAATAGGGTTTGATTTACTCAGAAACATTACTAAAGAACAAGGAGTTGAAGAGCCAGCACAAATTTTAAATTTATTGAACGAAGGCGTTACCGAAACTTTTGTAAAAAATGCTGATAACCAGCAGGTAAAAGATGGAATGGACATTGCACTTTGTGTTTACGATAAAGAAAATAGCGTTGTCGAATTTGCAGGAGCATTAAATCCATTTTTCTTGATTCGTGATAACGATATTATCAGTATCAGAGGAAATCGGTTTTCGGTTGGAATGGTTGACAAAGGAGTGCAGCATAAGTTCGAAAAACATGTTATTCCTGTGAAAGAAGGTGACGTTATTTATATCTTTTCTGATGGCTATGCTGATCAGTTTGGAGGTCCTTTTGGTAAAAAATTCAAATATTCTAGATTTAGACAACTTTTACTAACCGTTCACAGTTTGCCAATGAGAAAGCAAAAAGCATTCTTAGATGAAAATATTATTTCATGGATGGGAGAACTTGAACAAGTTGATGATATTCTTGTCATTGGATTTAGAATCAATAAATTATAGATTTTAGGATATTTTTCATGAAATTTATTTTTTCTCCAAATCTCTCAAATGTTCCATTTTTTTGCGTTCCAAAAATTCACGAATTCCTTCGAGATGTTCTTTTACTCGTTTTTTGCCAAATTCGTAAACTTTGCTAACCAAACCATCGAGAAAATCGCGGTCGTGCGAAACTAAAATTATAGTTCCATCAAAATCCATTAAAGCTTGTTTTAAAATGTCTTTTGTTCGCATATCTAAGTGATTTGTAGGCTCGTCGAGAATTAACAAATTCACTGGTTCTAACAATAATTTTATCATTGCTAAACGTGTGCGTTCGCCACCCGAAAGAACTTTTACTTTTTTGTCCCAATCGTTTTGACCAAACATAAAAGCTCCTAAAATATCTTTAATTTTTGTACGAATATCGCCTTTCGCAATATCATCAATGGTTTGAAAAACAGTTAAACTTTCGTCCAATAATGCAGCTTCGTTTTGCGAAAAATATCCAATCATCGAATTATGACCAAGAGTTAACGTTCCGTCATAATTAATTTCGCCCATAATTGCTTTCACGAAAGTTGATTTTCCTTCACCATTTTTACCAACAAAAGCAACTTTTTCACCTCTTTGAATGGTTATTGAAGCGTTGGCAAAAACCAAATGCTCGTCGTATTTTTTACCAAGATTTTCGGTAATTACCGGATAATTTCCCGAACGTGGCGATGGTGGAAATTTCAAACGCAAATGCGAAGTATCAATTTCATCAACTTCCAGAATTTCAAGCTTTTCGAGCATTTTCACACGTGATTGAACTTGCAAAGTTTTTGAATAAGTTCCACGAAAACGTTCAATAAATTCCTGATTATCGGCAATCATTTTTTGTTGTTCTTCGAATGCTTTTTGTTGATGTTCTCGACGTTCTTTGCGAAGTTCGAGATATTTTGAATAATTTACTTTGTAATCGTAAATTCGTCCCATTGTAACTTCAATTGTTCGGGTTGTGATATTATCAACGAAAGTTCTATCGTGCGAAATCACAATTACAGCTTTTGCACTTTCTACCAAAAAATTCTCCAACCATTGCACCGATTCAATATCCAGATGATTTGTTGGCTCATCTAGAAGAATTAAATCGGGATTTTGAAGCAGAATTTTTGCCAATTCAATTCGCATTCGCCAACCGCCACTAAATTCGCTTGTTTGACGAGTAAAATCAGCACGTTCAAAACCTAAACCAATTAATATTTTTTCAACTTCGGCATCAAAATTCAATTCTCCGTGACTATAAAGTTTTTCGCTTAAAGCCGAAACATTTTCAATAATTGCATAATATTCGTCTGATTCATAATCGGTGCGGATTGTAAGTTGATGATTTAATTCGTCAATTTCGGTTTGCATTTTCAAAACTTGAGCAAAAGCTTGCGATGCTTCTTCAAAAACTGTTCTATTATTTTCGGTTAACAAATGTTGAGGCAAATATGCAATTATAGCATCTTTGGGGGCAGAAACTCTTCCGAAATTAGCTTTTTGTGCTCCTGCAATTATTTTTAAAAGTGTTGATTTTCCTGCTCCATTTTTTCCCATTAGAGCAATTCTATCTTTTTCGTTTACTACGAATGAAATATCTTTAAAAAGTGTTGAACCGCTAAAGTCAACGCCAAGTCCGTCAATTGAAATCATTTTTGAAATTTTTGAATAAGGCGACAAAGGTAATGAAAAGAAGCATAAACATTTATTGAAAATGCGAACTGTAAAAATAAAAAGCCAAAAGAATTACAAACGAATTCTTTTGGCTTGATAAGAGTTAAATATAAAGCTAAATATGAATTACTTCTCCATAAGCGGCGGCGGCGGCTTCCATAATTGCTTCCGACATGGTTGGATGAGGATGAATTGTCTTAAGCAACTCGTGTCCAGTAGTTTCTAGTTCGCGAGCGACTACTAATTCTGCAATCATTTCGGTAACATTTAGACCAATCAGATGAGCTCCAAGTAATTCTCCGTATTTTGCATCAAAAATAAGTTTTACAAATCCGTCTTTATTTCCTGCTGCACTAGCTTTTCCTGATGCTGTATAAGGAAATTTTCCTATTTTTATTTCGTAGCCGGCTTCAATAGCTGCTTTTTCTGTCATTCCAACTGATGCAACTTCAGGGGTTGTGTATGTACAGCCTGGAATATTTTTATAATTCACGGGCTTAGGTTCAAGTCCTGCGATTTTTTCAACGCAAACAATACCCTCTGCTGATGCAACATGGGCTAATGCCGGCCCATGAACAATATCTCCAATTGCATAAATTCCTTTAACATTGGTGCGGTAGAAATCGTCAACTTTTACCTTTCCTTTTTCAAGTTCGATACCAACATCTTCGATGCCTATTCCTTCGAGATTTGGAGTTACGCCAACTGCTGAAAGTACTATGTCTGCTTCAATAATTTCTTCTCCTTTTTTTGTTTTAATCTTTACATTGCATACATTATTTTCAATATTTACTGACTCAACAGATGATTCGACCATGACTTTTATTCCGATTTTTTTCAACGAGCGTCCCAATTGCTTGGCAACTTCCTCATCTTCTAGAGGAACAATGGTTGGCATAAATTCAACAAGTGTAACATCTGTTCCCATAGAGTTGTAAAAAAATGCTAATTCCGTCCCAATTGCTCCCGAACCAACAACAAGCATTCGTTTTGGTAAGGAGGGCAATGTTAAAGCTTCACGGTATCCAATTATTTTTTTTCCATCTTGAGGTAAATTCGGAATTTGTTTTGAGCGAGCCCCTGTTGCTAAAATTATATGTTCTGCTTCAATCAATTGCTTTTCACCATTATTATTTACTTCAATGGTTTTATTACTGATTAGCTTACCAAATCCTTGAATGACTTCGATTTTATTTTTCTTGAACAAATATTGAATTCCTTTGTTCATTCCATCAGCAACAGCTCGACTTCGCTGAATTACTTTTTCAAAATCGGCTTTTACTTCTCCGTTAACTGAAATTCCATATTCGTCGGAATGTTTCATATAATCAAAAACTTGAGCGCTTTTCAGTAGTGATTTTGTTGGAATACAGCCCCAATTGAGACAAATTCCGCCTATTTCAGCTTTTTCGACAACGGCTACTTTTTTCCCTAATTGTGCTGCTCTAATTGCCGCAACATAACCTCCTGGTCCACTTCCGATTATTATAATATCAAAATTCATCTTTTGTTGAGTATTAAAAGTTTTATAAAGTTATTGAGTTAGTTTTTTAAGGTTTATAAAGTTCGTAAGGTTAAGGCATATTTAATTAAAAGTGTTGTATATCTAGTTGTTGCGAGCAAATATTTACATTTTAGTCCAACAATCAAAAATAAATGCAATTTATATTAATTCTTAATAGACATAAAAGTCATTAGCGACAAAGTTAAGACAATTTAAAATTTGCACAAACATTTACTTTCATTAATTAAAGAGCAAACTCACACTTTTCATTCAAAAAAGCGAAATAAAACATTAGCAAAAACAATAGCTAGAATTTGGTCGAAAACTGGAACTTGTGTTACTACATTTGTAGAGACAAAAAAACAAAATGATAATCAATTTTTCAAGGTTATAACTGTAATTTCTGGCCAAATACCGACTCTTCCAGAGAAACCAATAAATCCAAGTCCACGATTTACATACAAATATTGATTATTTTCTTCGTACAAGCCTGCCCATAAAGGATATTTAAACTTAACTGGACTCCATCGAAAACGTCCAAATTCAAATCCCATTTGCATTCCGTGTGTATGACCCGAAAGAGTTAACAGAATATCGGTTTTTTCTTTTACTTGTTCAGTCCAATGAGTTGGGTCGTGGCTCATTAGTATTTTGGCATCGATGTTTTCGATATTTTCAAGAGCCATATTCAAATCGCCATGAGCAGGAAATGGAGGCAATCCCCAATTTTCGACTCCTAAAATTGCAATTTTAGCACTATCCTTTTCAATAATTATCGATGAATTTAGCAATAAATTAAACCCTATTTCCTCTTCAATTTTATATAGATTTTCGAGATTTTTCTTTTTTTTATCAACACTTTTCCATTTATAATATTCGCCATAATCGTGATTTCCCAGCACTGAATATGTCCCGTGTTTTGCCGACAATTTTTTGAGTATTGATTTAAATTCTTGCACCTCGCTTGCAAAATTATTCACTAAATCACCTGTAAAAAGAATTAAATCCGGCTTTTGTGCATTAATCAGATCAATTGCTTTTTCAAGTTTCGAGGGATTGTTTCTGAAACTGCCAATGTGCAAATCTGAAATCTGAACTATTTTGAAATCGTTAAATTCTTTTGGAATTTTATTTGATTGAATTGTTATGGGATGAATTGTGTATTGATATTTCCCGAAAAATATTCCGTACAAAGCTAACACAAGAGTGAGAAAACCTGAAATTATCCCAATCTTGCTTATAAAAAACAGTCTGATTCCATTCGAAAAAATATACTTACTCGAAACATATATTAAGTCTTCAATCAGATGAAATGTTATAAATGAAAGTTTTGATAAATAAACAACTATCACAAGACTTGCTACGAAAAAAAACATTGAGTATGACTTGGCTAAATCAATTTTGTCGAAAAAAATAAAAATAAGTATTAATGACAAAATTACTAATGAAGTGAAAGTCCATGAGGCAATTTTAAAAATTCGTTCAAATTTTAGAACATTAAATTCATTAGCAAGTTCTTTTATACCTTTCATTGAATATAAATCGATAGCTAAAAGAATGGTTGAAAGGAGTAATATTGGAATCATTATTCGTAAGTATAAGTTCATCATTTTTAATTTGTAAATATATAAACAGGAACGGTAAAGACTAGCATAAAAATAATTTCTGTAAAAATAAAAAAGTAAAATTTGAAAAAAAATATTAAATTTGCTAATCAGAAAGTATATTTAACATGATAAAATTCATTTTATTAATCTTGTTATCAGTGATTTATGTGTGCGGTTTTTCACAAACAGTAATCGAAATGACACACCCTGCAGATGCTAATTTAGTTATGCTTGAAGTAGAAAAGTTCGAAGACGCAGACATTGTTGTTTTCAGAACAAACGATAAAGTTGAAGCTCAAGAATGGGATTGTAAATGGAAATTCAGATCGTGGGGCTTTTCCGATTTTTCGGTTTATTTAACCAAAAATGAAAAAGACTCTTTACTCCTTGATCCAGAAACAGGGATTACACTTGAGTTTGACGGGAAAATTCATTTTACTGATGATAAAACAAAGGTAGGCTATAGAAATAGAGATTTTCGACTTGAAGGAGTTTTTCGTAAAATTAAGCTAGACGAAATAGAGTAAATTCATAATTATTCCGCAATCGAAGGTATGCACAATGCAAAAATACTATTAGCATTAACGCTAATATTTACTGTTTTGGTAAGTTTTCAATCAACGTCAGACTCTATCAAGGTTTCTCAATTGATGCAGCAAATGTTTACTGAAATTTCAAAAATTTCTACAATCAAATACACGTTCAAAAATACTGAGCGAATTAATGGCAAATTTTTAAGCGGAGAAATTCAAGTTACTTATAACACGAAACCAAAAAAAATTTATATTTTGATGCAAAAACCTACTCAAGGCGTCGAAATATTATTTCAGGATGGAATTAATAATAATAGTGCTATTTATAGTCCAAATGGTTTTCCATTTATAAAATTATACCTTGACCCATATGGAGATATGATGAGAAAAAATAATCATCATACAATACATGAAGCCGGAATGGCATACATGGCAAAGATTTTAAAACAAACATATACTAAATATCCATCAAACTTTAAATATGTCGGTGATGTTATTTGGGAAGGGAAGAATTGTCATAAAATAGAAATCGATATTTTAACATATAAGATTGTATCGTACACGATGAAAGAAAAGGAAACCATTAAAAGCATTTCAAAAGCACTAAATATAAGCGATTTTAAAATACTTGAACTAAATAATGATATTGACGAATATAATTATTCACAGACAGGAAAGTCGATAAAAATTCCATCGTGCTATGCAAAAAAAATGGAATTATATATCGATTCTGAAACCTTTTTACCAGTATTCCAAAAAATTTACGACGAAAAAGGATTATTTGAACAATACGAATACCTAAATATTGAAGTAAATAAAAAATTGAACGAAAATGTATTTCTTGAATCTAATTTGGGTTTAATTAACGACTAATTATGGCATTTATTGGCTCTATATTGCAAGAAGTTGTAAAACGAAAAAAATTTATACAGCAACATGTAGATGGTGTTGTATTGCAAGAAAAAGTTTTACGAAAATTATTACTCAAAGCCCAGTTTACTGCATTTGGAAATAAATATAATTTCAGCAAAATTTTAAAATCAAACGATGTTCGTTCAGCATTCAACCAAAATGTGCCCGTTTACGATTATAACAAGATGCTTGACGAATTTTGGCAACGAACAAAAAATGGCGAAGCTAATATTTCATGGCCAGGAAAAGTTAAATATTTTGGATTAACCTCAGGAACTTCAGATGCTGCGAGTAAGACTGTTCCTATTACTTCAGATATGATTAAAGCTATTCGTCGAACAAGCTTGTCACAACTTGAAACACTTTCTCTTTTCGATTTACCAGCATCATTCTACGAAAAAAGCGTATTAATGCTTGGAGGCTCAACCGATTTAATTAAAGTAGAGAATCGATACGAAGGTGATTTAAGTGGAATTTTAACTAAAAATATTCCAAAATGGTTCTCTCGATTCTATAAGCCAGGCTATAAAATTTCAAATATTCGAGATTGGGCAACTAAATTAGAACAAATTACGATTAATGCACACAAATGGGACATTGGAATCATTGCAGGTGTTCCTGCATGGGTTCAAATTCTGCTCGAAAAAATTGTAGCCCATTATAATGTTAAAGATATTCATGAAATATGGCCTAATCTTCAATTATTCATACACGGAGGTGTTTCATTTGCTCCTTACAAAAATAGTTTAAGTAAATATTTAGGAAAAGAAATATATTTTTTAGAAACTTATTTGGCATCCGAAGGCTTTTTAGCATTTCGCCACGCCGACGAAAATGCAATGAAACTTGTCTTAAATAATGGTATTTACTTTGAATTTGTTCCATTTAATGGCAAAAATTTTACCGATGAAGGAAATTTAGTCGAAAATCCAGAAATATTGAAACTTGATCAAGTTCAAGAATGCATTGAATATGCTCTATTAATAAGCACATGTTCAGGGGCATGGAGATACTTGATAGGGGATACCATAAAGTTTACTTCGCTAGAACGATACGATATTGTAATAACTGGCAGAACTAAGCACTTTTTAAGTATGTGTGGTGAACACTTATCGGTTGACAATATGAACAAGGCCATTAAAACGATATCCGAAGAAGAAAATATAATCATCAATGAATTTACAGTTGCAGGAATATCTTACGATAATTTATTTGCACATAAGTGGTTTTTAGCCATTGATACAGAAGTAGATAAATTGCTTATAAAAGATAAGCTTGATAAATGTTTAGCAAAACTGAATGACGATTATGGAGTTGAACGAAAAGCTGCTTTAAAAGAAGTAATTGTGGAAGTTGTTCCTACCAAATATTTCTATGAATGGATGAGATTAAAAGGCAAAGAAGGAGCTCAAAATAAATTCCCCCGAGTAATGAAAAAAGACCAGTTCGAAGATTGGGAAAATTTTATATTCAAAAATAAATCCTAACTTTCATGAAAGGTAATTCTACAGTTACCTTTTATTATTTTATCAAATTATCTCACCAATGTAATAAAACCACTTTCCTCAATGGTTTTTCCTGTTTTGGTTGCTGCATGTAACACGTAAAAATACGTGCCAACAGGAACCTCTACTCCTGCAGTAGTTCTACCAGTCCATTGTATATAAGGTGAGGTTTCAGTAAAAATCAATGCTCCCCACCTATTAAAAATCTCAATGCTGTATTCTGAAATACCATTACTTACAACATAGAAAACATCATTTTTTCCATCTCCATTCGGACTAAAAACATTCGGAATTGCAATCCCTTCTTTTATAATAATATTTTTTGCAATGGTGTCTAAACAACCAATTTCATCTTTAATAATCAACTCTATTGGATAAATTCCGGCTTCGTAAAAAGTGTACGTGTAGAAACCAAGCGTATCAGTATAAGATTCTTCCTCAATATTCCAAGTCCACTCAACAACATCTACCGAATCGGTTGATTGATCGGTTAAATGAACCGGTAATCCTCCAAGTATTTCCAACGAATCCATCTCAAAATCTGCATTAATCGTATTGTTTTCACCTAAAGCAATAATAACAGAATCGATAGTGCTACACCCTAATGAATCTGTTATCGTTATAAAATATGTATTAGCAGCAAGATTCAAAATTGAATCGTTGTTAATTCCATTACTCCAGCTATATGAATACGGTGCATAACCTCCGCTCGGTATAGAAATGGCATAACCATTATTAACAGCACACATTGCATCTTTGTGCAATATGGTATCGGCAATTACAATGCTGGTATCTCTCGAAATTAAAACTGAGTCAACAATAAAACATCCCAATGAATCGGTAATTGTAATATGATATAATCCATTATCTAAATTATTAATAGAATTTAGAGTTTCTCCATTGCTCCAAGAGTATGTGTATGTTCCGAATCCATCTGTAGGATTCGATTGTGCATATCCATTATTAGTCAAGCATATCGCATCTTGATAATTAAAACTATTGTTGAATTGAATCCAGTCTGTATCAACCAAAATAGAATCTCGTCCAGGGCATCCGGCGGAATCAGTAGCCGTAATGTAATAAACACCCCCTAAAAGATTAAGTACAATACTATCTGTTTGACCATTTGGCCATAAATACGAATATGGAGTAAGCCCTCCGCTAACACTCAGTATTGTAGCAGACCCATTTTGCATAGCACATGTTGCGTTCGTTGATGATAAGGATAAGGCAAGTGTTGGAAACATTACGTGCAAGGCAGAATCCAACTCTATTTCGTCGGAACAACCTCCGGCATCTTCAATAATTAATACAGGTGAGAATGTTCCTGTATCGGGATAAAAATAATAAACTGTATCGCCAATTGCAGAATTTCCATCATCAAAATCCCATATATTTAAAACGGAATTTTCAGATTGAGCAATAAATTCAATTGTGGGAGAACAGGTCGAAGAATCAATTGAATAAGAAATGGAACCAATTGGTCCATTAATATTAATCAATGAATCCAAAACAATCGTATCGTTACAGCCATAAGTATTTGAAGCAATTAAACTCACTCCGTATATGCCAGAATTAAAATATGAATGTGAAGGTTTATTATTAGAAGTTGCCGGCGGTGTTGTATTATCTCCAAAATTCCACAACCATGAAATAACAGAATCTGGTGTACACAAAGATGTATCGGTAAATGTAACATAAAAAGGCGGACAAGTTGCATTTGTTTCGCTTGCAACAAATCCTGCTTGAACCGAAGCAATTCTAACTTCTTTTGTAAATGTGCTATCGCAACCATTCAAATCGGTTGCAGTTAATGATACATTAAATATAACCGATGTGTCAGAGGTTGTCGAAAAAACATGATTTGGATTCTGTGTAGAAGAAGTATCTCCATCGCCAAAATCCCAAACGTACGTCAGCACATCGCCTACGTATGTTGAAGTCGAATTATTAGTAAATGTAACACTAGTGTTATTACAGATTACATCTGCTGAAGTAAAGCTAGTATAAGGAAAGGTAGCATATATTAAATCGGGTTTTGAAATTGAGTTTGAGCATTGAAAAGTATCTTTAACCGTAAGCGTAACATCATAAACTCCACGTGCTGAATAATTGTGACTTGGATTCGCAGTTGTATCAATCGCACTTCCATCTCCAAAATTCCAAGCCCAAGAAGAAATTTCAGAATCGTATGGTACAGATTGATCAGTAAATTCAGTCAACAAAGAAACACAGCCAGAAATATTTCCATCATCAATAAAACTTGGAGATGGTTTTCGTTTTATTTCAACCAAGGAACTAGTAACTATTGAGTCTGTACATCCCAGAGCGTCGGTTGTATATAATCTCACATCGAAAAATACACTATCGTTATAATTAAAAACATGAATTGGATTTTGTTCTGTAGATATTTGTCCGTCACCAAAATTCCAAAGCCATGAGCTTGAAGAACTGTTCGCATATGTTGTATCGGAAAAATGAATCGTTAGAGGCTCACAGCCGATCGTAGTATCAACCGTAAATCCTACCCGAATATCCGAAATTTTAATAGTCTGCGAAATCGAATCTTCACAACCATAAATGCTGTTTTCAACAAAAAGCCAAACATCATAAAAGTCTCTTTCAATGAATGTATGGGTTGCATGCTGAGTCATAGCTGTATCGCCATCGCCAAACTTCCAAAGCCACGAAGTTGCATAAACAGAAGTATCTCGAAATGAAACAGTATATGGGTTTTCGGCTTCGCAAAAAATTAATTTATCGGCATTGAATCTAGCAATTGGGGGATGAACTAATACATTCGAATCAACAATCAATGTATCATAACAACCATGGAAACCAGCAACAAGCATTGTGTGGTAATATCCTGTATC
This sequence comes from Bacteroidetes bacterium GWF2_33_38, assembly GCA_001769505.1. GTDB lineage: Bacteria > Bacteroidota > Bacteroidia > Bacteroidales > GWF2-33-38 > GWF2-33-38. Next base: position 131,656 of record MEOF01000006.1, read on the forward strand.
TAAGTAACTGTGAATTGGATTTTGTAATTGAGATATACTCCCGTTATCAGAAAAAAACAACCAATGCCACTCATCAACTTCAGGATCTGATAAATCTCTAAATTGAACAAAATCACTGTAGCAAATTGTTGTATCCAACGGAGCAAAATTTACTTCCTTATGGTCTCCAACAAGAATAGTATCAACATATTGAACAGTATCGACACAACCATTAATATTTTCGATAATCAAAGTTACTGTAAAGGATCCAGTATCGGGATAAGAATAAAGAGGATTTTGCTCGATAGATGTACCACCATCGCCAAAATTCCAATTCCAATTGGTTATACTTTCGTTTGAAACGGTTAAATCGGTAAAATTTACTGGGAGAGCTTTACATCCTTTATCGATATCGAAATTAAAATCGGCAACCGGTTCAATAATTTTTATCAACGAATTAGCTGTTAACGATGAAAAACATCCGTTTGCATCAGTAGTTGTTAATTTAACAGTATAATTACTTACAAGGTCATAGGTATGTGACGGACTTTCTTCAGTTGATGTTTGCCCATCGCCAAATGTCCATGCCCACTCCACAATGCTATCAGTAGTTGAAGTAAAGTTTACAGTAAACGGAACTTTGCACTCAGAACTATCCGAAGCAAAAAAACTTGTAACCGGTGGAGCAAAAACTGTGATATAATCAACTTTTGTAGTATCTCCGCTGCATGAACTATTGCTCGACGATAAATAAACAGTATAGACGCCAGGATTTGTAAATGTATGCGAAGGGTTTTTACTCGAAGATGTTCCTGCATCACCAAAATTCCAACTCCAACTTGTTGCTTCGAGTGAATTGTCGTAAAAAGTTACCGATAGGGGAGCACAGCCACTTGTTTTGTTTGAAGAAAAACTTGCATAAAACGGTTTAACTTCTATTTGCTTTGATACAGAGTCAATACACCCTGAGCTGCCTTCAATCAATAAGGAAACGGTATAAATTCCGTACTCGTTGTAAGTTTGTTGAGCAAGATTTTCATCAGTAGAAGTTAAGCTATCATTATAAGTCCACAAATAAGACAACACTGTTCCTGAAGATGTATTTGTAAAATTTGTAAGATGAGGAAGCTCACAGCCTATTGGATTTTCGATAGTAAAATCAGCACTCAACTCGTTGTTAATAACCGAAATATAATCAGGTAAATTAAGTTCAACATTACAATCATTTGTATCGTTAATAAAAAATGAAATATTGTAATCACCAGGAGTCTCGTAAGTATATGCTGGATTTTGTGATGATGAATTATCTCCATTTCCAAAATCCCAAAACCAAGAATTAATTGTAGCATTCCCTGCAACAGAAACATCGGTAAAATTAACGGTTAAGGGAAAGCAACCCGAAGTAAGATTCGTTGAAAAATTTACTGTCGGACTTTGATTTACTTCGATAAAATTAGTTTTAACTAAGGTATCATTCGAGCCACTATCATATAAAACAATCAACGTAACGGTATAGTTACCTGGAGAATCATAATAATTTGTTGGATTTTCATCCGTTGATGTAGGACTTCCATCACCAAAATCCCATAAATAAGAGTTTACTTCGCCAGAAGATGTATTTTGAAATTCCACAAATAAATTATCGCAACCAACTGTGTCATTAGCAGTAAAATCTACAGTTTGAGCAAATGAATTCGTGTTAAAAAGCAATAAAAATACGAATGGGGAGTAAAGAAGAAACCGAAATTTTTGTTTTATATTGATAGTATTCATTGATTTATACATTTTTCTCATCATGACAAATATAAAGAGAATCTACAATAATCAATACCAATTAATCTATTTTTTTCTCTTTAAATCCAGCTTTTTTACGATTTTTGAAAAATAATGTTACATTTATCTAAATTTGCAAAAAAATAGGAAGACTATGAACTACAAAAAATATATTCTTGCCGGAATAATTTTACTTATGGTAGGTTACTTGCTTTGGTATTTCAACAACATTATTGCATATGTATTAATTTCGATTGTACTATCATTATTGGGAGCTCCTATTGTTACTTTTATGAGTAAATTTAAAATAGGAAAATTCAAAATACCTAGAGCTATAAGTGCTATGTTAGCTTTGTTTTTGATATGGTTTTCTATTATACTTTTTATAATTATTTTCTTGCCGCTGATAGCTAACGAAGCAAAATCATTATCAGAAATAAATCCCACCGAGATAATCAAAAACATCGACGAACCATTGAATAATTTAGATGCATTTATTTCAAAATATCATTTAATGGGAAATCAAGAAATATTATTAAAAGATTATGCTGCCGAAAAAATTATTTCATTCGCAAGTGTTGCAAAACTATCCAACATCCTCAAAGTATTAATTGGGATATTGGGAAATATATTTGTGGCAATATTTGCTATTTCATTTATTACGTTTTTCTTCTTAAAAGATGATAAATTAGTTACTAACGTAGTATTTACAATAGTTCCCGATAAGTATGACAGAGCAATAAAACATATACTTTTATCAATTAAAAAATTGCTTACAAGATATTTTGTAGGAATTGTGATTGATGTAATTTTAATGATTGTAATGATTACTATTGGATTAACCATAATAGGACTCGATTTTAATCATGCAATTGTTATTGGATTATTTGCCGGAATTTTCAATGTTGTTCCATATGTTGGTCCCATTATTGCAATATTATTCGGTATTACTATGGGTATTGTAACACATTTAAATGTCGATTTTTATCTCGTATTAGTACCATTAATTTCGTATATGCTAATCGTATTTGTGATTGCTCAAATTATCGATGCAGTTTTCATTCAGCCCTATATATTTTCAAATAGTGTAAAAGCTCACCCTCTAGAAATATTTTTAGTAATCATGATTGCAGGAAGCTTTGCCGGAATTATTGGAATGGTATTAGCAATACCCTCATATACGGTGCTAAGAGTTGTTGCAAAAGAGTTTTTCACAAGCTCAGAAGTTGTTCGAAAATTGACTGAAAAAATTTAATCGATTACTCATGATTTTCACCCCAATAAATACATGGTTCGCAGAAGAAATAAATCAGCCTTTATTCATTTGTGGTCCATGCAGTGCCGAAAGCGAAGAACAAGTATTAAAAACAGCTATTGAACTTCAAAAAGAAAAAAAAATAAATGTTTATCGAGCCGGTATTTGGAAACCAAGAACACGTCCTGGTACATTCGAAGGGAAAGGAATAGAAGCACTAACTTGGCTTCAGGAGGTTAAAAGACAAACAAACTTACGAGTTGCCGTTGAAGTTGCTAGTCCATTTCACGTTGAGGCTTGTATTGAGAAAGATGTTGATATTATATGGATAGGTGCACGAACAACTTCAAATCCATTTTCAGTTCAAGAAATAGCCAATTCACTAAAAGGGATAAATATTCCTGTGCTGATAAAAAATCCGATTAATCCCGATTTAGATTTTTGGATTGGGGCAATTGAACGAATTTACGATGCCGGAATAAGAAAAATTGCCGCAGTACATCGAGGTTTTTATCCATTCGAAAAAACATCATTACGAAATATTCCCAAATGGGAAATCCCGATTGAATTAAAAACTCGATTTAATGATTTACCAATGATTTGCGACCCTAGCCATATCTCAGGATCAAGAGAATTTATCGAAGAAATATCACAAAAAGCGTTGGATTTGAATTTCGATGGTTTAATGATTGAATCCCATATTAATCCCGAAAAAGCACTCAGCGATGCAAGTCAGCAACTAAAACCCGATGATGCCATTCAACTAATTAACCGATTAATTGTGCGAAGTATTTCTATTGAAAACGAGGATTTTGCAAATTTACTTTGCCGCTTCAGAGATCAGATAGATTCAATTGATAGCCAATTACTTCAACTATTAAGTCAACGAATGAATGTTGTTCGTGAAATCGGAAAATACAAAAAATATAACAACGTAACCGTATTTCAAATCAGAAGGTGGCAAAAGATAATCGAAACTAGAATGCTTGAAGGAAAAAAAATAGGGCTGTCAGAAAAATTTATCGCACAACTTCTTGAATTAATTCACAAAGAATCAATTCAAGAGCAAGCTGAGATTATGAAAAAGAAAGAAAACTAGCCATCTTAAAATAATCCGATTTGTAATCCAATATATAGTCTTGGCAACTCAGGATAATTAAATGTAAAACTTTCTGATTCGGTTTTAAAAATATCAGACAAACGATACGAAGCGGTTAAAGCATAGCGATTAATTCCTACCCTTGCATTCACGCCATAGGAATAACTTTGAACATAAATTAAACCCGTATTCACAATTTCTTGCTTATGTCCCATCGCTATATTCGGGTCATTGCTTTTATCAACGCTTTGATGTTTTTTGTTAAAAATAAACGTTCCAAAAGCACCGATATCCATATATTTTCCAATCATATTTCCTCTACGTCCAAAATTGAAACGATTATAAAATTCAAACCCTAAGTTATTTATTATTATGTTTTCGTTATCGTGCATTATAGAATCAGGAAGTAGTTTTGATGTGTTTTGTGCCAAATTAAAGCTACTGTTAAGGTAATGAATATCAAAACCAAGTGCATAAAAATTGCATATTTTATACTTGTATTTATACCCCAATTTTAAAATGTTCGATTTTACAGGATTTATTTCCGCTCCCGTTTCTTGTGGAAAAACATTAAAACCAAATTCAAAATATAAATGAGCGAAATTTTTGAGATTAGGTCCTTTTTTACTTTCAAGCGTATCAACATTTACATCTTCTTCCAAAACCACAGCTTGAGATTTTGCGAAAGAAATTATGGTGAAAAATACTACAATTGTTAAAATATATTTAGTCATAACAATACTGAATATTAATGGTTATTGATTATTACTTCTTTAGTATAGCCTCTATAATGGAATCTTAATTTTATATTTTCATTGAAAAGACTTTTATCTAACTCAAACGCATTTGAAGAATAAACCGAAATCACAGCATATTTATCTAAATAGCCTTCGTTATTTTCGATATGATAATATAAATATGACGGAGGGTCGCTTATAAATGCCAAACTGTCGGGGATTATGATTTTCAATAAATTGTTATCCTCAAAAATTTCGAAAGTGGGGATTTTTTCTAACATTGTGGTATTTACAAAATATCCGGCTTGCGGAACACCAAAACCATGTGCATAGTCATAATATGGATATAAATCGCCCGATTTTTGAATTTCGTTAAACAATTCCATATTTGTTAAATCTCTATTTGTTTGCCATGCACAAGCCGCAAAACCTGCAACCAATGGGCTTGAGAACGAAGTTCCATCTGCTTTTGTAATTTGATTTTTACCAGCAACAGCAGCCGTCCCGAAAGCACAAACATTAGGTTTCATTCGTTTATCGGCTGTTGGACCAAACGAACTAAAAGAAATATGATAATCGGAATGAGGGTCGATTCCTCCGATGGAAAGTACACTATCGGCGTCGGCAGGTGTACCGAGGTACTTCCATTTCGAATCAGCTTCGTTTCCATTAGAATTAACCACTAAAATTCCTTTTCGGGCAGCTAAGTTCGCAGCACGAGCAACCAAACTAGTTTTCCCGTCCATATCTTTTACAAAATACCGATGATACGTATATCCCAAGGAACTATTAATAACATCAACCCCATTTTTATCTGCCCACTCAACAGCCGCAAGCCAATTCTTTTCTTCCGAAAATGGCTCTGAATTAATTTCGGTTTTTGCTAATAAAAACTCAGCTCCGGTTGCTAAACCCATTTTTTTTCCATCTAAAATTCCTCCAATGCACGACATAACCATTGTTCCGTGAGCAATTGAATAATAAACAAACTCTTTGTTTTTGGTAAAATCAAAAGTTTTTAAAATTCTATTTTCGTTTCTAATGTGTTCAAATACAGGACTCGTATTTACAGCAGGGAATCCACCATCGAAAATAGCTATTCTTACTCCTTTGCCATCAATATTTTTTTCGCTGAAAAAACTTCCTTGCATTCGCTCAGTTTGCTTAATCAACAATTCTTGAATATCTTCGGTAGTTTCGGTTATGTAATCCGCCGGATAAGTTGAAAACAATACCGATTGAACATCTTTAACAAAACTTAGACGTTTTATTTCTTCAATTTGATTTTCGCTTGCCGAAACAAATACACTATTAAACCATCGGCTTTCGAACTCAACTGTTTCGGTGAGCTCCGATATTTTATGAACGTAGGCTTGGTTAAGCGGAAAATCGGTAGAGTCGTAAAGAGAAACAGATGTTTTTATTCTTCGATCAATTGCTTTTGGGTCAAAATACTCATAGGGATTAAACGTAACATCTTTTTTATCGGTCAAATAAACCCAATATCGATCTTGTGCATTGACAAAATTCGATAGAAACAATAACAAAATCAAACTGTTTTTCATTCCATTAGTTTTAAACAGACAAAATTTTCAAATACTTTTCGGCAAGTGCGGGTTCAATAATTATTTTTGTAATTATATCAAATGCTTTTACAAGATTTTGTTCTGCTTTTTCAGACATTGGGGTTTCAAATTCCCATTCGTAACCTTTAATATGCATTAAATAGGTTTCGGGGGTTTTATTGTACATTTTTTGGCACAAATCTAATACAAATGAAGTTGAAACAGCATGCATCGAAAATTCTATTTTTGAACCAGATGGATTTACTTTTGTGAAAATAATATCTTCAATCGGTTCTTCTGATGCATCAACAAATAAAACCATATCGTAACCCGAAATTGCAGCAGCATCTTCAATATTGAGTTGGTAATTGCTATCTAATTCAACATTATCAATATGTTGGTTTTGAAGCCAAATCTCGAGTTTGTTTATTAATTCGTTTCCGAGAGCATCGTCTTGCCTTCCCGGATTTCCATAACCGTAAACAAGTATTTTCATCTGTTTATTTTTACTAATTTTAAGAAAGCAAAGATAATTTTTTAATACGATAATGATAATTTTTTTAACTGAAGAAATTTCGATTCATTGCAAAATAACTATTTGCATCATCTACAAAAAATACTATTTTATCAACACAATTAGGCTATCTCTAAAAAAAAAATAAGTTTTTACTCATTTTTTTAGGTCGTTTTTATTGAATTCCTTTATTTTGGTTTTTGGAAAATTCAAAATGGAAAGGCTTTTTTTTACGTATTTTTTCTTTTTTATATGTTCTGTCGCTTTTGCTCAACATTCACAAATTTATATATCCGAAATTTTAACAAGCAACGGAAATATAATCAAAGACAGATATAATCAATATGAAGATTTTGTTGAAATATATAACGATGGAAACGAAGCGTTTAATCTGGCAAACTGTTATATCACAAATGATTTAAACAATCTTACAAAATGTAAAATTTCGAATGAAAATATTGGATTAACCAGTATTGGACCTAAATCGTATAAGTTATTTTGGCTCGACAACAACACGAACAGAGGAAGCCTCCATTTATGTTTAAAACTAAGTAGCGAGCCTAAAGATATAGTCATAGTTGCCTCCGACGGAAAAACTATTTTGGATAAAATTTTTTATCCCAAACAAAAACACAATATAAGTTATGGTCGAAAATTCAATAATCTTAACGAATTTGGGTATTTTACAAACGTAACACCGAATGCTGTAAATTATGAAAAATCGTATATCGGTTTTTGCCTATCGCCTATATTTTCTGAAAAAAGTGGGTTTTACAAAAACTCAATAAAAGTTAAACTCGACTACGATAAAAATGCGACAGTTTTTTATACCCTTGATGGAGCTAACCCAACAGAATTAAGTGCAAAGTACATTCAAGAAATCGAAATAAACAAAACTGCTATTTTACGTGTGATTATTAGCTGTCCAGATTACATTTCAACTGAAATTATATCTCAAACATATTTTATTAACGAAAGTTATTCGCTCCCAGTTGCATCAATTACCACAAACGACATTGAAATGTTTACAAGCACCGACCCTAAAAAAAATAGTTACGAAGAACAAAAAATAAATATCGAATATTTCGATAGAGAAAAAATGAATATTTTTTCTACAAATGCAGGAGTTTCGCTTGTTGGAAAGGCTATTCGGAATTATCCTCAAAAATCAATGTCGGTTCGATTACGTTCAACTTATGGTATAGAGCTAGTCAAGCATAAATTATTCGACGACAAAGAACAGAGTAAATATTACTCATTTTTACTTCGAAACTCTGGAAACGATAATGCAAAAACCATGTTTAAAGATGCTATGATGCACCGATTAATAAACGGAGTTACGAACATCGACTGCCAAGGATATACTCCTGTAATTGTTTATATCAATGGTCAATATTGGGGAATACATAATTTACGTGAAAAAATAAGCAAATTTTATATTGGGTCAAATTATCCAAATGTCGATATGAATAAAATTGATTTGATGGAATGGAATAGTAGCCCTATACAAGGCGACGATGTTCATTATAAAGATATGATAAAATTTATTGCCGAAAACGATATGAAGTTAAAACAAAATTACGATTCGGTATTAAAACTTATAGATATTGAAAATTTTGTTGATTATCAGATTGCTGAAATATTTTATGCAAATACCGATTGGCCAATGGCAAATATGAAATTTTGGCGACCACACACATCAACTGGAAAATGGCGATGGATTCTTTTCGACACCGACTTAGCCTTCGATAGAGATAAGCAGCGTTGTGCAGGACATCATAATTCCTTAGACTATGCCTTGGGAATTAACAACTGTCATTTACCACATTTAACAAAATCTTTACAATCGTCAACAATTATTCTGCAAAAATTAATTGAGAATGAAGATTTTAAAAATTATTTCATCTTGCGATTTTCCGACTTAATGAATACTGTTTTCACATCACAACGAATGGTTAAAACGATAAATGACATTAAATCGAATCTTGAGCCTGAAATCGACAAACATATTGCTCGCTGGAGCGACAAAAGAGGAATAAAAAGTCGTCAAACATGGGAGGCAAATATTAATAGCCTAATACGTTTCGCAAACGAACGCCCCGACACAATGCGATATTTTATCAATGGTAAATTTAATATTGGAGGAAGTGTTGACTTTCATTTAGATATTTCGCAGGAAAATGTAGGTAAAATTAACGTAAATACAATTACAATAGACTCATTCCCGTTCGTCGGCAAATATTTTGCAAGACTTCCGATTACAATTGAAGCAATCGAAAATGAAGGTCATAATTTTGTAAAATGGTCAGATGGGAAAAAAGAAGCGAAACGAATTGTTGATGTTTCTGAAATTCGAGAATTAACAGCTATTTTTAAGTAGTTTATGATAATTCATTGTCCTAACGGATAATTAATTTTTTGGTCGTACGATTATTTTTTTCGTCCACAAAATGCATAAAATATGTTCCTGCGTGAATCTTACTCACATCAATACCGAAATAATTTTTATTGTTGTTTACAATTAAATCTTTACATATCAATTTTTGTCCAAGTACCGAATACAATTCAAAACGAACATCATTCTTAGAAATATTATCGGTAGAAATATAAAGCTTCAATTCATTATTGCATGGATTAATATATTGAATGTTTAAACCCGAGTTTGACAACAAATCATCGACACCTGTAGTGGTATTTACTTTTAATTTCAGCGTTACAGGTAAATGATCTGAATTATTGTAAAGTGCATTTAGTACATCGCTTGGAACCGACGAATTTGTCGGAGAACTACTTAATGCACTATTGTAATGCAGTCCGTCTTGCCCAACTGCTTTGTACGAATCAACAACATAAGCAAACTTGTTTGTATTATGCATAATGCTATTTGAAGCCAAAATAAAATCGAATCTATCGTCTAATCCTCCTGTCGAAGCACAATCATTATCAGCCGTGTGAGTCGATTGAGTATGAATTGATGCATATGAAGAATTACTACTCCAACTTCCTGCTTGGTCAACAGGGTCGTTCATTTTAATATCAGGATTTGAATGATTAATCATATTTTGATATGCAACTTCTGATGAAGTGTAAAGGTTAAAATCACCCATAACTAATATGTTATTGTATGAATTTAGATTATCAAGATACGACATAATTTTTCCAGTCATTTCGGCACGCTCAACATCTTCGTTGTCGTAATTTCCTGCTTTTAAGTGGGCAACAATGCAATATAAGTATATAGGATTATTATCTACATCATTTTCGAAATATTTTAATTTGTAAACATTTATATCTCGCAAATCGTCTAAAATAACATCTTGCAATGCGATTGAAAATTTATCAGAATTGTAATACAGTTGATTCACAAGCTCCGAACCTGCATAATTTGTCATTGTTGCTTTTTGAAACGTAGTTAAGCCATTTGTATTTAAACAATTATCGACAATTCGCTGATGATCGCTCGAATTTGCACTAATTTCATTTACCGTAAATATATCAGGCTTTACATAATGAAAAATTGTTTCTATGTAAGCATCTTTATCGTCGATATTATTATTTGTTTCATTACAAGTAATATAATTGTCAGATGTATAACCGAGTAGATTATATTGCATCACAGTTATCGTATCTTGTCCAAAAACTACACTGGCTAGAAAAAAAAGCACGGAAAACGAAATAAAATAAGGTGAAAATCTCATATATTAAATTTTTGATAAAGATAAGGGATTTAAAATGATTTTATCGATATATCGAAATCAATAATAAATGTAAATTATGTGGAAAATAATCAATATATATAAAATATTGATACCAATTACGATTCAATGTAACCGACACAATTTAAAAATAAGATACCCGCTTTTGCGGGTATGTGGTAATTTTTTGAGGCACATTCCCTTGTAAAAGGGAATCTAAAAAATCACATATGTGTCATTTGGAAATAGAATTGGTATTAAAAAAGAAGCCATGCAATTTGATGAAAATCACGAATCGATGTTTGCAAACATCCGCTATATGCAAAATGCCTGTTGCATTTGCACACAAACATTCAGCACATAGCTGAAAATATTGATAAAAATCCTCAAAAATTTTACAATTTGACGAAATTAGTATAAATTGCGTCACTAAAATGACGGAATTATGAATTATTTAAAAAGAATTATTACCGAAAATATAATAAAAAAACTACATCCTAATAAAGTTGTAATTGTTTTTGGTGCAAGACGAGTAGGTAAAACAGTACTTGTAAAAGAGATTTTAGAACGAATAAATGAACCTGTCATTTATTTAAATGGGGAAGATATTAATGTCCACGATAAACTTGCAAATAGGACAGTAGAAAACTATAAACAACTGATTGGTTCGTATCAATTTTTGTACATTGATGAGGCTCAAAAAATTCCAGATATTGGGTTAAAATTAAAATTAATGGTTGATGAAATCAAAGGCTTGAAAATTATTATTTCAGGTTCGTCATCATTTGATATTTTGAAAGATGCAGGAGAACCCTTAACAGGGAGAAAACATACTTTCAATTTATATGCTTTAGCTGAAAGTGAATATAATCAAATTGAAAATAGTATCTCTAAAATTGATAAACTTAGAGAACGCTTGATATATGGTAATTATCCAGAATTACTACATTTACCAGACCATGCTGATAAAATTGATTATTTGAATGAAATGGTTAGTTCATATTTATTAAAAGATATTCTGGTTTATGAAAATATTAAAAACTCTCAAAAGATATTTAATCTTCTACGTTTGATTGCGTTTCAGATTGGTGGTGAAGTTTCATTACAAGAGCTAGGGAAACAACTTGGAATTAGTAAAAATACTGTAGAGAAGTATCTTGATTTACTAAGTAAAGTATTTATTTTACACAAAGTCGAAGGCTTTAGTCGTAATTTAAGAAAAGAAATTACCAAAAATTCAAGGTGGTACTTTTTAGATAACGGAATAAGAAATGCAATCATAGCTAATTTTAATCCTATTGAATCAAGAAACGATATTGGACAATTATGGGAAAATTACATGATTAGCGAAAGAATAAAATACCAAGAATATAACAGAATTTCATCAAATAATTATTTCTGGAGAACCTATGATCAACAAGAAATAGATTGGGTTGAAGAAAGAAACGGTTCTTTATACGGATATGAATTTAAATGGAAAGAAAGCAACATTAAAATTCCACCACAATGGAAAAATGCATATCCCGATTCTTCTTTTGAAGTTATAAACAATACAAACTTCGAGAAATGGATTAAATGAAAATAGTAAGGCTAATAAATAGGAGTTAATGCGGTTAGTTCTGTCTGTCTCTTTTTCGGAAACCAAGCATGAACTAACGAATGAACGAAATTCATACTACAAATTTTTTTATACCAATTGCCAATAGTATAAAGATTAGAAATAAGCCTCTAACTTTGTTTAGCAGTAAATAAGCCTAAAATAGCAATCAATTAAATATCAGTCAGTTATACTTGAGTTAGATAGATTACGATTCAATGTGACCGACACAATTTAAAAATAAGATACCCGCTTTTGCGGGTATGTGGTAATT
>MEOF01000007.1 GCA_001769505.1 Bacteroidetes bacterium GWF2_33_38
TGAGCCAAAGCTCCATGATTCCACTCATATGTATATGGTGCTGTGCCGCCACTTACCGATAAGTCTATCGAACCATCTGAACCTCCGTTACATAAAGCATTAGTAGCCACTGAAGATGAGGTTATTGCTGTTGGTTGTCCTAAGGTAATATTTTCATATGAAATACAACCTTCAGCATCTGTTGCTGTTACACTATAATAACCAGCTTCTAAGCCTGTTAAATCTTCGGTTGTTTCACCTGATAACCACTCAAATGTATAAGGAGCAGTTCCATTTGCAACTGTAAAATTTACGGTTCCATCATTTCCTGCAAAACAAGAAACATTTGTTCCTGAAATTTCAGATGTCATTGCACAAACTGAAGCTGCAACTTCATAAGTTCCTGTAGCAGTACAACCATTAAGGTCAGTTACAGTTACAGAAAAAGTTCCTCCTCCAAGATTATCTAAATCTTGAGTAAGTTTTCCATTATCCCATACATATGTGAATGGAGCAGTTCCTCCTGTAATAGTTAAATCTACAGACCCGTCAGATGCTTGATAGCCACCTTCATCTGTAACCACAGCTGTTATTGCTAATACTTGAGGCTGAGAAATAGTAACTGTAGCAGTTGATGTTGCACTTGAAGCATCAGTTACTGTTACTGTATATGTTCCTGCCGCTAGTCCTGTAATAGTATCATTAGTAGCACCGTTTGACCATAAGAAAGTATAAGGATCATTACATCCTGCTGTAGAAACTACTGCTTGTCCATCGCTTTCGCCAAAACAACTTGCGTCTATTTTTGAAGTAATAACTGCTGTACAAGCAGATGTAGATACAACATTTAAACGAACCATAGGCATAATTGAAATCCAATAATTTGAAGACCCTAATTGAAGCATTGTTCCATCTTCAAATGGTAAATATGGTGTATTATCAGCACCAACATAGAAATCACCAATTCCTTCGAAATAGCATTCGATCATTGCATAAACTATTTTGCCATCAGTTCCTGCTGTAATAAATTCCGATGCTCCATCTTTAATAAATGGAACTGTTACCCATCCGCCTAAATCAGCCTCTGCAACAACATGTATATCCGTTGTTACGGCTTCAATTAGGTTTCCAGCACCGTCGTCCATTAATATTTTGCCAATAAACGAAGTTTCTACATCTGTTAATGTTGGAATATAAACTGAGATTGAACTTACTTCATCATCAACTGGGAAATAATATGCAACACCCACTCTGTCGCCATCAACACCATCATCATATCTTGAAGGACCAGTGTATGTGTTATACTCAATATCTCTAGCGAAAATAGTATCGGTTACATTAAACTTAATTTCGAATGTGTTGTTTCCAATATTCTCGTCTGTTTCTGCTTGTGTTAGTGTATAATTTACGTTGTAACTTGCAATTTCAGCAGGAGTTAAGAAAAAACTATCGGTTGTTGTGGTTGAAGAGTCTGCATCAATGGTATCTCTTGCACCAGGCATACTTGAAGCATATATTGTTCCATCAATTGAATGTACAATTGCATTGTTATCATCAACTTCAACGTTTAATTTAATATTCGTTTGCTCATAAGTTCCATTATTAAAAACAGCACCGTAAAACATAGTTAAGTTTGTAACTTGATTTTTAGGAGTATTTGAATAATATCCTAAGCCATAAAAATCAGCCCAAGCATTTTCAAGAACCAATTCGTTAGCCGAAGCAACAACTAGTTGAACATCGTCAACGCACCACAAATAATCCCAAGATCCTATGTAATTGAAACGTATTTTTACCAAAGGTTGATTTCCTGCTACTGATGATATGTTAAGATTAACAAAATCTTCGTATGTAGTACTTGTAGCTCTTCCTGCATTAACATCAAAATCAGTCCAAGTTACTCCATTGTCGGCACTGATTTGTACAATACATTCTGTTGTTGTAAACAAAGCAACTCTTTGTGCAAATTTAATAGCTACGTTAGGATAATCAATCAGATTAATTGTTCCATTGTATGCAAGATATGCATCTTGAGTACCGCCATCTGAACCAACAGCGTCAGAATCGAACATTCCATAATTGTTTTCATTAGTAATGACATTGTCAACATCGTCCCAAGTTCCTCTTCCATAACCTGCATCTGGGTCGTCAATATTGGTAATTACCCAATCTTGATCATCACCAGTGTTGTTTGAAATAGTCCAATCACTTGGATGAGAGAAGTCATTTTCCCAAATAACATCTCCAACTGCTCTTGTCGATGACTGCAAATTGTGGATTGTTTGACCTTTGAATTCTTTTTTGTCAAGTAACTTTTGTGTTTTTACTACAGTTGATCTATTTTGACCTACTGCAAAAAAAGTAAAAGTTGCCAACAAAATCAATAAAGTAAATTTTCTCATAATCGATTATTAATTTAGTTAAACATAATTTCTTTTCGCAAATTTATAAATATTACAGCAAAAAAAAAACTTAATTTGACTATAAGATTGTGTTTTAAAAAATAGGTTGCGCCGTACGCTAGAGATTCTTTTTTTGGAAAGAATTTATGGCTCGTTTCAATACTGTGTCAACATCTTGAATAATAGGGTAATAACTTTCGTCTCCGAAGATGTTTCTGGCGATATTTGCTTTAATTTGGGTGTTTAAAATTGATTCCGAAATTTTAATTTCATCGTACTTTTTTTGCACCCCTTTATTTGTCGCAAAAACAATAAACTGATTCATTAAATGAATTTTATCAAGATGCTCAGTTAATTCTTTGAAATTCAAAAATTTAGACAATCGCGGTCTATTCTTATCAACATATTCAAAAGCAAATTGATAAATAATTCCTCTGTTTATTACTTCAGACAAATATGGAGTCCAGCCAATAGTATCAACAGGGACAAAAATGTCAGGCATAATACCGCCTCCTCCATATACAATATTTCCTTTTGGAGTATAAAATTTCAATGAATCGGGAAACTTAATACTATCAGCATGTTCGAATTCTCCGTGAACAAATCGTTCGGTAATTTCGTCAATATAATCCTCGTTATTATCGCTATATGGCTTTTGAATTGATCGTCCTGTTGGGGTAAAATATCTTGCAATTGTTAAACGAATTGCAGAACCGTCTTGTAAAATTGTTTGTTCTTGAACCAAGCCTTTTCCGAATGAGCGTCTACCAACAATTTGTCCTCTGTCGTTATCCTGAATTGCTCCAGCAACAATTTCACTAGCCGATGCTGACCATTCATCGATAAGTATAATGACTTCGGTTTCTTGACATATTCCCCTTTTCGTAGCATAACTAACCGTTTTTGGTCGGGCTTTTCCTTCTGTATATACAATCAGCTTTTTATCATCAAGAAATTCATCTGCAATTTTAATTGCTCCATCCATATATCCTCCACCATTTCCTCGCAAATCAAGTATCATTTTTTTCATCCCAAGTTTTTGCAACTGAGAAACCGATTTTTTGAATTCTTGATATGTAGTGCTCGAAAATTTGCTAATTTTAATAAACCCTATTTTTTCATCAATCATATACGAAGCATCTACGCTATATAGTGGTATCTCGTCTCGGGTAATATCAATATCAATTAAATCGTTGAAATTTTTTCGATAAACGCTAATTGTAACTGTCGTTCCTTTAGGTCCTTTCAATTTTGAAATAACATCCTCATTTTTTATTTTAACTCCTGCTACGAGAGTATCGTTAATTTTTATAATTCTATCGCCAGCTAAAACGCCAACCTTTTCAGATGGACCTCCCGTAATGGTATTTATGATAATAATCGTATCTTTTACAACATTGAACTGAACCCCAATTCCTTCAAAATTTCCTGCTAAAGACTCATTTATGTCTAATAAATCTTTGGCTGGGATATACATTGAGTGAGGATCTAAACTTTCAAGAATTTTTGGAATAATATTCTCAGTAAATGAATATCCATCAATTGTATCGACATACTCTTGATCGATATAATCGAGTAAAACATCTAATTTTGAGAATTTTTCATTTTGGGGATTTAAACTGCTGTCTTCAATGAGATTAAAATACGAACCAATGAAAATTCCAACGACAATTAACATCGAAAAAATCAAGGGCGATGCAATTTTATTTAAGAAATTAGAATTTCTCATTAATAACAAGTTCCGTTAAGCAAATATAGTTTATTTGTTCTGAATTTAATAATTATTGTTTTTAATTATTGCCTCATCAATATGAACGGTTTCAACCTTTGCTCTTTCAAGAAGTCGCAATCCTTGTTCATCGTGATATTTATCAGAAAACACAACTCTTTTTATTCCTGCCTGAATAATCAATTTTGAGCACTCCATGCAAGGAGATGTTGTAACGTACAAAGTTGCATTTTCACTACTATTATTTGACTTGGCTACTTTTGTTATCGCATTTGCTTCAGCATGTAGAACATATGGTTTTGTTATATTGTGTTCGTCTTCGCAAACATTTTCGAACCCTTTGGGAGTTCCATTGTAACCATCGGATATAATCATCTTGTCTTTGACAATTAAGGCTCCAACTTGTCGTCGTTTACAATAAGAACTTTTAGCCCAAATATCAGCCATTTTTAAATATCGGATATCAAGCTGCTCTTGTTTACTATCAGAAGTATTTTGTTCGTTCATTTGTCAAATAAATAATAAAAAAACCCTCTCTCGAGGGTTTGTACCCGGAGCCGGGATCGAACCGGCACGAACTTGCGTTCACTGGTGTTTGAGACCAGCGCGTCTACCAATTCCGCCATCTGGGCTAATTTGGGACTGCGAATATATAGTTTTTTTTTGAATCTTGATAAAAAAATTTTTTTTTATTTTTTTGAAAAGTACAATGTCAATAAATCGCAGGGAATCACAAAACGTACCAATTGACTTAAGCAAAATTTATCGAGAGAAGTTTATGTTTTGTCGGTTTCAAATGGCAAGAGACTGTAAAAGAGCGATTTGTGGTAGTTAAGTAAAACCGTTCCCTTAAACGATCAGCAAACCATTTTTTCGTAGCAATTTCCAATTTTTGCTTTTCGAAAATTCAATAAAGTTCAAATTAGTCGTTGTTTCGTATGACGAAACTAGATTTTCAAACGATAATTTGTTTAAACAATTTATATTTGTTTGATTCAGAATTTCGACAACCCACTCGGCTTCAATTATTGAAAGTTCAATATAAAAGTGGCTTTGCTTTGTATCAAAATAAAGTCGAAGATTATTTTTCTTTGCTTCCGAAATGCTTGGTTTGCTATTTATCCAAATCGTTTTTGATTGTGGAGAAGGAGTGCTTTTAGAATATTGAGATAAGTAAGTTGAAATTAAATTTGCAGAAATGCTTGTTTTAGGAACCCGAAAATCGAACCAATCTTGCATTTCGAAATCGAAGCATTGCTCATGCATAAAATTGTACAAAGCTTTTTTCAATCCAAAGCTAAACATATCGTGGTCGCAACCAATTGGGTCTTCATGCTTGCAATCGTTTTGAGCAAAAGAACTTTTTATATCAACCTTTTTAACATTAAATGCTTGAGGATTAAGTCCTATCGGACTGTGAATGGTCATGGTAAACCGATGCCAAAAACCGCTTTGAACCAAGCGTTGTTCAAATAACTGACGAACGATTTCGAGCGAATCAAGAGTTTCCTGAGCTGTTTGCGTAGGAAATCCATACATTAAATAGGCGTGAATCATAATTCCTGCATCCGACAAATTTTTACAAACTTGTGCAACTTGTTCAACTGTAACTCCTTTTTGCATCATTGCTAAAAGGCGGTCAGATGCGACTTCTAATCCGCCCGAAACAGCAATACACCCTGATTCTGCCAATAATCTACAAAAATCTGCACTAAAAGTTTTTTCAAAACGAATGTTAGTCCACCACGAAATTTTTATATTTCGGCGAAGCAACTCAATTGCTAAGTCTCTTAAAACTGTCGGAGGAGCAGCTTCGTCGACAAAATGGAAGGTTCGTTTTCCGGTTTGAGCTATAATCGATTCAATTCTATTGCAAAGTTCGCCAACGTCGGCACAACTATAACGTTTTATATAATCAAGCGATGTGTCACAAAACGAGCATTTATGCCAATAACAACCATGCGCAATTGTAATTTTATTCCAAAAGCCATCGCTCCAGAGTCGGTGCATTGGGTTTGCAATTTCGAGAAACGAAACATATTTTTCAATTGGCAAACCAGAATAATTAGGAGTTCCTATTTCGTTATGCGAAATATCTTGAAAGTCAGGATTGTTAATGTACGTAATTTCATTATTTTCAAAACAATATGTTCTACAAAGATTTTCTTTATTTTCGCCTTTTAGTATAAAATCCAGAAGTTTTTTAAGAGGCATTTCTCCATCGTCTAAGCACAAATAGTCGATGTATTTAAATATTTTTTTCTCATTAAGGTTTCTAATTTCAGTGTTGACAAATCCACCTCCGAAAACAATTATTATGTCAGGATATTTTTCTTTGATAAATTTTGCCGATTTCAAAGCTGCAAGCAGATTTCCAGGAAATGGAATCGTAAAACCTACAATGCGAGGTTGAGATTGTTGAATTTTTTCGTCAAGCAAAGTATACATTTTATTTGTAAGAATGTTGTTGCTTTCCAATTCCGACTCTATTTTGTCAAAATTTATCGCATTCAATCCGATTTGTTCGGCATACCGGCTAAATCCAAAATTCTTATCAATGTTTTCGACAATAAAATCGCCAATATCTTCGATAAATAACGTACTCAAGTATTTTGCTTTATCTCCAATTCCCATAGTCCCGAAAAGCCATTCTAAATCAGCGATTGAGTCGAATCTTTTTCCTCGCGGGAGAATATTCTGACTAAGACTATTTGCAAAAGCATTGTTTTTTCCTTGTAAAAATGTTATAACAGGGTCTATCAAAGCTAGATACTCAGTTTCGAGATTCAACATTCGAAATGTTTCTGCTGATTTTTGACCATTTTTTGTTTTAACTTCAGTAAATATTTGTTGCAATGTTTGTTTTGAGAAAATCGAAACGAAGGTTTCGATGCTTAAATCGAATTGTTCGACCAAAAAACCATTTTTAACTAAAAAACCTTTTAGCGTTGTTGTTGCAGGATAAGGTGTATTTAGTTGTACAAATGGAGGTGTAACAAGTAATATGTCTGATAATGTGCTAATAAACTAATGTGCTAAAATAATAGTGAGGGTAGATTTAAGTGTTATAATTTAAAAAAACAGATATTTATTCTGCTCATACGGCTTCTAATCATCTAATTTATGAACCGAAATAATATTTTTTTTCTTTTTGCCTTTGAACCAATCACGAGTATCTTTTGATTTTTTTTTGGTTTTATTTTTTGTAACCGATTCTTCGACCACAATTTTTCGCTCCATGATTTCAAATCCATTTAGTTCTGAAATAGCTTTTCGTGCTTCCATTATATTTGGCATCTCAATAAAACCATAGCCTTTATTTTGACGTGTAATCTTATCAATTACAATTTTTACAGAAAGTACTTCTCCGTACTTTTCAAATAATTCTTTTAACTCAGATTCTTTTATTTTAAAAGGCAAACTGTTTACATAAATATCCATATCGACAATTTTATTTTGTGTAATAATTTAACGAAAATACTTTTTATAAAAATACAAAAAAATTAATTAAGTCAACGAAATAAATATTTTTTGAATTTTAATCGAAAATAAAAAAGCCGGAGTAAACCGGCTTCCTATATTAAATTCAAAGAATTTTTACTTTTTCATGATTTTAAACTCAACACGTCTGTTCATTTGTCTTCCTTCATCATCAGTATTGAAAGCGACTGGACGAGTTTCTCCATAACCAACAACAGTCATACGAGCAGCAGCAATTCCACTTTTTTGTAGATAATCAGCAACAGCTTGTGCTCTCGCTTCAGATAAATTTTGATTAGTAATATCTGAGCCAACATTATCGGTATGTCCACCAATTTCAATTTCGATAGTTTGATTAGAGAATAAAAATTTAACTGCTCTGTTTAATTCAGGAAACGATTCTGGCATCAGCGTAGCTTTCGCAAATTCAAAGAAAATATTATTAAGCGTAAATACAGCACCAACTTCAATTGGAGCAAGACGTAAGTCTTTTTCAATTTCCATATATTCGTCAAGTTCTGATAAATCTAAATTTGAAGTTACACTATAAAATCCGTCAGCAATTGCCATAAATCCATATTTTTTACCAGCAGGAAGTACGATTTTGTATTCCCCAGTATTTGGGTTTGTACGTGCAATACCTATTTCTTGTCCTGTTTCCAAATCTTCGTAAGAAATTTTGGCTTCAATAGGTTTTCCATTTCTTTCGTTTATTGCTCTACCGTAAACAAGCACTACAGGTTTTGGTTTAATGATACTTGGAAGTTTTATTCTAAAAATGTCATTTTTCCCAAGTGAGTTTGTGGTTGTATTATAATATGCATACTCTCCTGAAGCTGGAATTGTATATTTTGAATCCGAACCTGGCGTATTGATTCCGTCGCCTAAGTTATTTGGTTCTTTCCAATTTGTCCAAGTAGAGTCCAAAAGAGATGTAATAAAAATATCATCTTCGCCATAACCACTTTTGCCTGCTGTTGAATAATACATGGTTTCGCCATCAGCTGCAAGAAAGGGACTATAGTCGTTTAGCGGAGTATTGATGGTTGGTCCTAAATTTTCAGGTTTCGACCATCTATTTTCTCCTTTTCTAAAACTTACATAAATATCTAGCCCTCCATACGAATCTTTTCGTTCAATTGCCATTAATAAGGTCATTCCGTCGTTTGACAAATAATAATTGGCGTGTTTGTTCAAATTGTAAAAATCAACAATAATTTGTTTTTCAGGAAATGACCAACCTTCTTTAGTCCTGTTGGTAATAGAAACACCTTGCATGATCGAGCCATCCTTATTATAAACATTTCCTAATAATAAGGTATTACCATCGGGAGTAATTGCTTGAACAAAGTTATTCAATGGGTTATTCAATGGAGCACCAACATTTACAGCGGGAGACCACTTTCCAAATTGATTTTTCAATTCCGAATACCATATATCATCTTCATCTTTAAAACCTCCAGTGTTATCGGGATGATATTTTCTTGTAAAATATAAGGCCTTGCCATCTGGAGTAATTCGAGGGGCTAACTCATCATATATAGAATTTATTTCTTGTCCTAGATTTTCAGGTTTATCAGTAAAATCTAAAGTAGGGATTGTATTTACCGACCATTTTATTGAATCTTTTGAATCGGAAATACCGATAGCATCAATCTGATTCCAACCTTCAACTTCTCCGGGTTTCAAACTTACTTCAACCTCTTTAACGAAAAATTCGGTTGCCTCGAAAATAACATTTATGATTCTTGACTTTTCTTTTGTTGCTCCTGGCGATTTTTCATAAACTACCGTTTTTTCTCCACCAACACCAAAAATTGTTATTTTATCAACAGAACCAGGATTGAAGTTCTCAACAACTGCTACTTGTTGAATTCTCATCGGATCGTTAAACCCGACTCTAACTAAAGCAGGCTCAGTACTTTCTACACCTTTTTTCTCTTCAACAGACCAAGCCGTAACCGCATCGGCAACCCTTGGATAAACATTTGGCCGACCGAGCAACATTTTGGCGGATTTTTCGTAGTTACTGTATTCAGAAGATACTTTTACAATTTTTGAAGCCCACTGAATTTTTTGAGCATTTGAAGCTAAAGCAATGGTTGCCAGTAAAATAGAGACGTAAATTTTTACGTGTTTCATATGTAATCTTGTTAATTTTTTCGCGTGTTGAAAATAGCATAACTAAAGAACATATCAAAAATAATATGGTTTTTTTTTATAAGTTGATACTTTTTATTGAAATTTAGTATATATTTGTGGACGAAATTATCAATTTCAGCGGATGTGTCGTAATTGGTAGCCGAGCTAGACTTAGGATCTAGTGTCGAGAGACGTGGGGGTTCGAGTCCCTTCATCCGCACATTATGAATTAGAACCGCTTCAACTGACTGTTTATACGGCAGTTTAGGCGGTTTTTTAAAATTATATAAACAACTAAATTTGATTCAAGAATGCAAATCACCAAGCAAAATGTTGACAATCTTAATGCAATTTTAAGACTAACCATTAAAAAAGAAGACTACGAACCGAAAGTAGAAAAAGTACTCAAAGATTACCGAAAAAATGCAAAAATTGATGGGTTTAGACCTGGAATGGCACCAATGGGATTATTAAGAAAAATGCATGGTAAATCGGTTTTGTTAGAAGAGATAAATAAAATTATTTCTGAATCTGTTTCGAATTTCATGACAGAAAACAAGTTGAATATTTTAGGCGACCCAATTCCTAACGAGACAGAGCAAAAAACTATTAATTGGGAAAACCCAGAGGATATGGAATTTGTTTTCGACATAGGCTTAGCTCCTGAATTTGAACTTAAACTTTCAAAACGAGATAAAATAAATCAATACAATATTATTGTTGATGATAAAATGCTTGAGACTTACGTTGATAATTACACTCAACGATACGGAGCATTCAAATCTATCGATAAAATTGAAAGCGATGAATTATTAAAAGGAGATTTGGTTCAACTTGACGATAAGGGTAAAATCATAACAAACGGATTGACTATTCCTGATGTAAGCATGTCATTAGCAGTTATGAAAGATGAAGAATCAAAAAAATCGTTCTTTGGTAAGAATATAAATGATACTGTAGACTTTAATCCCACAAAAGCTTATCCAAACGATGCTGACAGAGCTGCAATGATGAGAATTTCGAAAGAAGAAATCAATGAAATAACATCTGATTTTCGATTTACCATAAAAGCCATTCAAAAATTTGAAAAAGCGGCCTTAAATCAAGACCTTTTTGATAAGATATTTGAAAAGGACACTATTAAAACAGAAGAAGAATTTAAAGAAAAGGTTAAGGCGGATATTAAACATAATTTAGCTTTTGAAACTGATTATAAACTCAAAATTGATTCAAGAGAAAAACTTTTATCAAAAATAGAGATGGAATTTCCAATTGCATTTTTAAAACGATGGTTAACTGCTAGCAATAATGAATTAACTGCCGAACAAATTGAACATGATTTTCCAATGTTTGAACAAGATTTAAAATGGCAATTAATAAAAGATAGACTTTTGCGTGAAAACGATGTTAAAATCGAGGAAAAAGAAATAATCGAAACGGCCAAAGAAATTGCACGAATGCAATTTAAACAATACGGAATCAATTTTATCGAAGACGAACATTTAACAACCTATGCACAGCAAATGATTCAAAAAGAAGACGAGAAAAAACGGTTAGTTGAAAAAATTGTTGAAGATAAAATCATCGAAATAATAAGAGACAAAGTAAAAATTGAAGAATTGGAAGTAACTGCAGAAGAATTCAATAATTTCTTTGAAAAACAATAACAAATAAAATATGGCAAATAACAAAGAATTCAATAAATATGCAACGAAGCATTTAGGAATAAGTAGTTTAACACTACATCGTTACAACTCTGTTTATAACAATTATATTTCTCCAACCATAATTGAAGAGCGTCAAATGAACATTGCTTCGATGGACGTTTTCTCAAGATTGATGATGGATAGAATTATTTTTCTTGGTTTACCAATTGACGACTATGTTGCAAACATTATTCAAGCACAATTATTATTTTTAGAATCGAGCGACCCATCGAAAGATATTCAAATTTATTTGAACACTCCTGGTGGCTCAGTTCATGCAGGCTTAGGAATTTACGACACAATGCAATATATTTCGGCTGATGTTGCAACAATTTGTACAGGAATGGCTGCATCAATGGGAGCAGTATTACTTTGTGCTGGAACAAAAGGTAAACGTTCGGCATTAAAACATTCAAGAGTAATGATTCACCAACCAATGGGAGGAGCAGAAGGACAAGCTTCGGATATAGAAATTACCGCTCGCGAGATTCAAAAATTAAAAAAGGAGTTGTACGATATTATAGCCATACATTCTGGAAATAAATATGCAAAAGTTGAAAAAGATTCAGACCGCGATTATTGGATGATTGCAGAGGAAGCCAAAGCATATGGTATGATTGACGAGGTATTGGATAGAAACTCAATCAAAAAATAAAAATATTTCGATTAATAATCAGACCGCATAGAGATATGCGGTTTTTTAATTTTTTAGAACAATGGATAAATGTTCGTTTTGCGGAAGACCTAAAAAAGAAGTTGACATACTTATTGCTGGCGTTTCAGGACATATTTGTAACAATTGCGTTGAACAAGCTCATTTAATACTAAATGAGGAAATAGCTAAACCCAGCAAATTTGATAAAACTCATAAAAAAATTCTTAAACCGAAAGAGATGAAAGAAATGCTTGATCAATATGTGATTGGTCAAGATAATGCAAAAAAGGTAATTTCAGTTGCTGTTTACAATCATTATAAACGTATTTCACAAAAAGTTCAAAGCGACGAAGTAGAAATCGAAAAATCGAATATCATTCTAGTAGGAGAAACGGGAACAGGAAAAACATTGTTAGCACGCACCATTGCTAAGATGCTTCGTGTTCCATTTACAATTGTTGATGCAACCGTTTTTACCGAAGCAGGGTACGTAGGTGAAGATATTGAAAGTATCTTAACAAGACTACTACAAGCTGCGGATTATGATACTGTTGCAGCTGAAAGAGGAATTGTTTTTATCGATGAAATCGACAAAATTGCACGTAAAGGCGATAATCCATCTATTACCCGAGATGTTTCAGGAGAAGGTGTGCAACAAGGATTATTGAAACTTTTAGAGGGGTCGGTTGTGAATGTTCCACCTCAAGGAGGTCGAAAACATCCCGATCAGAAAATGATTCCTGTTGACACCAAAAATATTTTATTCATTTGTGGAGGAGCCTTTGACGGTATTGATCGTAAAATAGCTCAAAGAATGAATACTAAAATGGTAGGCTTTGATGCAAGTAAAAATCGAGAACTGGTTGAATCAGAAAATTTATTACAATATATCGCACCTCAAGATTTAAAATCGTTTGGATTAATTCCTGAATTAATAGGGCGATTGCCGGTACTAACTTATTTGAACCCTTTAGACAAAAAAACGTTGAGATTAATTCTTACCGAACCCAAAAATTCAATTATAAAACAATACACATCTTTGTTTAAGTACGATAACATAAATCTTACAATCGAGAATGAAGTATTCGATTATATTGTAGAAAAAGCTATTGAATTTAAACTCGGGGCTCGAGGACTAAGGTCTATTTGTGAAATGATAATGGTTGATGCCATGTTTGAAATGCCATCTAAAAATCAAAAATCATTTGAGATTACAATAGAATACGCAAAAAGCAAACTCGAAAAATCGAAGATGAAAAAGCTAGAAATGGCTTCGTAAAATTTTAATACTTTTCCCAAAAATTAAATTTATTGTTTTTTAAATCGCTTGAGCGATTTGTTATTGATTTGAAAACCAAAAACTTTTGTTCAATACAAAACTATACTTTGGATATTAAGTAAATAAAATATAGCTTTACTTCACCAATCCATAAACATCTTTCAAAAAAACAACTTTATTATTTTCAACAAAAGTTGGGCTGTAGATTATAAAAGTTTGTATTTTTTGTGGAAGTTTTATAGAATTTGTTTCCGAATTGCTTTTTCCGTTTTTCAATTTTTTAATGTCGATATTTCCACGTAATAACGCATCGGCAAGGTCGAAGGGTTTTTCTAAACGAATGCAACCGTGGCTCAAAAATCGGTTTTTTCTATCAAACGCACTTTGCGAATTTGTTGAATGCAAATAAATACTAAACGGATTTTGCAAATTGAATTTTAGCACTCCCATCGCATTTTCGGCTCCTGTTGATTGGCGGAAATGAAACGGAAAATATGTTGTTTCATAATCTTTCCAAACTAATACCGTATCAACAATATTTCCACTGCTATCAACTATTTCAAAATTATTATCTGTTAAATATTCTTCATTTTCTTTGAGTTTTGGTATCATTTCTTTTTCGGCAATTGTGCGAGGCACATTCCAATATGGAAACGTTATCACGCTTGTAATATACGATGCAATTGTTGGCGTTTTATTTGTTTTTGTTCCAACCACAGTTCGCATTTTTAAAACCACAGTATCGTTATTAAAATATTCGGCTTGAGTTGTTGGAATATTTACCAAAATGTATTCTGAATTGCAATAAACATTGAAAAATCTTCGATAATTCATTGCTAAAAAAATTGATTTTTGTGCATACGATTTTTCTTCTAAAATGCTATCAATCAAATATTTTTTCAAAATTAAATAATTAGCATCTCGGCATTCTAAACGAGCCAAAATTTTTGAAATAGGTTCTTTGCTTATCGAATTTAAAAATTGTGTAACATACACACTATCACGCAAAACGCTAATTTCGTCATATTCAAATTTGATGTTTCCTTCTTGATAATTTTTCAAAAACGAAAGAATTAATTTGGTAATTTGATTATCGATTTTTTGTTTGTTTATGCTATCAACCTTTTTGTTGAGCAAAAGGGCATCGCGAATTTCATCTAATTCAGTTTTACTCGAAACAACTCCTATTTTTTGAGTTTTTTCAATTTCAGTAAGCCATTCATTTGCTCTTTTGATGGTTTTTTTAGACGAAAACCAATACAAATTATTTTTATTCATTATGGACAAATTCCAATTTAACGAATTTTGTTTCGAAATTAATGGTTGTGCAAAACTATTGCTGATGAAAAAACAAAGTAGAAGAGCAGTTATAAAGTTTTTAAAGTTCATAAAGTTATAAAGTTATTGATGAGTTTATTAGTTGATAAGTTTATAGGTTTAAAACTGATTACCGATTACAATTCTTTCTTTTATCTTTCTTCTAATTAGCATATTAGCACATTACCAAATTATCACATTTGCCTTATTTCTTCAAACAAATTCTTCTGTTTTTCGCTTAAATTTGTTGGCATTTTTATGTTGTAAGTTATTTGTAAATCACCTAAATGACCTTCGTTTTTATAAATTGGAAATCCTTTTCCTTTCAAGTTTATTTTGGTTCCATTTTGAGTTTCGGGCAAAACTTTTAGTTTTACTTTTCCACTTAAAGTTTCGAATGTAATTTCGCCACCCAAAATGGCTGTGTACAAATCTAAATCAACTATGGTTGACAAATTATTCGCAACCCGATTGAATTTTGTGTTATTTACGATTGAAAATTTGATGTACAAATCGCCATTTTGTCCACCATTTTCGCCAATTGTTCCATAACCTGCAATTTTAATTGTTTGTTCGTTTTCAATTCCTGCCGGAATGGTAATTCGGATGCTTTTTCCGTTTACATTTAAGGTTTGTTTTTGCGTTTTTATAACATCCGTAAGTTCTAAATTTAATTGAGCGTGCAAATCTTCACCTTTAAATTTTGTTTGTCTGCTTCGACCAAAATTTTGCGAACCACCGCCATACATTGTATCGAAAAAACTCGAAAAATCACTATTAGTTTGCGAATTTGAAAATCGTTGACCACCATAATTTCTCGATTGTGGTTGATTTTGATTTGCTTTTCGATATTCTTCAGCTTCTTTTAAATCACGTTCGTTTTGATCATATTTTTTGCGTTTAACTACATCGCTTAAAATTTCATTTGCCTCATTAATTTCTTGAAATTTTCGTTTTGCTTCTTTATCTTTTGCATTCAAATCAGGGTGAAATTTTCGTGCTAATTTCCTATAGGCAGTTTTAATTTCCTTTGGTGTAGCTGTTTTTTCTAAACCGAGAACTTTATAATAATCAATGGAAGACATAAGTTAAAAGTTTATCAAGTTTGTAAAGTCCATAAAGTTTAAAGGCAATTAGTAATTAGCAACCTGCAATTTTCAATCTAAAATCGTAAATTTTCAATCTAAAATTAATTAGCATATTAGCACATTATCAAATTATCACATTTTTAGTTTTTTACTCTTCACTTTTCACTTTCTTGGTTGGAATTATAAATAAAGGTATAGTAGTTAATCGCAAAACATCTTCGGTTTCGCTTCCCATAATTATGTTTTCTAACCAACGTTGACTATGCGATCCTATCACAATTATATCTATTTTTAATTTTTTTGCAGTTTTTAAAATTGTTTCTGCAATATTGCCTTCTTTTACAATGGTTTGAATTTCATTATCGCCAAGATGCTTTTTAGTTTTGTCGAGAAAATGTTGCGATGCTTTTTTAAGATCTTCGTCGGTTTCAAATTGCAATAAATCAGTCAACAGATAATCAGAAAATCCCAAAATGGGAGAAAATGTTTGATCTGAATAATAAATAGGTTGAGTTACAATGTGAAGTAAAAATACTTCAGCACCTAATGATTTTGCTAATGAAAATCCACTTTCAGCAACTTTTTGTGCAGTTGGATTATAATCTAATGCAATCAATACTTTTTTTAATTTTAGTGTTTTCATATGTTAATTTTTTTTGATTTATGAAAAAACCTTCAAGGTTTTGAACTTAATAAATTCGCTTTAAATAATTATCTAAATGTCTGTTTATTAGAACAATCCTCGAAGGTTTAATTTTTGAAAAATTAAGAAATAAATGCTCTTAACATCCAAGCCATTTTTTCGTGTTTTTGCATCAAAGAAGTTACAAAATCAGCAGTTCCAAGATCTTTGTATTTTTCGGCAATTGGAATAATTTCGTTTCGAATAACTCGAATTATTATTTCGTGATCGTTTAAAAGCGATTGAATAATTTGAGCTGGATTAGCAAAATCGTGTTTTTCTTCAACCATATTTGTAACGGCTAAAAAATCACGCATCGAACCTATTGCAAAATGTCCAAGTGAGCGAATTCGTTCTGCAATTTCATCAATTGAATGGTCAATAGTTTCGTACTGACTTTCGAAAAATTTGTGTAATTCGAAAGAACTAACTCCTGTAATATTCCAATGAGCATTTTGAATTTTAGTTTTTAGCACATATTCGTCGGCTAAAAGTTTGTTTAAAATGGTTGCAACTTCTTCTAAATCTTGATAAGGTATTCCAATATTTGTTTTCATTTTATTTGTTTTAAATTGTTTAATTTTTCACTTTTAGTTTTTCACTTTTCACTTAAATTTTATTCTTGTTTTTTTGTAGGAATTACGAATAATGGAATGGTTGTTAGGCGTAAAACTTTTTCGGTAACGCTACCAAGAATTATGTTTTCTAACCATTTTTTACTGTGAGTTCCCATTATAATAATGTCAATACTCAAATCTTTTGCAGCAGTTAAGATTGCTTCGGCAATATCTCCCTCTTTTACAACGGTTTGAATGCTAGAATCTCCTAAATGAAATACGGTTTTATCAAGAAATTCGAATGATGTTTTTTTGAATCCTTCATTATTTTCATCATTTGGATAAATTTGTCCAGCAAAGCCCATTATAGTTACATGTTCAGGCGAAACATATTGCATTGAATCTGACATTACGTGTATTAATGAAACTTTCGCATTCATTGCTTTTGCAATTGAATAACCAACTTCAGCAACAACTTGTGCTGATTTATCGTAATCCAATGCGATTAGTATTTTCTTAATTGTTTTCATTTTGATTATTTTTTAATTGATTTTGCTTCTTTAATTGATTTTTCTGATTCTTTTTTAGTTTTTTCTACCTCTGTAGGAATTAAAATTTTAATAATTGTTTCTTTGGCTTTTTTTGCAGAATAAGTAATGTCTGCCATAAAAACTTTCATTGCTTGTGATAATAGTGTAGTTTTCATTTTATTTTATATTTAAGTTATTATCGGATTGCTATTCCAAGAGTCGAAACTCCGCTTGATAAATCGAGAAATATTCCTAAATCGCTATTAACGTGATATTCTGCCCCAAGATGTAAATCAAGAAATAATGAATTCCCATTTCGATAATAGTTTTCATCGCCATAATAATCACTATCCCAAGAGGTTTTTACAATTGCAAATCCTAATGAACCTGCTAAATAAAAATCCCATTTTGAATTTGCTTTTAACAATTGATCAAAATAAAACGTGCCCTTAATTCCAACAGGAATAACAGTTTCACGATAAATATAATTTTTGTATGGGTGATTATTATCGCCCCAATAATATTCGTTTTTAAATGAATAGAAATTTAAAAATGGAGCTAATGTGAAGTTATTTTCAACATCGAATTCATAATCGAGGTGAATAATAGGTAATGAACGTCCAATATATCCGTAATATCCTGAATATCCGCCAATTCCTAGACCTAAATTGAGTGTATTTCCGTGATTTTCTGTTGTTGTTTGTGCTGATGAATTAAAACTCAAAATTGAGAGTAAAAACATCAACGAAATAATAATTTTTTTCATCGTTTTTTTTGTTAATTGTGAATGTATTTCCACTTTACAAATATCCTTTGTTTACCTTCCAAATGTGTTACATAAGAATTTATATAAGTTGTAAAATTCACACTTTGGGAAAGTGAAAAGTGAAAAAAGAATACTATTTGTTATCATTTCGAGTTTTCTACGAGAAATCTAATTCATTTTTATTTAGATTTCTCAATCGCTATCGCTCATTTCGAAATGACAGCCCAATTTCAATTTGTCATTTCGAACTTGCTGTGAAAAATATCTTTCCATTTTTTTGTCATTTCGAGTTTTCTACGAGAAATCTAAATCTTTTGAATCTGATATATTTCTAACATATGTTCAAATGACAGCCAATACAGGATTTTAATTTTTGAGATTTTCGCATTTTTTCTAATAAAAATATCCGATGGCTCAAAGCCATCGGATATTTGAACAAGTAAGCCGAAATATCGCAATGAACATGATTTCTCACAATTCATTCGAGATTACAGTCAATTATTGTTGCGATACAATTTTTCCTGATTGAATTGTTTTGTTATTTTCAATCAAATTATAGATATATATACCTGATGATAAATTATTTACATTTATATTTGTTTCGTTATTCGATATTTTTTTATTCAAAACTTCTGTTCCTAAAACATTGTAAATTTTAAGTTCTAAATAGCTTTTTTCTGAATTTACAATCACATTTATTGATGTTGTGAATGGATTTGGATAAATTGAAATTTGATTTTCAACATCAATAAAATCATTTCCTGAAACTAGACAATTTATAGGATTTGTTGCTGTAATTGCCGAAGTTGTAAAGATTCCTGATAAAGTTAATGCTCGTCCATTAAGAGTTACACCCGATTTCAAACTAATAGCTCCATTTGAAATAATTGTTCCATTAAAAATTGAATATTCGTTAATTTCGACTGCTCCGCCAACTTTCCAAAATACATTTTTTGCTTGAGCTCCATTAATTAACAAAACTTTTGAATATGTGCTTGTAGATAATGCTCCAACTATTTGAATAATAAAAACTCCGCTTTCATTTTCTTGTGCATCTAAATAAAGTGTGTCGGTTAAAACGGTTGCAGCATTCAATAAATAAGTGTGCGGCGTAAGTGTTAGGTTTCCACCAAATTGTGCAGGATATAACAAATTAATATCATAACTTAACGTGTCTAAATATGTGTAAACAGGAATTAAATCTGTTGCACAAAGTTCAGTGGAAGCATCTGGAATTTCGTGAATTGTTCCAGTAACAAGCAATGAATCAAAATCGACAGTTAAACCAGCATTTGTTCCTACGTCGCCCAAAATTGTTGAAACGCCTGTATTTGTAACATTTCCTGTACTTGAAAATAGCACATAACATTCTGTATTTGCTAGTGTTGGAGAATTAGATCCCGTTAAAATATCACTTCCACAACCAATTGGTTTGTAAGCTAAAACTCCATCAACAGTTATTGCTCCAGCGGTTGAAAACGCACGTCCTTCGAGCGTATCATTTGTATTCATTAAAATTGCTGAATTATTTGCTATAATTGTTCCTTTCATTGAAGTTCCTGTTGACATATCTACTAAACCTTCTATCGCCCAAAAAACATTACAGGCCATAGTTCTGTTAATCAATTTTACTTTTGAATGTGCATTTGTTGAAAATGAACCATTTATTTGAAAAATAAAAATTGCATTCTCGTCGCCTTGAGCATCTAAATAAAGATTATTACTCAATGTTGATGCTTCTGAAATTGAATAAACTCCCGCTAAAAGCGTGTCGCCATTTCCAATTAACGATGCTATAGCAAAATTTGCAGTCGTTCCTGTAATTTCCTGGTATGCAAAGAGTAAATCTTCGGCACACTGTGCACTTGCATCATCGGCGTCGTGCATAATTCCATCAACATTTCCAAATGCTGTGCTTGAACCATTATTGGTTCCAATATTTCCTGTAAAATGCGAAATTCCTGTATTGCTAACTGCTCCATCTGTTGAAAAAAGCACAAAATCAGCAGCTGTTCCAAAGTTTGGAGCTTGTGCAAAATTAATGGTTGGCATTACAAACAATATAATTGCGAATAATGCTTTAAGTAGATTTTTTATCATAATAATTTGTTTTAAATGTGAATGAGTTTTCACTCTACAAAGGTGAGTTGGAAAGTGAAAAAATGTGTTACACAACTTTTGAAATTAGTTGTATAATTCACAGATTTTTAATGTGATAATTTGATAATGTGCTAATATGCTAATTGACTTTTAACTTTACGGACTTTATGAACTTTATGGACTTTACAAACTTATTATTTTCCCACTTTTAAGCAATTTCCCATTTTTTGAAATTGAATAAAAATAGGTTCCGTTTTTGAATTTATTTGTATCGAAATTTGTTGATTGCGTTGTGATTTTGGTTTTAATTATTTCGTTTCCGAGTAAATTAAAAATAGAAAATTCTACATTATCAATTTCAGAAATTTCAACATTTAAAAATTGATTGAATGGATTTGGAAAAACCTTAATTTCATTTATAAATTGTTTTTTGTAATCAATAGAAATTACGTTTGAAATTGAAAATTCGCCATCAAAATCGGTTTGTTTTAATCTGTAAAAACTTGTTCCAACAATTGGATTTAAATCAAATGTCGAATAATAAATTTGTGAATTGCTATTTCCTGCTCCTGAAATTTTCTCAATTTCTGTAAAATAAATTCCATCAATTGATTTTTCTAAAGTAAAAAAATCATTGTTCATTTCACTTACGGTTGACCAATCGATTTTAACGGTTTCATTATCTAATTGAACATCAAAAGAAATCAATTTAATAGGTAAAGTAGTCGTTGATAAATTCACCAAACTTTTGTCTAACAAAATTGCTCCTGCACGAGAAAGTCCACGTCCCAAAAGCGATGAGTTTTCGAATAAACTAATTGCTCCGTTTGCAATAATTGTTCCTTGAAAAGTTGAATTTGTTCCTAAATCGAACAATCCATTTATTTGCCAATAAACATTAAAACGTGAAGCTGAATTAATTAAAACTATGTTAGATAAAGGATTTACGATTAAGGCTCCATCAATTTTGAAAATAAAAATCGAATTTGAATTTCCTTCGCCATCTAAAATTAAATTTCCGTTTAATATGGTTGCGGCTT
The DNA here is from genome assembly GCA_001769505.1 of Bacteroidetes bacterium GWF2_33_38. Lineage (GTDB taxonomy): Bacteria > Bacteroidota > Bacteroidia > Bacteroidales > GWF2-33-38 > GWF2-33-38. The sequence continues at coordinate 21,453 of MEOF01000007.1, forward strand.
CAATACAATAGACTTTTGCTGTTAAAATTTGTTCGTCGCCTAAATTTGTACTAATTATTTCGTCGCAGGAATTTCCTTCCAATTCGTTATAAGCATCAACAACATCAAGTGCAGCTTGAGCTGATGTTGGATCGGAAACAAAAATATCGCCAATTAAAGTTCCTGTTGGAAAGGCAGTAAATGCACCTTCTTGTGTGCCAACATCGCCTGTTACGGTTGTTTCTGCTCCATTATTTCCAAACGCTCCTTTAACCGTAAATAATGCAAAATTTGAGGCAGAACGTAGGTTTGGTGTTTGTGCATCAATTTTATTCGAAAAAGTAAATAAAGCAAATATTGTGATTATAAAAATTAGTTTTTTCATATTAATGTGAGATAATGTTCACTTTACAAAGGTCGTTCTCGTTTGAGGCGGAACTGTTACAAAAAACTTGAGATTAATTGTATAATTCACAGATTTGGGAAAGTGAAAAACTAAAAGTGAAAAGTGAAAAATGGTAGAAAATGTGATAATTTGGTAATGTGCTGATGTGCTAATTGATTTTAGATTGAAGATTTACGATTTTAGATTTTAAATTGCAGATTGAAAATTACTAATTGTTAATTGATTTGAGGCACGAAGCAATCTCAAATAATTTGGATGGGAATTTTATTTCTTGTCATTTCGAGTTTCTTGCGAGAAATCTGTTTTCGCATTTTTTGAGATTTCTAACAGTCCGTTCGAAACAGCAGTATGTTTCTATTTTATTGCATTAGATGGTAATAAAACACAAATAACAATCGACCGCATTCGACAAACAATATATATTTAATATTTATTCGACCGCTCTCGAATTAAATTATTATATTTGCAAAAAACATTATGATAAAACGTAAAAAATATCTCGACAGGTTAATTCCATTTATTGATAAACCATTAATAAAAGCAATAACTGGAATACGCCGTTGTGGCAAGAGTACACTTTTAAGACAAATTGCCGAAGTCATAATTGAAAAAGGAGTTAAACCAAATCAAATTATTACAATAAATAAAGAATTGTTTGAATTTGATTTTATTCGAACTTATACCGATTTACATAATTATATTTCGAGCAAAACAAAATCAAAAAATACAAAATACTATCTATTTATTGATGAGGTTCAGGAAATTAAAGATTGGGAAAAAGCAATAAATTCTTTTTTAGTCGAAGATAAATACGATATTTATATTAGTGGTTCTAATGCAAGAATGTTGTCATCAGATTTGGCTACGCTCATTGCTGGGCGTTATATTGAGTTTAAAATTTATACACTTACTTTTTCCGAATTTACTGAAATATATTCGCTAAAACATAAAATAAAAAATAATGAAGATGTTTTTGCTGAATTTATAAAATATGGCGGATTTCCGGGTTTGCACAATTTAGATTGGAACGAAGAAGTTCTAAGACAATATCTTTCATCAATATATAGCACTGTGGTTTTGAACGATGTAGTTGTTAGAAATCAAATTAAAGATGTTTCAATTTTAAATCATATTTTGGATTTTGTTGCATCAAATTGTGGAAATATAACTACAGCAAAAAGTATTCGAGATTTTTCAAAATCGCAAAACAGAAATGTATCAACCGATACGGTTTTAAATTATTTGCATTATGCAATGGGAGCATTGTTGATTCATCAAGTTAAACGCTTCGATTTAATTGGTAAAAAGGTTCTCGAAACCTACGAAAAATATTATATGAGCGATACAGGGCTTATTTATTCAATGATAGGAAATAGTCCAGATTTGATTTCGGGGCAACTCGAAAATGTTGTTTATATTGAGTTATTATCACGTGGTTACAATGTGCTAATTGGAAAAAACAAAGACAAAGAGATTGATTTTATTGCAGAAAGAAATAACGAAAAAATTTATATTCAAGTTTGTAAAACACTTATTGGCGAAAAAGTTGAGGTGCGTGAATATGATGCTTTTACAGGAATTACAGATCATTTTCCAAAATATGTTTTATCGCTCGATAGTTTTGATTTTTCTACCGATAAAAATGGAGTTAAGTGGATGAATATTAAGAATTTTTTAATGAATTTAGAATCAAATATATAATATTTGTGAGTAATGAAGAATTAAAAGAAAAGCTGAAGGTTTATAATTATTTTTTTAATTGTAATATTGATGATAGCGATTATAATTTTCAAATTCAGTCATAATTTTGGAGATTAAATCAATAATTCAACGGTTCAGACTTTTTTTCCAAATTTTAGTTTCATTTTCAAAAGTGAAGGCATTGTGTCGCCTAATAAAAAACCCCACGGTTTTAGCGGGTCAATGTGGTCGAAAATTACTTTTACAATCGCCAAAAGCGGAATTGAAAGAAACATTCCCGAAATTCCCCACAAAGCATTTCCTGCAATGACAACTATTATTGAAAAAAGTGCGTTTATTTTTACTTTCGATGCTACAATTATAGGTACAATATAATTGTTGTCGATTAATTGAATTACATAATAAATTGCCATTACATAAACGGCATACCAAGCGGTTGATTTTGTTGCTAATGCAATCATCATTGGTAGTGCAACTCCAACAAGTCCACCAACATACGGAATTACATTTATAAATCCGCCAATAATTCCTAACAAAATTGCATAATCAATTCCTAAACTTAAAAGTGTTATAGTATAAAGTGTGGAAACTATTGAAAATTCGATAATTAAGCCAATCAAATAGTGTTGAATTACCGATTTTATTTGTGAAATTATTTCACTCACTTTATTTTGATCGCTTGAAGAGAAAACTTTATGAATAAATTCAATCAAAAGTGAATGATAATATAACATTATAAACACATAAACGGGAACTAAAAACAGAATAATTATCCAATTTCCAACTGCCGAAAGTGTTTGCCCGATGGTTGACGTGTTGATGTTTATGAGTTCTGATTTGGTTTTTGTAAGCCAAGCATTTATATTTTGTGGTTTTATGTCGAAATAAGTTGATGTCCAAGAAACGCTTTGGTCAATAATTTCAGTAAATTTTTCGACCAAAATTGGCCAAGATTGACCAAATTTTATTGCTTGCGAAAAAAACAACATTCCTATAGCTGAAATTAGAATAAATGTCGTAAAAATTGTGATTGAAATTGCTAATAATCGTTTAATTCGGTGGCGAACAAAAAAGTTCACAATTGGATGAAGCACAATTGCAATTATGATTGAAAAAATTAGCGGAATAATTATGTCTTGAGCAATGTATAGCATTGTAAAAAATGCAATTAAACCAACAATTATGATTGTTGATTTTGCATAAAATGGCATTTTAATTTCGCTTTCTGACATTTGGTTTTATGGTTTTTTGATTTGTTTTATATTCTATTTTTTATGAAAAATTTTCTCAAAAATTGATTGCCCAAAAGTTTTAATTGTATTTGGATTCCGAGCAATTAAGTTTGTAACTCCAAATTGTAAAACTGTTCCAATAAGGTTTCTAAAAACATTATTAGAGCCATTTACAACAACTTTTTTTGTAAAATATCCAGAAGCTAAACCTAAGGTTACACCTAAAATATTATCAATCAAAAGTGGCGACGAAGTTATTTCGTTTATTGTGTTTTTGAGAAGATTTGCGGGTTTTAAACTTTCATAAGTTATATGCAATTGATTTTTCATAAGTTGCACATTTAGTGATTGTTTTAATTCTAAGATTTGAATTGCAATTTTCAAGTCTTCTATAGTTTTTATGTTTTGCATTGTGGTTTAGTTTAAGATTTTTTTTATAGCGTAATTACCAACAACTTTTTTTAACCATTTGTACATTAAAAATCTGATTATAAATGCCAACACGAAATAAAATCCGGCAACAGCCAAAAATCCGAAGTAGATTTTTCCGAGCAAATCACCAATCCAAAACGCAAGTCCTAAATTGATGAAAAGCATAAACATTGAAAACAAAATAAATAATACTAAATTCGGAATAATTGTAGAAAATATATCTGTAACTTTTTCTAACGTTCTTAGTTTGAACAAATCATAACTTGTTTTACCATATTCGGTAGCACGTTCAATAAGTTGTTCGAGTATATTTGGATTTTCCATTTTTTTTTAAGTTAAGAGTTACAAGTAATGAGTGAAAAAGCAATTAGTAATTAGTAATCTGCAATTATCAATAAAAAATGTTCGTTTTTCAATTAGCACATTAGCACATTATCAAATCAACACATTCTTTTCTTCTGAATTCTGTCTTCTGACTTCTTTCTTCAAAAGTTTGCGATAGTTAAAAGCAAAACAGTTTCTGCACTAATTGTGAGACGATATTTTATTTTTTCGTTTAACGATAGCATTTGACCTTTATCGAGTGTTAGCGTTTTTTTTCGGGCTTGAAATTTCAATTTTCCTTCAAGAATTTGAAATGTTGTTGATGAATTTGATTGAAATGATTTTATGATTGTGTTTTCGTGCAATTCAGCCAAAATCATTTTCATTTCGCGGTTTTTCATTAAAATCATCGAATTTAATTCGCCATCATCACAATTATTTTCGGTTTTCATTTTTTCAATAATATTGGGCAAATCGTAAAAAAGCATCGATTCATTTAATAAGCTATTTTCCTTGCGAAAAGGTATTTTTGCGTTAAAAATTTCTTTTTCCATTTTAGTTTTTTTATCAGATTTGGAAATCTAAAAGCTGTCATTTCGTTACATACGTTTGAAAAAAATCTATTTTCGTTTTATAAAATTAAATTTTCTTACAAGCGTTAGAAATGACAGCCATTTAGAGTTATCATTTTGCCTATATCAGATGTTTTCACCTGATATTTTTGTTGTGAGGTGAAAACACCTCACAAAGGCATGAAATGACAGCCATTTAGTAAAATTTGATTATTCCGATTTTGCCTTTGCTTTTGTTTGTTCAGCTGCTTCGGTAACATCTTCTTTTAAATCTTCGAATTTTTCGGTCATATTTTCAATAAATTCGTTGAATTTATCTTTAATTGCATCCGTAAAATCTTCTCCTTTTCTACTTATTTTTTTTCTTGTTTCAGTTCCTTTTGCTGGAGCAAATAAAACTCCTAAAACTGCACCTGCAGCAACACCTGCTAACACTCCTAATAAAATTTTTCCTGTACTCATAATTTTAATTTTTAATTGTTTGTTTATAATAGAATTTAGATGATTTCTTTTCCTCGAATTATTCGAAGCAATATTGCAATAATTGCAATTACTAATAGAATATGTATAATGCTTCCTGCATTGTAGCCAATAAATCCTATTGCCCAAGCAATTACAAAAATTATGGCTACGACATAAAGTAAATTTCTCATTTATTTGGTTTTTAATTGTTTACAATAATATAATCAATAACAAAACAATAATAACAACTGCTCCTGCTGATATATAAATTCCACCACCACCATCAGTAAGTTGTTGCTTAATTGAACGAACTTCTTTTCGTAAAGCTTTTTTCTCCGACGATTTTAAATCGGATTTATCCATATCGTTTATCTCGTTTAATCTCAATATTAAAACGTCTTCACTTGGCGAACTTGGTGGTTTTGAAACTACAACTATCGTTGAATCTGAATTTGTATTTGCCTTAATTTCAATTGGTTGAAATGCAACTATTGTGCATATTGCGATAATGTAAAATGTTATTTTTTTCATTTTTTTAGATTGTTAATTTCAAACCTTCAAGGTTTTGAACGTAATAAATTCGTTTTAAATAATTATCTAAACATCTGTTTATTAGAACAAACCTTGAAGGTTTAATTATTTGTTAATTTTTTTAAAATTTATCAGTTGTTAAAACAATGTCTAAACTTGGTGTTTGCACACGAGCATCTTCTTCTGATGTGATAAATATTTTATTTGGTTTCGATGACGAAATGGCTTCAAGCGAGGCTTCAAGTTTTTTCTTTGTAATTTTTATCTGTCCAATATTACTTGTTATGTCTTCATCTGAAATCATCCAAACTATATAAACTTTTTTCTTTGGGATAAGTCTATCTACTTCTGCTAAATTTGAAATTTCAATATCAATATCATAATTTTTGTTATCATCTTTTTTTACTTTTACATATCCACGAGCAGCTGGAACTATTGATGAAGTTAAGAATGATATTTTATGTGAACATGAAGTGAATGAGAATATTATCAATGTAGATAATGCGGCTATTAGAATATTTTTAGTTTTCATTTTGATTTTTTTTAGTTATTAGTAATTAGTTATGAGTGAAAAGTGAAGAGTGAAAAAGCAATTAGCAATTAGTAATCTGCAATTATCAAATTTTAAATTAGCATATTAGCACATTATCAAATTATCTCATTTTTTCCTTCTGACTTCTGGCTTCTGAATTCTTAAAAAAAAATTAAAGTCTAGCTCCTACAGTTAATTGTACCCATTGATTTTTATAACGAGGAGTATCAGATGTACCATCTCCATTATTTTTCAAAAAATCCCATCCCAATCTTCCAGATATAACTAAAAATGAAACATTTACGTCGGCTCCAATTACAAATCCGAGTAAATTTTTTCTAATGTTCTCATTTTCAAATTCTTCTTCTATTTCAGAAGTCGCCGAACCTAAAGTGAACGAGTTATTTTCATGAATTAGATATGAATATTGTGGTCCTGCAAGAATTGTAAAAAAATCAGTTGGTTTTATTTGAACCTGAAGAGGAATGTCTAAATAAGTAGTTGTTTTTGAATAGTAATACGGGATTGTTAAAAAGGTTCCTGATCCTTGAAATCCTTTTTGAGAAATTAATAATTCGGGTTGAAAACCAACAACTTTATTCAACGGAATACCAAAGAAAACTCCACCTGCAAATCCGATTTTTGAATCTGCTGTAAAATCTTGTCCACTTTCGTCCCAAACATTTGCATTATTTAATCCTACTTTTGCTCCAATAATAAAATTTTCGCGATAATTAAAATCTGTTTGAGCGTTCAATGATGTTCCGAAGAGTATTGAAATTGAACACAAAATAATGATTGACTTTTTCATATTATAAATTTTTGTTTGTGAATTAATTTCCACTCAACAAAGTACGCTCTTATGCTTTGTGATTGTGTTACACAACTTTTAAAATAACTTGCAATATTCACACTTTTAGGGAATTAGAGGAATGGAGGATATTGGGAAATATGGGAATAAAAAAGCTTGTTAAACAAAAGTCTAACAAGCTTTAGTAAAAGGGAAACACTCAATTTCCTTATTTACATTTAACCTTATATATTTTACGAACTAGATGGCAGACATAGCATCATTAATAACTTTATTAAGAGCTTCCATATCATTATTAAATTCGATTTTAAATGCATCCCATTGTTCTTTTCCAGCTGATTTGTAATCTTGCATTTTCTTTTTCAAATCACCGTTTTTTTGTTCCAAATCAGAAATTTCTATTTTGTAGTCCAATTTTGCATCTTTTTTATCTTTAGCAATTCTTGCTTTAAATTCAGCGATACTACGTTCGTTTGCCTCTGTTTTTTCGGCAATTATTTTTTTGTAATCTTCAACATCTTTTAGGTATTCTTCATTTGCATCTTTTAAAGCTTTGCTTGCTTCAATTAAATCACCTTCTGCACTATCAACTTTTTCTGATGATGTTTGGCAGCTCATTAACATTGTTCCTGACATTAGCGTTGCAATTGCAAGTGTAAAAATTGTTTTTTTCATTTTGTATATTTTATTGATTTATAATTAATTGTTTTTTTAATATTAAATTACACCTGGAATTTTATCCAGATCTTCTTTCGTTTTTGTAAGTTTTGTTTGAAGTTTTTCCATAAACTCATCTTTAATAATTTCTTCAAATTTTAAATCATCATTTATTAAATCTGCATACTTTTTTTTGAGTTTTTCTTTTTGCTCAAGCCATTTTTCATTTCCTCCCTCTGTGTACATTTTATTGTTTTTTTTTTAGATAATTTTTTCTATACAAAGATGCTTCGTTTTCTTTCGGAATGTGTTACATAAGAATTTATATAAGTTGTAAAATTCACACATTGGAAAGTGAAAAGAGAAGAGTGAAACGTGAAAAATTTTAAGTAACTCATTGCGGGGTAAGAAGCAATCTCAAGCAATTTGTTCTGAACTTTGTTGTTTGTCATTTCGAGTTTCTTGCGAGAAATCTGTATTTGAGCTAATTTGAGATTTCTCCCTTTGGTCGAAATGACAGCCAACACAGCATTTCATGCAGAAAATTAAAAGTGATGACAAAAAAAACTGCCAAAAGTTTCAAATTCTGACAGTTTCTTTTTGGATATTAGTTGTTAACCTAATATCTTTTATTTTTGAATTAAATGGAATTCATTTTTGTTTTCGCCGTTCATATAATAATACCAAAATTCTTTTTCTTCAAGTTTTTGTATAAATACTGTTTTTATATCAGCACCATCGTTACTGATAATTTTAATTTCAGCATCACCATTTTGAAAAACCCAAGTTCCTGTTCCCGAAATTATTCCCCATTCATATGAATAATCACCATCTTTTGTAAATGTTTCAGAATATGCCGAAATCAAAGAAGTATAATCAGTTCCATTTATTTTGTAATTTTCTACTTTCCAAGTGTTTGCAACACGTTCTGTTCTGGAATTAATACTTATAAGCTGATTGTCAGGATATTTTTTACAACTTTGAATTCCGAAAACTGTTAATCCTACAAATAGAATTAATCCAATTAATTTTGTTTTATTTTTCATTTTTTTAAGTTTTATAATTCTTCAATAATTTTGTATAATTCTTCTTTTGATTTGCCAAGTTTGAATTGAAGTTTTGTCATCATATCATCTTTTTTACCATCAAAAAACATTAAATCGTGGTCGGTTAAAATTGCAAACTTTTGTTTTAATTTACTTTTTTGTAAATTCCAATTTCCTTTAATTTCTGTATTACTCATTTTTTTATGTATTAGTTTGTGAATTAATTTCCACATACAAAGTTGCTTATAAAACACTCGAAATCTGTTACATAAAACTTTACTAAAGTTATAACATTCACACATTTGGAAAGTGAAAAACTAAAAGTGAAAAGTGAAACTTTTTAAGGAAATTGGAAAAGAAATTATTTTTTCTTTCCGCCACCATTTCCGTGTTCATTATTACTATTTCCGTGAACTGCTGGTTTGTCATTGTTTAGCTTATTTCCATTATTCATTCTATTTCCATTTCCCGGTTTTTGACCGTTGGTTTTTTGCACATTTCCGCAATAGCCTTTTTTATATTTCATTCTATGTTCATTGTAAAAAGAATAAGGCGAATTTCCGTGATAATCGGGCATTACAACTTTATAACCGCCATATAAATCATAATTATTGTAATATGATGGAAGATGGGTTCGGTGTATCCATGTCCCTTTACTAAAATAAATAAACATTGATGTTTGAACATCGTAATATGCTTCAACATCGGGCAAATAATAATATCGGACAGATGGATACCCTGCTGGTCCCCAAGCTGGTGGAGTACCAATATTTACATTTACTGAAACTTGTGCTTGCAAAGTGCTAACAATAAAAAACAAAATTCCGATTGTGATTAATTTTAAAGTTTTCATTTTATATGATTTGTTTTAGTTTTTCAAAAAATGGGTTCGGACAAAACTATTTTGTTGACTTTCAGATAAATAATCGGTCATAATTAAATCAATTCTAATATTGTCGAATAAATGATTGGTTACTAAAACATCTAATAATTCAAATTTCGCATTGGTTTGACCAAAAATTATAACCTCTTCATATTTTTTAATTATTTCAGCCAATTGTTTGAAATATTCCGTTTGATGAAGCAATTTTTTTTTGTGCATAAAATTTTCGCTAATTGCTAAACTTAATCTTTTTTCTTCTTGTGTAAATTTCGATTGTATAGTTTTTATAACCATTGGTAATGTTGAAAATTCCATTATTCTTGCAAATGAATGATCCATACAAATTCCTGCTTTTGTTGTGCGAGACATTTTAATTATTTTTAGTTTTTTTAATTTAAAAAAGTGTTCGCAAGAAAAATTACTTATTTATCATTTTTCAAAAAATTTCACCCTAAACCCCAAGGGAAATTAATGAATTCAAAACAAGTTTTTTCTTGCTTGCACTTTGTTTTCAAAATTGATGTCAGATTAATTTATTTGTGCATTGTGTGATGTTTTGCATCTTCTTTACGAGCTTCGCTTGCTATGCAATGATGTCCATCTGCTTTAACCGCACTATGTGATGCTTTTTCGTGATTTCCTTCAGCGTGATGTTTTGCTGCATCGTGATGGTGTTTTGCTGCTTCTTCGTGATGTTTTGCAGCTTTTTTGTGGTTTTCAATACCTTTTTGATTTTCGGCTGCATCTACGATTGTTTCAATTTTTTTCTTTGGTTCTAATGTCGTTGTCATAATAATTATGTATTAATTTGTAACTGAATTGTTACTATGCAAAGGTTGGTCGAAAATGGATTTTTTGTGTTACACAAAAGTTGAAATAAGTTGTAACATTCACACCTTTTTAATGTGATAATTTGGTAATTTGATGATGTGATAATTTGAAGAAAATAAAAAAATGTGCTAATTTATTAATGTGCTAATATGCTAATTTAAAATTGTTAATTGCAGATTACTAATTGCTAATTGATATTCAACTTTATAAACTTTACGAACTTGATTTATCTTTCATTTTTATAATTATAATCTGGAAAGTATTTTTGCATAATCTCACCAATCATATCAAAAGATATTGGTTTATTTTTAAATTCAGCTATTTCTGGAATTGTTTCAGCTCTAGCCTTATCATCTGGATTTAAAGAAGCCGTAAGCATTACAATTATAATTTCTCCTTTTTGAAAAACATTTAATTTTTGATATTCTTCTAAAAATTCCCAACCATCCATTTTAGGCATATTAATGTCAAGAAAAATTAATTTTGGTTGAGGATAAATATTATCTTGATTTTCGTTATTTGTCAAATAATCAATAGCTTCGCTTCCATTCAATGAAATTTCTATTTGTTCAGTTATTTCGGCTTTTTCTATGGTATTTTTGTTTAAATAATTCATTCCTTCATCATCTTCAACTAATAATACACAATTGAGTTTCTTTTTCATCTGTTTATATTTATTGTATTGTAAAATAAAAAGTACTTCCTTCGTTAATCTTTGATACAACCCAAATTGTACCATTATGTAACTCTATAATTTTTTTACATAAAGACAATCCCATACCTATTCCTTCAAATTCATTTCGATTGTTATTTCTTTTAAAAATTTCAAATATTTTTTCTTTTCCTTTGTCTTCAATACCAATTCCATTATCCTGAATTGCAAAACGCCACTTTTTATCTTGTTTACTAGCTGAAATTATAATTTCTGGAGCAATTTCATTTTTTCTGAATTTTATGGCATTGCTGATTAAATTTTGAAATAGTTGTTTTAATTCTTCGGAATAACCATATAATATTGGCAAATCAGTTACAATTATTTTTGCCTTACTATGCCTTATTTGAACTTTAAGGTCAGAAAGAACTTCTTTAACTATTTGATTGCAGTCAACACTTGTTATTTCTTTCTCTTTCCCAATTCTTGAATAATCCAATAAACCTTTCACTAATTCTTGCATACGATTTGATGATTTTGAAATGAAATCGATATATGTGTGTGTTTGTTCATCAATTTTATTTTTATAATCATTTTGAATAAGTTCGGCAAAGCATTTTAATGAATTTAAAGGTTCTTGAAGGTCATGAGATGTTATATAGGCAAACTGTTCTAATTCTTTATTTTGGTTATCCAATTTCTTATTTTGAAGTAGAATTCCTTTGTTTATTGAAATTAATTCTGATGCTCGTTTTTCTTTTTCTTCATTTTGAAAAGCAAGTTTAACTTCAATATTTTTAAGTTCTCTATATGCAAAGACTAATTCATTTGCTCGTTTTTCTTTTTCTTCATTTTGAAATATTTGCAAATTTTTAGCTATAATTAATTCGTTTGATAGTTTCACAATTTGTTTTTCAAATTCTTCATATGTAGGTTTTGTATTTATCATTATTTTAAATTAATTATGAATTTCACTTTGTAAAGATGCTTCGTTTTCATTCTAAATGTTTTACATGAAATTTAAAATAAGTTGTAATATTCACACCTTTTAGAAAGTTAAAAACTATAAGTGAAAAGTGAAAAATTTAAGTAACTCGTCATTGCGAGGCACGAAGCAATCTCAAATATTGAAATGTCGAACGGACTGTCATTTCGAGGGAAGCGTAGCGACGAGAAATCTAAATGGTTTAAAGTATGAGATTTCTCACAGTACGTTCGAAATGACAGCCAATTCAGCATTACAATTATTTATTATAATCGGGCGTTTCGACTTCGCTCAACGATCTTTGATTTCGACTTTACAAACTTTACGAACTTGATGAACTATTGATTAATCGCAATTTGAATTTCTCTTAAATCGGTATTAATATCACTTACATCTTGGTTCATTTCTGTTTTAAATTTTGTCCATCTTGCATCTTCATTTTCTTTATATTCAATCAATTGCATTCTTAAATTATTGTTGTCGGTTTCTAAATAATTAATGCTTTTGAATGATTTAACTTGAATATTTGGGTTCTTTTTTAATTCTTTAATTTTTTTATCATTTGAAATGATTTTTCTTTCAATATCAGTTTTAAAAATAGACCATTCGTCAGTTTTTTCTATTTTGGTTACAGTTTCAACCTTTTTAGTTTCTGGAATTACTTTATTTATAATTATACTATCATTTTTCACCATTCTATTTTTTTTGAAAAGTTCAAATGAATTATCAGTATTTACACTATGCGATTCGCAAGCTTGTAAAAAAATCATTACAAAACTTACAATTACAATTTTTGATAAATTTTTAGTTTTCATTTTTTTATTTTTAAGATTTTTGAATTCAGAATTCAGGAGTCAGAAGCCAGAAAAAAAATACGAATTTCTAATTACTGATTACTCTTTACTCATAACTCATTACTTTTAACTCTTAACTTTTCACTTTTAACTTTTAACTCTTCACTTTTCCCTCATCTGCCCAATGTTCCATTGTGAAAATTTGCATATATGACTCTGGTTTAATGCTTAAATTTCCTGTAAAAGGATGATCGAGAATAATAATTATAAAAAATAACATTCCAATAAATGCTCCCAAAAGTGAATTCAGAATTATATGAATATGCAAATTTTCAATGTCGACCAACAAAGAACAAATAAGTGTAATTAAAGCTCCTAAAATAATTGGTAACCACATAATTGGTGGAATTTCAGCTTCAATTGATGAAGTTCGAAGTTCACGATAAGTTGCTAATTCATTCAAATGATGAAACATTTCGGCAACTAACTGAATTTGAAATTGATTTTTAGGATTTAAATGTTCAATTTTATAAAAAACTTGATTGAATGATTCTGCGGTTTTTTGACTTGTTTTCATCAATCCCATATTTGGAATTTCTTCGTTTACAACATTGAACACAAAATCGAGATAAACGGTCATTAATTCTTTGGCTTCTATTGTGTCTGGATAAAATTTAATATCGCGATACAAACCCATTGCCGAACTTCCTTCAATACTTACATTTCCTTGAGTTTCATTTAATTGACCCCAAACTACAAAAACAACAAATCCTAATAAAAGTGAATATAAACTTGCAATTGCAGTAAAGAAAAATCCTGTAACTTCGTTGTGCGAACGCAATACTTTTAATTTCACATATTTGTGAAAAAAATATGTTCCTAAACCTGCTGATATCGCTCCAACTATAATTATTGAAACAAAAAATACCAATGGCGGAATTTGAAGTAAATAATATGTAATCGACATTTTACAAGATTTTTTAACGTGTTAAATTCTCTTGTAAAATTAATCTCGAATGTAAACTTTTGTATTACAGAATTGTGGAAATGAATTGCAATATTCACACCTTTTGGGAAAGTGAAAAGTGAAAAATTGTTGATTAATTCGTCATTGCGAGGCACGAAGCAATCTCAAATATTGAAATGTCGAACGGGCTGTCATTTCGAGGGAAACGCAGTGACGAGAAATCTAAATGGTTTGAAGTTTGAGATTTCTCACAGTACGTTCGAAATGACAACCAATTCAGCATTTCAATTATTTATTTGAAATTTTGTCATCGGAACAGACGAAAAAAAATAGAAGCAAAGCTTTTTCAAAAAGCTTTGCTTCTTTATTATAATCGGCGTTTCGACTACGCTCAACGACCTTTGATTTCAACCTATAAACTAATCAACCAATCAACAACTTTTCACTTTTAGTTTTTCACTTTCTTACATTCTCTCCATATACCATTTCAATTCTTTTTCCATTTTTTTGTAGCGGAAAATTGTAGTAATAATTTTTTGAAGGCGAACAAAAGCAGTTTCGCTTTTTACAACATAATCGAAAGCACGATGGTGCATACAATTTATTGCAACATCAATTTTATCTTGAGAAGAAAGCATAACTACGGGAATATCAGGATTATATGCCTTTATTTTGTCTAAAGTTTCAATTCCATTCATTGCATCTTTTTCAATTCCATCAAGAAAATAATCGAGAATAATTACATCGGGATTGTGCGACAAACTTTTCATACAAAGTTCGCCTGTTGCGTAAGTTTCGATGGCAAAATCGGCGTGTTCTAAAAATTGAATTTCTAATAATTTAAGAAACACAGCATCGTCATCAACAAGGAATAATTTTATTTTTTCGGTCTTCATCATTTTGTGTTTTTAATCTTATTTAATTCTTCTTCTAATTCGCTACAAGCTTGATTACAAACGTTTTCTATTTGTAAAACCAAAAACGGAATTCCATCGGTTTGTTGTTGTGTGCTTGCATATTCTTGAACTTTTTTTGCCATAATTTCAAAATCTGAACTTATTCCCATAATTGAAAACGATGGTATCATTTTATGTACCGATTTGTGCAACAAACTCCAATCTTTATCTTGCAAACTTTGTTTCATTGCCGAAATTAATGGTGGCGTTTGTTCCAAATATAGTGTAATCATTTCCATCATTAATTTGGGGTCTGATTTTGTTAAATGAATTATATAATTTAAGTTTATACATTTCGTTTTTGAGATTTCAAGTTCTTCATTTCCATGACATTTTACAGTAACAGGTTTCTTAACTAAACTAATTATTTTACTGTACAATAATCGTTCGTCAACAGGTTTTGCAATATAATCGTTCATTCCAACGGCTTTGCATTTTGCCAAATCTACGGTAGTTACATCGGCGGTTAAAGCAATAATTGGAATTCGCGAATTCATTGTGTTTCTGATATATTCGGTGGTTTCAAAACCGTTCATAACAGGCATTTGCAAATCCATCAAAATAATATCATAAGATTTTAATTCTAATTTTTCGATTGCAATTTTTCCGTTTGATGCAATATCTCTATCAAATCCAAAATCGTCTAAAAGAGTTTTCATAAGTAATTGATTTAAAGCCATATCTTCAACTACTAAAACTTTTATATTTTTAATTTCTGTATCAATTTCCAAAATTTCGTTTTCAATTTCTTGAATAATATCGGTTTTTAAAAATGGTAAAATAAACCTAAAAGTTGAACCTTCGCCAATTCTACTTTCCACTTCAATTTTTCCGCCTTGTGGTTCAACTAATTGTTTCACAATTGAAAGCCCTAAACCTGTTCCGCCATACAACCGCGAAGTTCCGCTACTTGCTTGACTAAAAGTTTCAAATATTTTTTTGATTTTATCGTTGTCAATTCCAATTCCGGTATCGGTTACAGAAAATTCGATATTTACTTTTTCATCATCTTCACTCAACAAACGAACGCTTACTGTAATTTTTCCTTTCGATGTGAATTTTACAGCATTGCTCACTAAATTTAAAATAATTTGATGTAAACGTATTGAGTCGCCAAGTAAAACATCAGGAATTTTTTTGTCGTATTCTTTAATTAAAACTAAATTTTTTTCTTGAATTTTGGTTTCAAACAAATGTAACATTGCCGAAATTGAAACTTCCATTTTGAATGGAGTTTGTTCAAATATCATTTTTCCGGCATCAACTTTTGCCAAATCTAAAATGTCGTTAATTAGCACAATTAGTGCGTCGCCACTCAATTTTATGGCTTGTAAATATTCGCGTTGTTTTAAAGTTAATTCGGTCTTCAAAATCACTTTCGTAAATCCAATAATTGCATTCATTGGCGTACGAATTTCGTGGCTCATATTCGACAAAAATTGTTGTTTTGCTTTCACAGCATTTTCAGCAATTATGGTTGCACTTTCGGCTTTGCTTTTGGCTTCTTCGGCAATTTCGGTTGCTAATTCGGCAAAAACTTTTGCTTCAATTAATTCAGTTTCAATTCGTTTTTGTTCAGTAATATCACGAGCAACTACAACAATTCCAAGCACATTTTCTCTATCGTCTTTATAAACCGAACCATTGAATAAAACATCGGTAAGTTTGTGATCTTTAATAGTTAACGGATAATCGGCAACAAATCCTTTTGCAAAAACTTCGCGATAAACTTCACGTGCTTTTTGCGGATTTGTAAAATAATCGAAAAAATCGCTTCCAATAATTTTTTCGCGTGAAATTCCAATTATTTTAACCGAAGCTTCGTTCATATCGGTAATTTTTCCTTCGGTATTAATAGTAAATAATGGGTCGCGACTTGCTTCTATTAAACGTCGAGCATAGTTTGCAATCCTCAACTCATCGGCACGTTTCACTTTTTCTTCATTTTGAAAAACAAGTTCTTTATTTGCAATTCCTAATTCATCAGCACGTTTTTCTTTTTCATTATTTTGAAATGCAAGTTCTGTATTTGCAATATCTAATTCGGCTGCACGTTTTTCTTTTTCATTATTTTGAAAAGCAAGTTCTTTGTTGGCAATTACCAATTCGGCTGCACGTTTTTCCTTTTCATCATTTTGAAACGCAAGTTCTTCGTTGGCAATTGTTAATTCGTTGGCACGTTTTTCTTTTTCGTCATTTTGAAACGCAAGTTCTTTGTTTGCAATAACCAATTCGGCAGCACGTTTTTCCTTTTCATCGTTCTGAAACGCAAGTTCTTTGTTTGCAATTGTTAATTCGTTTGCTCGTTTTTCTTTTTCGTTGTTTTGAAAAACAAGTTCTTTGTTTGCAATTCGCAATTCATCGGCACGTTTTTCTTTTTCATCGTTTTGAAACGCAAGTTCTTTGTTTGCAGTTCTTAATTCAATTGCCCATTTTTGTTCCGAAATATCTCTTGCAATAACCACAGCACCAATCACAATATCGTTTTCATCTTTATAAACCGAACCATTAAACAAAACATCGGTAAGTTTTCCACTTTTATGACGAAAAGTCAACGGGATATCTGTAACTGAACCTTTTGCAAAAACTTCTTTATAAACTTCACGAGCTTTTTTTGGTTCTGTAAAATAATCACAAAAATTTTTTCCAATAAGTTGTTCACGTTCAATTCCTGTAATATTCACCTTTGCTTGGTTCATATCGGTAATTTTCCCATCAATACTTATCGTAATTAACGGATCTAAACTAGCTTCAATTAAACTGCTTGCGTATAATGAATTATGTGTTTTTGTTCGTTCCATCTTTTTTAATCAATTAGCAATTAGCAATCTGCAATTAGTAATATTCAAAATTCAATTAGTAATCTGCAATTAACAATTTTTTAATTAGCATATTAGCACATTACCAAATTATCACATTTATTTCCTTCTTAATTCTGTCTCCTAAATTCTTTCTTCAAATTTTTCACTTTTCACTTTTAGTTTTTCACTTTCCTAAATGTCTTCAATCGAATTTCGTCTTTTGTCTCTCAATTGTTTGAAATGCGAAGGCGAAAGTCCAGTAACTTTTTTAAATTGATTTGATAAATGAGCAACACTGCTGTAATTCATTTTCCAAGCAATTTCGGTTATGTTTAGTTCACCATAAATTATTAATTCTTTAATTCGTTCAACTTTGTGCGAAATAATGAATTGTTCAATGGTTGTGCCTTGAACTTCTGAAAATAAATTTGCTAAATATGTGTAATCGTGATTAAGTTTTTCGCTCAAATAATCCGAAAAATTCACTTTTATTTGTTCTTCGGTATGATGTACTAATTCTATAATTGTATTTTTAATTTTCTCAATTAAAACTGCTTTTTTATCGTCCATTAATTCAAGCCCAGAGGCGTGAAGAGCAATTTTTAATTGTTCACGATCTTCGTTTGAAATATTTTCCATAATTTCAACTTCACCTAAATCAACAACAATAAAATGCAATCCAAGTTTTTTCAACTCTTCTTTAACCGCCATTTTACAACGATTACTTACCATATATTTTATATGTAGTTTCAAATTATTTGTTTTTGATTTTCAGATATTTACAAAGGTGCAACATTAAAAGTTAGAAAATGTTGTATTATGAATTTAAAAACTTACATAATTCACACATTTATTAATTTGATGATGTGATAATTTGGTAATTTGAAGAAAGAATTCAGAAGAAAAATGTAATCAGTTTTTTGCCTTTGTGAGGTGTTAACACCTCACAAGATTTTAATCAGGTGAAAACACCTGATTTAGGCAGAAAAAAGGAGAGAATTTGCATTCTCTCCCTCAATATTTTGCAATTAGTTATATTTATACCAATTCTATTTCCATATGACACATATGTGATTTTTTAGATTCCCTTTTTCAAGGGAATGTGCCTCAAAAAATTACCACATACCCACAAAAGCGGGTATCTTATTTTTAAATTGTGTCGGTCACATTGAATCGTAATCTATCTAACTCAAGCATAACCGACTGATAATTAATTGA
>MEOF01000008.1 GCA_001769505.1 Bacteroidetes bacterium GWF2_33_38
TTCTACTTTATAATATAATCTAAGAGGACATAATCCAATGATACGAACATCTAACATTGCTCTTTGTTTATCAAAAAACCAAGTTTCTTTCATGAGATATTTTTTTACATCTTCTGGTTTTCTCTCATTATTGATAACAATTTCTATCATTTCTCCAGTATTTAAGTCTTCCTGCATTTTTGTCTCGGTTCCAGCTCCTAACCTCTGATTAACAATCTCCATCGTTGTGGGCGTTGTGAACTCGTCGTCAACATCGTCATACAATATAAGATTTTGTTTTTCAAATCCGTATAACAACAAACTCATCAAACTTTTTCTATTGTCCATATCTTTAGTTGGATAATATAACGGATGGTTTAATTTTTCTCTCAAATCGAGAATCCGCCATATTTTCTTCGACCACATTACATCTGCTTCACGTAAATGATAATATGGAATTGGTGAGCGGTCATTTGTATAATCTCCTTTCATTGGATCTTGTGCGAACGAACATCTTGACCCAATCAAAACAAACATTACCAAATGAATAATGAAAACTATTTTTTTTATCCATTTCAACATAAATCCTAATTTAATGAATCATGTCTATTTTTTACTACAAGGGAATCATATTATTTAAAAACGTATTACTTGCTAATGTAGTATTTTTTCATAAATTTCCCACATTCAACATCGAAAACATAATTGAATTTTCAAATTTACCTTCAATCAAAAAGTTTTTACGCAAAATTCCTTCTTCTGTAAATTTTAGTTTTCTGAATAAAGCTATCGAGGCAGTATGAAATTCAAATACTTGAGCTTCGAGCCTATTCAAATTTAATGTAGTAAACGAATAGTCGATTAATGCTTGAATTCCGCTTGTCATAATTCCTTTACGCCAATATTTTTTATTCAAAACACAAGCAATCGAAGCAAAACTGTGTTTGTAATTTATATCATAAATGGCGAGTGTTCCAATCAATTTATTTTCGGTTTTCGAAAAAATTCCAATATACATACACAATTTTAAGACTTGTTTTTCTTCAATTTTAGCAATAAATTTATGTGTGTCGTCAAGTGTTTTGTGCAATTCGCTATCGGTGTATCGCAAAATTTCTTTATCGGAGTAAATTTCAAATAAATCGAAGATGGCGTTATTGGTTATTTCACGAAGTTCGAACCCTTTTATCGATAATGGTATGTTGTGATTAAAACTCATTTTTGGTCTTCGGTAATTTCAAGTTCATATTGAAGTTCTTCCCATCGCTTCATTTTCGATGCAATTTGTTGCTGAATATCCTGATATTGCTCATAAAGCGAAGTATTGTCGCTCGGATTGTTTGATAAGATTTCGTTTAAATTTGCCAATTCTGCTTCCAACTTCGCAATAATATCTTCGCACTCTTTAATTTGATTGTTGATTTTTCGTAGTGTTTTTTCGTATTCTTTTTTATCGAGATATTGTTGTTTGCTATCGGTAATCGAATCCGTTTTTTTAATATTATTTTGAACCGCTTTTCGTTCTAATTCTTTAAGCGAATCGAGTTTTTTCTTTGCTAAAAATTCATAGATTCCGCAAAGATGTTGTTTTATTTTTTGATTTTTAAACTCGTAGATTTTTGTGGTTAAACCATCGAGAAAATCGCGGTCGTGCGAAACAATTAACACAGTTCCGTCGTATTTTTGTAAGGCTTGTTTCAAAATATCTTTCGAACGCATATCGAGGTGATTTGTAGGCTCATCTAAAACCAACAAATTAACAGGTTCGAGCAAAAGTTTAGCCATTGCCAACCGTGAGCGTTCGCCACCCGAAAGCACTTTCACTTTTTTATCTACATCTTCGCCGCTAAACAAAAACGCACCTAAAATATCTCGCATCCGTTGACGCACATCGCCAACAGCAACAGCATCGATGGTTTCGAGCACAGTTTTGTTTTCATCAATTATCTCGTCTTGATTTTGAGCAAAATATCCAATTTTTACGTTATGCCCGATTCTCATCAAACCTTCGCACTCAAGTTCTCCAACTATGATTCTCGATAAAGTTGTTTTTCCCTCACCATTTCTTCCTACAAATGCAATTTTTTCGCCTCTTTCGACAATTAAATCAATATCTTTAATAATTTCCTTAACATCGTAGCGTTTGGTAAGTTCCTTAATTTCGACAACCATTTGCCCTGAGCGTGGCGATGGTGGAAACCGAAAATGCATAGCCGATAAATCTTCGGGGTCAATCTCAACACGTTCGATTTTTTCGAGTTGTTTGATTCGCGATTGTACTTGAACCGATTTTGTAGATTTATATCTAAACCTTTCGATGAATTTTTCGGTATCCTCAATCATTTTTTGCTGATTTTCGTACGTGGCAACTTGTTGCTCCCGTCGTTCTTTACGAAGTTCAACGTATTTTGAATACGAAACTTTGTAATCGTATGCTCTCCCAACCGAAATTTCGATAGTTCGATTGGTTACATTATCGAGAAAAGCTCTATCGTGTGAAATTAAAACAACAGCTCCGGCGTAGTCTTTTAAAAAATCTTCGAGCCATTGAATCGATTCAATATCAAGATGGTTGGTGGGTTCGTCGAGCAAAAGGACATTAGGTTTTTTAAGTAAAATTTTAGCTAATTCGATACGCATTCGCCAGCCTCCACTCAGTTCGGAAGTCGGGCGGCTAAACTCGCTTTGTAAAAAACCCAATCCAATTAAGGTTAATTCAATATCGGCATGAAACGAAGTTCCTCCTAAAATTTGAAACCGTTCGTTTAAACTCGTAAGTTTATCAATCAATTTTAAATAATCATCCGTTTCATAATCATCTCTTTCTGACAGTTGAACATTTATATAATTAATTTCTGCTTCGAGTTCTAGAATTTCGCTAAACGCCGAAGTTGTTTCTTCAAGAACCGACTTGTTGTTAGAGCAAACCATTTGTTGAGGCAAATACCCAAGTGTAATATCAGTGGGCATCGAAATATTTCCTGAATCGTATCCTTGAAGTCCTGCAATAACTTTTACCAAGGTTGTTTTTCCTGCTCCATTTTTCCCAACTAATCCAATGCGGTCGCGAGGATTTATCATAAACGAAACGTCGCTGAAAAGCTCAAAACCTCCAAACAAAATCCCTAAACCATTTATCGAAATCATATATTCCTAAAATTATCTAATCTTCGACAAAAATAGTTTAAAAAGTTTGTAAAATTGTATAGCTAGAAAAACAAAAGAAAATTTATAAAACAAATTAACATGCAATGCGATTGAATAATATTCTATCTAATGAAGTTGCTACGTTGAACAAGTATTATAATATTTCACTCTCTTTATTTTAGATGTTCAACTGCAACTTTAGCTGCATCGGTCATTGGTTGGGCTGATAACTCTGCTCCAACAGCTTTTTTCATCCATACTTGTGGGGTTAATCGCCCATTCTTAAACATACGCATTACTTCGGGAGCAAAATCGCCTTTATCAAAGTGTTGTTCTAATTGAAATTGAATCAATTGACCGATTGGATATGCTGATAAATACAGCGGAGCATCAATCATATGGCTATAAACGGCTAAAATAGGTTCGTCGTCCATTCCAAAAATAGGTTCGTAATACTCGTTCCAAACGTCTTTAGCAATTTTATTTACAGCATTTTTCAAGTCTTCAGGGCTAGCCTCAGGATTTTCGTATAACCATTTCCAAACATTCATATCAACGAGTGACACGCCCATGATTTCGTATGCTCCCCAAAAATTATCCAACACTTCGAGATATTTCTTATCCGTATTTGTCTCTTTTATTCCCAACAACTCCAAATCTTTTGCTTGAAATACAAAAGCTAACGCTTCGGTAAACGCAGTATTTGGGACACCTCTCAGCATATAATAATCTACATCGTGTAAGGAAATTGTTTGCTCAACATTGTGTCCAAATTCGTGAATTGCAATGTTATAACCTTTATAATTCATTCCGTTTTCTGCTACCCTTGTTCTTAAACGTGCATTATCAGACTTCATTTCTGCACCCCAAGCGTGTCCAGCTCCACGTGAAGCATCAACCGTTATTTTTGAAGAAATAAATCGAGCAGAACCTTCGTCGAATCCAAGTTTTTGCAAAATATTTGGTAAATCGTTTTCAAACTCAATTTTGGAAGGATATTTTGTCGTGGTAATTTTATCAAGATCTTCTTCGTTTATTGAACTTCTAGCTTTAAATCCATCGTACCAAATATCAAAGGGTTGTAAATCTCTTCCCAATCGTTTCTTAATAATCTCAGCAACATCTTTAACTACGGGTGAAGATACGAAATCGATAAATAATTTTTCGACCTCTGCTTGACTAATTTCCATTTCTACATCAAATTTTCGGGCAGGATAATTAGGGTACATTTCGTTGTACTCGTCTTCGGCCTTTAATGCGTGAAAACTATTGAGTAAATGTTGATATCGAACATTCGCTTCTGGTTTGAATTTTACCTCTTTGTTTGTTTTGTCAAATAACTGGTTTGTGGTTGGATTCCATTTATATTCGGAATTATTAATCACATTTTCGGGAATTTCCTGACTAATAATATTTTTCATTACAGCATAAATCATATTTTGTTTTTCAAATCCATTCTCTGCATTATAATTTGATTTTAATTCGTCTCTTAAGCCCCAATGCGTAATTAATTTCATTTCGGCAGGGAAAAGGGTTTCGTTTTTATCGTTGATAAGATTTCCCATGTAGATGTTATAGTCGGAGATGTAAGCATCAGCAGCTGTTGAAACTTCTGCATATTTTTGAGCTAATTCAGATGGTTCGCGAGAAACAAACATATCTCCCATTCTTGCATAAGCCCATTGCTGTGAAGTCCATGACATTCCTAAATCGTTTTTTTCTTTTAGCGAATACATCGGGAAATTTAAGGCAACAAGAAATGCAACTTTATTTAAGTACAAGTCTTCGTGTAGGTGTGCCGATGGTTCGTAACTGCCAAACATCATGTCAACGGTTGTTATTTCTCCATAATCAATATGCAAAGGAAGTTTTAGGTCAACACTTATTTTATTGAAATTCCCATTTAAAATTTCAAAGTTTCGAGATAATTTCTCGAAAAGTTGTGAAAGTTTAACTTCATCGTCAACAAAGTTTTCGGTACAAAATATTTTAAAATCTTCAACCGTTCCATCCGATGCTCTCCAAATAGATGCTGTTTGTTTAACACATCGTTCGATTCGTTCGCTTTGCGAAACGTCAAATCGGGACATTAAATCCTTAGTTATTTGATTAACCGAGTCTTGGCTAAGCAAAAAATTTGATTGTAATTTATTTTGATTGCTTTTATCCGCATTTTCATCGGTAGAGTTGCAAGATGCAATTGTTAAAAACAAGATTGCGATGTAAATATATTTCATGTGTATAATAAATTAAAGATAAATAAAGTTAAAATTATAACAATATTTAGAAATAAAAAAGCCATTCTTAAATGAATGGCTTTAATGTTCGTAAAGTCGGATTTAAAAAGTTCCGTAAAGAAATTGATTTAGTTCACTTATACTGCTGCTGAAGCTGAAAGCATTATTCACAACGTAGTAGTTCGATTTATCATAAACATGATTATAAGCATATTTTGCAAATTCTAATTTAGTAGATTCAAAACTGAACAATTGCATGATTTGAGCAACTTGATTTGATGAAACTTTATTCATTCCTACTGCTTGTTTTGCAATTTGTAACTTACTGCTTTCAAATGAGACATTAGATATTGACGATTGTAGTTGCATAAAATCATTTGAAGAAAAATAATTTTGATTGTTATAGTAATTGTTATCATAACTTGACTCGTAGTAATCATTGTTATTTGAACCATAATTATTATAACCAGCATAACTAATAGTTTCTACTCTCTCAATGTTTAATTGATTGTACATATTAAGTTTAGCAATAACTTTTGAATTTGCAGGAATATTTATAAATCCTTGATACAAAACTACAGAGTGATGTCCGTAATAATAACTTCCAGAGAAATGTTTCATAATTTTTACTTGATGCAAACCTTGCTCTAAATTAGTAGCTACAAAATTATTAGTTGGAGTTTCAAAGTGACTGCCATCAAAAACGATTGTGAAAGTTGAATTATCCCACATTCTGATTTTTAATCTTGATGAGTTAAAACTATTACCAAAAACAAATGCTATTTGCATTGATAATAAAACGAAGAGTAATGATAAACGTTTCATGATTTAATCCTCCATAATTTTGTTTATATATGTGTAAAAATCAATTTGCGTGCCAAAAAAAAGAAGCTACCCTTTCGAGGTAGCTTCAATTGTAAACCGTGAAGATTTTCTATTAATAATTTATGTCAATAATTTTAGTGATGTTTGGATAAACTGTTACTGAGAAACTTGAAGCAGTATAAACAACTCTGTCTGTTTCAGTTGCAGGATAGTTTGCCCAATCCATTGAAATTTCGTCGTATTCAAAATCAGTACATTTAATTGAAACAGAAACACCGTTAGCATGAGCAGGAACAGTAAATGAATATGAACCATCTTCTTGAACCTCTGTTTGGTAAGTTAATGTTTGATAAGTATAACCTGCAACAGGATTGTCAACTAAATCACCAGCATAAAGAGTAGCAATTAGAATTGTACCAGCAGGTGCATATTCTTGATTGTATTGATAAACTGTAACTGTATCGGCGGTATCGTTTGCCCAATTTAGGTCAGCCCATACAAATCCTTCAATTGTTGCTTCAGGAAGAGCTTCTGGTGTGTACTCTTCTTCATCTTTTTTACATCCACTAAATGTAATTCCTATTACTAAAGCGGCTATTGCTGTTAATGATAATATTTTTTTCATTGTTTTATATTTTTATTGTTTATTACTTGATTGATAATTGTTTTTGATTAAAAATAGAAAGTTAAAAAGACTCCTCCGCTTGCATTATCGGTATCTAAAGCCCAACTTGAACCTCCAGCTGTTTTTGACTCAACTTCTTGAATTTGAAGTCCGTCCCATTGTTCTTCAACGCTTGTGTAATCGCTTGTTTTTGACATTCCGAACGCCCATCCAAATTCGCCTCCAATTGAAACTTTCGGAGTAAAGAAATATTCAACGCCAATAAAACCTCTAACGCCAAAAGTAAATGTATTCATTCCATTAGTTTCTAATACTCGACCTGTTCCTGTTATATTTCCTGTGAAAAAATTTGTTGTATTTGGATTTGTGAAATCGGGAGTAAAATCGTTTCCATACTCATAATCAGTACTGTAACTCATATACTGCATAAATAATTCTCCACCATAAAAACCTTGAACTCGCCCTTTTCCTCTGCTCATTTCATAACCAACGCCGAACACGATGTTTGAATATGAACTTTTATAAATATCTTCAACTGTAACCATTGGGTCAGGAACCGGCAACGTATCTTTCATTATATACTCTACATCTGTAGATGTTCCTTTTCCAATTCTAAGTCTAGCTCTGATATCACTACTTTCGGTCAACATATACTTTCCAACAATTGAATTAGTGTTGTCGACAAACTCAAACGAACCTGTGTTCCCAACATTTCCGTTGAATGCGTTCCCAAAGAACTCAATAAAAGGAAGAGCGTCAACGCCCAATCCTATTTCACCTGCTTCAGGTAAAATGTTTACGCCTCGTTTCGAGACCATTGTTCCAACTGTTTTATCTTCGCTTGTTTCTTGTGCTCGTACAGAAGCAAAGACAAAAATTGATAACAATAACAATAAGGAAATTTTTCTCATAATTTATTTGTTTTGTTTAGTATTAATACATGTTTAATGGTGCAAATATAGTATTTTTTATTTTGATGCAAATTTTACAACAATAAAATAAAGTACACAAATAACTGTATATTTTTCAAAAATTAGAATTCGAAAATTATATTTTTACTTTTCAATATCACTCGAAAGACAATCTAAACAATAATGAGTCCTCAGATACAAGTCTAGTTAGTAAATCCTTTAAATGTATAAGTTATACCAAAAATGACGTAAATGAATTATTAATTTTTCGTGCTTTTTGCATAAATAGCACTCCGATTTAGAAAAGGGATAAACTTAATGAAATTTTTATAAAAGCTCACTTTACAAAATTCACAAAAAATAATCGGCTTTTATATAAAAAAAAGTATTTTTACATTGTAATATTAAACTTTTATAAGAGTCATGGCAGAAATTCAAAAATTAGAAAAAATTGCATCTCAAGTTCGACGCGATATTATGCGTATGGTTTACGTTCCACAATCGGGTCATCCAGGCGGTTCGTTAGGTTGTGTTGATATTTTAACAGCATTGTTTTTCGAAATAATGGATCACAATCCAAAACAATTCGATATGGATGCGAAAAATCAAGATGTTTGTTTCGTTTCAAACGGACACACTTCTCCATTGTTTTACAGCATTTTAGCACGTGCAGGATATTTTCCAGTTAATGAATTAGCAACTTTCCGTAAAATTGGAAGTCGCCTTCAAGGACATCCAGCAACAGCTGAACATTTACCAGGAATTAGAATTGCAGCAGGTTCTTTAGGTCAAGGATTATCCGTAGCAGTTGGTTGTGCAGTTGCAAAAAAAATGAATAAAGAAACAAAACACGTTTTCTGTTTAATGGGCGACGGCGAAATTCAAGAAGGTCAAATTTGGGAAGCAGCAATGTTTGCAGGCGGAAAAAAAGTTGACAATTTAATTGGAATGGTTGACTACAACGGACAACAAATTGACGGTCCAGTTGACGAAGTTATGCCATTGTTGAATTTACGTGCAAAATGGGAAGCTTTTGGTTGGGACGTTTTAGAAATGGACGGAAACAATATGGAAGAAGTTGTTAAAACTATAAATTTGGCAAAATCGCATTCAGGAAAAGGAAAACCAGTTATGATTTTGGCTCACACCATTATGGGAAAAGGAATTGACTTTATGGAAAATAACCATAAATGGCACGGTTCTGCACCAAATGCTGAACAATTAGCCAACGCAATGAGCCAATTAGAAGAAAGTTTAGGAGATTTTAAAATCTAAATATTTTTAAATGTCAGATTTTCATATAAATACCGAAACTTGCTCAAAATGTGGAATTTGTGTTGATGTTTGCCCAGCAAATGTTATCGAAAAAAACACAAATGGAATTGTTGCATTTAAACAAGAAAATATTGCAATTTGTTTAGGTTGTGGACAATGTATGGCTGTTTGCAACACAAAATCTATTTTTGCAAAAGGTTTGAAATATGAAACCGATTTATTCGAATTCGCAGATACAGAAAGCTTTTTGTCATTATTACAACATCGCCGTTCGGTTCGTCGTTTTAAAGCAAAAGCTGTGAGCAAAGAAGAAATTGAAAAAATTCTTCAAGCAGTTTCCTACGCTCCACACGGAGATTC
This sequence comes from Bacteroidetes bacterium GWF2_33_38, assembly GCA_001769505.1. Classification (GTDB taxonomy): domain Bacteria; phylum Bacteroidota; class Bacteroidia; order Bacteroidales; family GWF2-33-38; genus GWF2-33-38. The sequence continues at coordinate 9,360 of MEOF01000008.1, forward strand.
GCACCAACACGTAGAAATTACAGTTGTAAATTCACGTGAAAAAATTATGGAAGCACTTCCGTTGATGTCAGCATTTTTCGACAAACTTGCAGGTTGGTTGCACAATCCATTTATGCGAAAAATGATACAATTCAAAAAAGGAAAACACACTTTGAATACTTTGAACAATCACTTGCTGCCAAGAATTGAACGAGGAGTTTATCGCGATTTTTCTTTCGAATATGATGGAATTACACGTGGAGCTTCAACTTTGCTTTTGTTTCACGCCGACAAAAATTCTGAAGAACACATCGAAGATGCTTATATTTTTGTAACGTATGCAGCTCTTGCGGCTGAAGCTTTAGGTTTGGGAGCAACCATAATTGGATTAGTTCCTGCGGCTATAAATAAATCTGCCGAATTGCGAAAAATCTTCCAAATTCCCGAAAATCACGAAACGGTTGTGTCGTTAATTGTTGGTTATCCAAAATATAAATACAAACGAGGCGTTAAAAGAGAACTGAAAAAAATTAATTGGTTAAATTAAATAAAAATGAAAATCTGTAAAATTTATATCAAAGACTTTCAACAGTTTAAAGATATTGAGTTGGATTTTACCAATCCCACAACAGGCGAACCGCTCGATAAAATTTGTTTTATTGGTAGAAATGGTACAGGAAAATCTACTTTATTGAATATTATTAAATCAGAATTTGAGGAAGATATTTTTTTAATGTCAGGAGTTATTGCTATAGTTTTGAAAGTATTAAATGATAATTTCACTTTGATTTATTATGGTAAAGAAACGCCAATAATATTTAAAAATTTGCCAACAAAAAATCACAAGTGGATTAAAGATTATGTTAAACAATTTGTTGAAAAAAGAACAATAAATTCTGCTGTTGATCCTTATTATTTAAGTCCTCGTGAGCAAGAAGACTTTTTAAAAAGTAAAGTTTTAAAAAAGAATTCTAATGATTTATTGGCATATATTCCACCTGAAAGTACTGTCAATATTTTAAATGGATTTAATGGCATACCAAACACTACATTAAATGAAGCGTTGAAACTTTTTAATGATTTTCCATATTATCATGAAATTTCGAATAATACCGTTAATGAATTTTGGAAGTTATTAATTTTCTTGGTTAAACTGCGTGAAAATGACCGAAATATTTTTGAAAATCTATCTCAAAATATTAACAAAACAAAAAGACAATTAATAGAAGAATTTGATGAAAAAAATCCTCAAATTCTTAAAAAAATATCAATAATTTGGGATAAAATACTTAGTAAATCAGATTTAGAATTTGATTATAAAAATGCTCAAAATCCAATTCAATTATCAGAAAATTTAAAAGCTTATATAAAACTAAAATCAACAGGCGAAACAATTCAATATAACCAACTTAGCACAGGTATTCGTAATTTTATTTTCCGTTTAGGACACATTTATTCATTGTATTTTAATCGTGAAATTAAAAACGGATTTTTATTGGTCGATGAACCTGAAAATAGCCTCTATCCCGACTTTTTGTTCGATTTAGTTGAAACTTATCTCGAAGTTATAAAAGATAAAAACGGCGAAAATAATACACAATTTTTTGTCGCAACGCACAATCCAATTATAGCTGCTCAATTTGCACCTTACGAACGAATTATTTTAGATTGGAACAACGATGGAACTGTTTCGGCACGAAAAGGAACAGCACCAATAGGCGATGACCCAAATGATATTTTAACTTCCGATTTCGAACTAAAAAATCTTATGGGAAAAGAAGGTTTGAAAATGTGGGAAAAATATGTTGACCTTAAAAAGCAATTACACCGTGCGAAAAATAAAGATGAAAAAGACAATTTGATTGCAGAAATTTCAAGAATTGGTAGTTTATATAATTTCGAAGCATAATGAAATTTTTGTCGAAAAATACAAATTCTGAAATTCTATCAACGAATTTAAAGTATAAAGAAAATGCTTTTGAAAATAATCGCAATTTGCGTGAAAAACTTATTGCAGAACAAAAAAACTTTTGTGCTTATACCGAAAAATATCTTGAAGAATTAGACAGCCCAGAGGTTGAACATTTCAATTCGCAGAAAAAATATAATGATGATTATTACAACTATTATGTTGCAATAAGAAAAGCAAATTTATACAAAAAAGACGAAAAATATAAAAACGCATCTTTTTTTACAAGTTTATTTTTTCAAGATGAAAATGAATTTAAAAAGCGGATTAGGTTTGCTGATGGAATTTATTACGAAACAAATAAAAAAGATATTGAAGCAAAAGAGCTAATTGATTTTTTAGGGTTTAATAATTCTGAATTATTTTCGCAACGGAAAAGACATTCAGAAAGATTAACAAAACTTTTTAAAGCTGCTCAATTCAATAATGAAAATATTATTGATTATTTCAAAAATCATAAACAAGAATTGAGTTTTATCACAGTTTTAGAATATGAATTACAAATGAATTTAAGCCAATTATTATAAATGAAATTATTTCTAAACATACTTATCTTATTAATATTTGCTGTAAATCAATTATTTGCACAGCAGCCTAAAATCAATAAACCAACAACACGAATTTTGTTTGTTTTTGATGCTTCGCAAAGTATGTTGATGAAATGGGAAAGCGATACAAAAATCAATATTGCTCGAAAATTTCTAATCGAAATGATTGATAGTCTCGAACAAATGGAAAATGTTCAAATGGCAATTCGCATTTATGGACATCAAAGCCCTGTTCCGCCGCAAGATTGTAGCGACACAAAATTAGAAGTTCCATTTGGAGAAAACAACGCATCAAAAATTCGTCAAAAGCTACGTTTTATTACACCAAAAGGCACTACTCCTATTGCACATTCGCTCGAACTTGCAGGAGATGATTTTCCACCAATGCCAAACTCACGAAACGTAATTATTTTAATCACCGATGGAATCGAAGCTTGCGACGGAGACCCATGTGCTATTTCTGAAATGCTCCAGAAAAAAGGGATTGCTCTCCGTCCATTTGTGATAGGAATTGGACTTGACCTTCGTTTTAAAGAATCGTTTAAGTGTATTGGCAAATATTACGATGCAAGCATCGAAAGTCAGTTTAAAGATATTTTAGGAGTTGTGATTTCTGATGCTTTAAACACCACAACCGTACAAGTTAATTTACTTGATATACAAGGAAAACCAACCGAAACCAACGTAAATATGTCGTTTTTCGATTTGCTATCAGGAAAATTGAAATATAATTACATTCACACAATCAATAGTCGTGGCGAGCCTGATACAGTAGAAATCGACCCATTGCTATCGTACAAAATGATTGTTCACACAATTCCTCCAGTAACTGTCGATGGTATCAAGTTAACACAAGGTAAACACACAATTATTCCTGCCGATGTTCCACAAGGATATCTGAAATTAAAACTCGACGGAAATAATCAATACAACGGATTGACAGCAATAGTCAGGAAATCGGGAGAAATGAATACATTAAATGTTCAAGATATAAACGATATTGAAAAATATATAATCGGCAAATATGACTTGGAAATATTAACCCTGCCTCGGATTTTAGTTAGTGATGTTGAGATAAAACAAAGTTATACTACTACCATAGATATTCCGAAACCTGGATTGGTTACTTTTATAACCAGTTCAGCCGGATTTGGAAGTCTTTACCTAGAAACAGGAGATAAATTTGAATGGATTTATAATTTAAATCCAAATTATACAAAAGAAACTATAGTCTTACAACCTGGTAGTTATCGAGTTGTATATAGGCCGCAAAATGCTAAAAGAACTTATTATACTGTAGAAAAAATTTTTGATATAAGTTCGGGCGTTTCTCTTTCAATTGGATTATAAGCAATGAATAAATAATAATATTATGAAAAAAAATCTACTTTTTGCCTTATGTTTAATGCTGATTGCATTTAATCTTAAATCGCAAAACTCAACCAACAATAAGCCTTATAGTTTTAATAATTCTTCGTATGATATTGAGAAAATAGAAGCGATTAATTTGATGGCTCCAAATATTGAGTTGCTTTTGCAAAAATCACTTGAGACTGAGAAACAAGGAGGATACGAAAAATCGGGAGAGTCGATAAAAGTATCGTATTCATTAGAAAATTCAGGAACATGGTTCGAATTAGAAAATGGAGATCGATTGTGGCAATTAAAAATAGAATCTAAAAAAGCTAAAGCAATAGGATTGGTTTATGAAGATTTTTACATTTCGAAAGCTTCAAACATGTACATTTACAATGCTGCTAAGACGCAAGTTGTAGGACCATTAACATATAATGACAATCCTAAAACAAAATATTTTTCTACTGAACTAATTCAGGGCGATGTAATTAATTTAGAATTTATCGAACCTAATGCTTTTAAAGGAATGTCGAAAATAAATATCATAGAAGTTGTTTATGTATATAAAAACGCAGGAATTGTCGAGAAATTTAATCCGAATAAAGATACAGGCTGGGGCTTATCAGAAGATTGCGAAGTTAATGTAAACTGCTCGCCTGCTGGCGATAATTGGCAAGATGAAAAACGAGGTGTTGCTTCAATTTGGCTTCGTGATGGAAGTTCGTGGGGTTGGTGTTCAGGCACATTGATAAACAATACCTCGCAAGACGAAACACCATATTTTTTAACTGCCGACCATTGTGGGGGAAGCACGGCGTCAACTGATGATTTTTCGGTTTGGGAATTTTATTTTAATTACGAATCACCAAACTGTACAACTCCTTCTTCCGAACCTACCTACGATGTTGTTACAGGTTCAACCAAAAAAGCCGTTGGCCCAATTAATGGAGGTTCCGACTTTCTTTTGTTAGAGTTAAACTCTACTCCAAGTCAAAGTGTTAATCCATATTATAATGGTTGGGATAGAACAAATACAGCTTACTCAAGCGGTGTAGGAATTCACCATCCGCATGGCGATATAAAAGCTATTTCAGCTTATTCAACAACATTAATTGCAGCAAGTCCGGTTATCGGAGGTTCACAAACAGCAACTAATTCCGAATGGCAAGTAACTTGGGCTGAAACAGGAAATGGAACTGGAGTAACCGAAGGAGGCTCATCTGGCTCTCCTTTATTTAAAGACAATGGTTTACAAATTGGAACATTATCAGGCGGAAGTTCGTACTGTGATGCAATTACCGACCCTGATTATTATGGAAAATTTTGGTATCATTGGGATCAAAACGGAACCTTAAATTCAGAACGACTTAAACCTTGGCTTGACCCAGCAAATACAGGAGCTACGACCTTAAACGGTTTTGACCCATATTTATCGGCTCCTGTTCCTAAATTTATAGCAAGTTCGACAACTATTTACGTTGGAAGCTCCGTTGATTTTACCGACCAAAGCACTGGAAATCCTACGTCTTGGACTTGGACATTCGAAGGAGGTTCTTCTACTACCTCTTCGCTACAAAATCCCTCAATTACTTATAATACCGTAGGAACTTACGACGTTAGCTTGACTGTTACCAATGCTAATGGAGACAGTTTATTAACAAAATCCAATTATATAACTGTTATTGAAGAAGCTGAAATAACCTGTGATACTATAACGAATTTCAGCGGAACAGCTTCGTTATACGGAGTTGATGGGCAAGTTGGCTATTTATCGGGCAATAATGGTTATGGAGATTTATCGAAAGCTGAATATTTCAGCAATTATGCCCCCTACACTCAAATTGATAAATTCTTCGTATATTTTGCCATAGCAACTGGAAATTCTTCGACCATTACATTCAACGTGAGAAAACAAACGAGTGGTGTACCTGGAAATATAATTGGAACCAAAACATTATCGATTTCATCAATTGTTACATCAACAAATAACTCAGAACCAGTTGTTGTTGACTTTGACCCGAATATAAATATACCCGGTCCGTTTTATTTCGAAGTGGTTCTTCCAACCCAATCGGGTGATACATTGGCAATTATTACAAATGCGGACGGCGATGCAACAACAAATACAGCATGGGAAAAGTGGAGCGATGGTACTTGGAGTTCTTATGCCGATGCTTGGGATATTTCGTTAAATCACGCTATTTATGCCGATGTTTGTACAGGTTCGGCTGGGAATGAAGATATTATCGTTGATAATTCAGATGTTTCGGTTTACCCAAATCCAAGCAATCAAAAATTGTTTATCGAAGTCAGCAATAATATTAAAAAAGTAGAAAAAATAGCCATTTACAATATTATTGGAGAACAAGTTGAAAATATTAAAATTAACAATTCTAACAATAAAAAGTATGAATTAAACATGGAGAATTATTCTTCTGGTCTTTACTATTTAAACCTCACCTCAAATAATAAAATTTATGTGTCGAAAATTGTAGTTGAAAAATAAGGTAACGATGCCAAAATAAAAATCATTTTTGTAAGAATATACCGATGTTTACAAAGCATCGGTATATTATCGTAAATACGAACCGAAAGCTACGCCTAGTTACACAATTCTCAAAAAAGTTTATTTGAGCTTGCAAATAAACAGCTAACGAAATTATTAATATTTGGTTAAACCGCTGGAATGGTAAAATAGAAAATTGAACCTTTATTTTTTTTACTTTCTAACCACATTTTACCACCAAGCATCTCAACATACGCTTTTGTAATCGACAATCCTAGTCCAGCTCCTTGCGATGCTCTTTTATTCGTATTATCGGCTTGCACAAAACGGTCGAAAATAGCTTCTTGGCTATTTTTTTCTATGCCTATTCCTGAATCTTTTACATAAAATTCAAGAAAATCGACTTTTCTTTCACAACCAATTTCTATGCTTCCTGAATCGCAAAATTTGATTGCGTTTTTAACAAGATTCGATAAGATTGCTGAGATTTTATCAGCATCTGATTTTAATTTCCCCTCTCCATTCGACAACTTATTGTTTACAACAAATGCAATCCCTTTATTATCTATTTCGGGTTTAAAAAAATTGAAAATATCTTTTATTTCATCATTCACATTTATTTCAGAAATATTTACTTTCGCTAATCCTGATTCTATTTTAGAAATATCGACTAAATCATTTATAATATTGAGTAATCGAAATCCACTTTTCTCGATTATGTCAATGAATTTTGCATGTTCGGCTTCAGAAATTTTAGGATTTTTGAGCAAATCGGCAAAACCCAATATTCCGTTCATGGGAGTACGTATTTCGTGACTCATATTTGCTAAAAAAGCTGTTTTTAGTCGCTCGCTTTCTTCAGCTTTTAATTTGGCTTCGAGTAATAATTTATTTTGTTCGATAAGAGTTTGTTCAGCATTTTTACGCTCACTTAAATCTCTTATTATACTCAAATAGTAATTTTCATTCAATCGCTTTGAATTCATCTCAATGGGCACTATTCGGGTTTTACCAACAATTTCACGCTCATTTATTACGTTTTTACCTTCATTAATTAAATCGAATCTTAATGGGTTTTCTTTTTGCATTTGAGGCGAAAACAAAAATTTAATATGATTCCCTAAAATTTCCTCTTTTGTGTAACCTGATAATTTACAGAAACTTTCGTTTACATCAATAATAATTGCTTGATTATTGCCAATAAGAATTCCATCTCCGGCATTTTCGAAAAGAGATCTAAATTTAATTTCACTTTCTTTAAGTTTTATTTCGGCTTCTTTCCGTTTTGTGATGTCTCGAATAGCTGAAACACGAACCTTCTTTCCTTTATATTCGACAACTTTTCCTTGAATTTCGACATAAAAAGTTGTATTATCTTTTTTTAAACCTATGGCTTCATAAGGCTCTAAGTAATTATTGCGAATATTATTGATAACCAATTGTTTACTTTCTTCGCTAAATATCTGCATTGCATGCATTCCGATTATTTCAGCGTATGTGTATCCGAACATATTATGTCCAGTGGTATTTGATTCAATACAATAACCATTTTCGGAGAAAAAAATAGCTTCAAACGAAGCATTACTCAACGATTCGAATTTAATTTTTGTTTCGGTTAATTCTTCTTCGGCTATTTTTTTTTCGGTTATGTCACGAATTGTACCAATCATATTGATAACTCGCCCATTTTCATCAAACTTGAGACGACCTAAGCCATGCACCCAGCGTTCTGATTTATCATTTAATCGTATAATTTTATACTCTTTGTCAAATTTGGATTTTTTACCAATAACTTCGTTAAAGAAATAATCAATCATCTGGTTTTTAGAATCAGGATGAAGAATTTGAGTCCACAATTCAACCGTTTTTGGAATATTTGAATCAATGCCAAAGATTTTTTCAAGAAATTCTGAACAAACCCAATTTCCAGTAAGAACGTCCATCGTATAAGTCCCTAGCTTAGCAATATTCTGACTTTCGAGCAAAAAACTTTCACTTTCGCTTAATGCTTCAACAATTTGTTTTTTTTCGCTTATATATTTTACATATGATTCATTCAAAGAATCATATTTCTTTTGCAAAATACTTAATTCGGTAATGAGCTCTTCTTTCGATTTATGGTTTTGATTCATTTTGCAACATCACTATTATTGGCTTTTGCCAATCATTAAACTTAGGGTTACGAAGTTATTTAAAAAAAATTAATACCAAGAAAATCATCAATTTGTTTATCATCAAAATAAAGTCGTTTATGTAATTTTCGTTGAAAAGAAATTACAATCTCATTTTTGTAAATAAATCCCAAATCACGATTCCTGCTGAAACTGAAATATTTAACGAATGCTTTGTTCCATATTGAGGAATTTCAATAACTCCGTCAGACATATTTACCACTTCTTGCGAAACACCTTTAACTTCGTGACCAAAAACAATTCCATATTTAACACCCTTTTCAACTGTAAATTCGATAAGATTTATGCTGTTTTCAGCTTGTTCGATAGAGAATATTTTGTATCCGGCACTTTTCAATTCGTTTATAATATCTTCTGTATTTTCAATATATCCCCAATCAACTGAATCGGTTGAGCCTAAGGCAGTTTTGTGTATTTCCTTATTGGGTGGACAAGCAGTAATTCCGCACAAATATATTTTCTCAACCATAAATGCATCGCTGGTTCTAAATACCGAACCAATGTTGTGCAAACTACGAATATTATCTAAAATTACAATCAATGGAATTTTTTCAGATTCCTTGAATTCCGTTACGCTTTTTCTGTCGAGTTCGCTATTTAATAATTTTCTCATACTTTTTTTCTGTAAAATTATAAAAACCTTGTATTAAATTTAAAAAACAAATAACTTCGTGAAAATTTATTTTTGAAAATATAAATACTCACCAATATGAATATTCACGAATATCAAGCAAAAGCCATTTTAAAAAAGTACGATGTATATGTTCCTGAAGGTATTGTTGTTGAAAATCCAGAAGCGGCTGTTCAAGCAGCAAAAGTTATTCAAGAAAAAAAGCGTTGTAAAACATGGGCGGTAAAAGCACAAATTCATGCTGGTGGTCGAGGTAAAGGAGGCGGAGTTAAAATTGCAAAATCGGTTGATGAGGTATTATTATTTACCAAAGAAATTTTGGGAATGAATTTGATTACACATCAAACCGGACCGCAAGGAAAAATTGTACACAAAGTTTTAATCGAGGAAGGAATTTTTTATCCAGGAGATTCTGAAATAAAAGAATACTACATGAGCGTTTTACTTAACCGTAAAACTAGTCGAAATATTATTATGTATTCGACCGAAGGAGGAATGGATATCGAAACTGTTGCCGCAAAAACTCCTCACTTAATATTCAAAGAAGAAATCGACCCTCGTTTTGGTATTCAGGCTTTCCAAGCTCGCAAAATTGCTGCAAACTTAAACGTTACAGGAAAAGCATTCAGAGAAATGACCAAGTTTATTATTGCACTATACAATGCTTATATTCAATGCGATGCGACTATGTTTGAGATCAATCCTGTTGTTAAAACCTCTGACGATTTTGTATTGGCTGCCGATGCAAAAGTAAATCTCGACGACAACGCATTGTTTCGCCATCCTGATTATGCAGGATTAAGAGATTTAACAGAAGAAGACCCCGCAGAAGTAGAAGCCGGAAAATATAATTTAAACTTTATTAAACTCGACGGAAACGTTGGTTGCATGGTTAACGGAGCCGGTTTGGCAATGGCGACTATGGATATTATCAAATTATCGGGCGGAGACCCTGCCAACTTTCTTGATGTTGGAGGAAATGCAAATGCCGAAACGGTTGAAGCCGGATTCAGAATCATATTAAAAGACCCAAATGTTAAAGTGATTTTAATAAATGTTTTTGGCGGAATTGTTCGTTGCGACAGAGTTGCAAATGGCGTAGTTGAAGCATATAACAAAATTGGAGATATTAAGATTCCTGTAATTGTTCGTTTGCAAGGAACTGGAGCCGAAATAGCCAAGAAAATAATTGACGAATCAGGATTGCATGTTTTTTCAGCCATAACGCTAAAAGAAGCAGCTGATTTGGTAACTAAATTAGTATAATTTATTTGTCAAATTATATAAAGCTAAATAATCGTCATATTGCAGTAGTTCTTTTTGTTATCTTATTTTCAACATATAAAAACACGTATTCTCAAGAATATACTGCTAATGATATTAAGAAAGTAAATATTTTAAAATTAAATTTAACTTCGATTTTTCTTGACCCAATATCATCTTATCAAATTTCTTACGAATATCATTTGAAAGGGAAGTTTAATTTAGAACATGAAATTGGGTATATTACTCGATACACTCCAAATGTTGCCTTAAATAAGATTTTTAATGATAATCACTATCTTCCCATTAATATTGATAATTTAAATGGAATTAGGATAAGGCATGAATTAAAGTACTTCTTTCAAAATTTTGGTTCATATAGAGCAGGAGAATATTTTTCAACTGAACTTATTTGGACTTATTATGAAATAATTGGAGACTACGCAGTCAGGTATGGCAGTAGTACAATACAATATTACATTTATGATGATTTGGATATAAGACAATCAGCAAAATTACATTTCAAATTAGGATATCAATTTAATGTGAAAAAGAATATGATTATCGACGGTTTTGGAGGTTTTGGTGCTAAATACATTCTAAATGGTAATTATCCTTTAAAAAAAGATATTCAGTTTACATTAACTGTAGGCTTAAAAATGGGAATATTTTTAAAAAATAGACAATCAAAAGATGCAACTTAAAAAAGTTGATATCTTTTTTACGTTTGAAACAACCGTGCTTTTTTCTTTATAAAATTTCAAAAAAAATTGTTTCCTCTCCTCTATTTCAAAAAAAGATGTTGAACAATATTTGCTCAATCTGCTTTACAACCTAATATAATACTGAATTGTGTTATACTTTAGCTTTGTTATTTTAACACAACTTACACATGAAAAAAATATTAATATTAGGTGCCGGTTTATCGTCTTCGAGCTTGATAAAATATTTACTCGACCATTCGATAGAACATAATTGGAAAATCAAAATTGGCGATATTGAAAAAGAAATTGCCGAGCAAAAAATTAATAAACATCCCAACGGAGAAGGTTTTAAATTCGATGTTTTCAACGATAATCAACGCGAGAACGAAATAAAAAATGTTGATGTGGTAATTTCGATGTTACCGGCTCGTATGCATTATCTTGCTGCAAAAGATTGCGTAAAACACTCTGTACACATGATAACAGCATCGTATGTTTCTCCTGAAATTAGAGAACTTAACAACGAAGCAAAGAAAAAAGGAGTTCTTCTATTAAATGAAATCGGTGTTGACCCAGGAATCGACCATATGTCGGCCATGAAAATTATTGACAAAATAAATGAAGATGGCGGAACCTTAGAGCACTTTCGTTCATATACGGGAGGATTAGTTGCACCTGAATCGGATAACAACCCATGGAATTATAAATTTACTTGGAATCCGAGAAACGTGGTTCTTGCTGGTCAAGGAGTTTCAAAATTCTTACTCAACGGAAAATATAAATACATTCCTTACAATAAATTATTTTCAAGAACCGAAATTGTCGCTGTTCCCGAATACGGAAATTTTGAAGTATATGCAAATCGTGATTCGTTGAGTTATCGAGAAGTATATAATCTTCAACACGTAAAAACTCTATATCGAGGAACAATGAGAAGACCAGGGTATTGCGAATCGTGGAATGTTTTTGTTCAACTTGGACTTACCGATGATACTTACCTTATCGAAGATTCTGAAAACATGACATATCGCGATTTTATCGACAGTTATCTATCTTATTCAGACAGCGTTTCTGTGGAAGAAAAAGTCGCAAAATATGTTGACATAAGCATAGACTCCGATATTATGAAAAAAATTGCTTGGACAGGAATTTTTGAATCTAAAAAAATTGGTTTGACAAAAGCAACTCCTGCTCAAATTTTGCAAAAATTATTGGTAGAAAAGTGGGGACTTGATAAAAACGATATTGACATGATTGTAATGCAGCACCGTTTTCATTACACAAAAAATAATCGTAAAAAATTGTTGGTTTCGTCATTGGTTGTGAAAGGAATCGACACAGTTCACACAGCAATGTCAATCACCGTTGGTATTCCAGTTGCTATTGCAACTAAAATGCTATTAACCGGAAAGATGACTTGCACTGGAGTGCAGGTTCCTATATCAAAAGAAATTTACGAACCAGTATTAAAAGAACTGGAAGAATGGAAAATTAAATTTATTGAAGAAGAATTTGACGTATAAAGCTAAAATTTCAAATAAAAGTCTTTAGTCAACGATATATATTCGTTGGTATAAATATGCCTTTCACCTTTCTCAATTGCTAAAAGAGTCTCGGTGAAAGGCTTTTTAATTCGTCCAAATTCACATATAACTCTTTTTATTCCTTTATCTTCATTTGGTTTTATTTTAAAAATTTTATTCAAAAAAAGACCTTTTAATGTTACTTTTTGAGAAAAAGATTCAAATTCTTGATATGGAATGATAAGGGAAAGGCTTCCTGTTTGATTAAGCAATTTTAAACTTCCTTCTATTAATTCGTCAAAACTTAAAGCAATTGAGTGCCGGGCCAACGATTTTTTTTCGTTTGGATTCAACAACGAATTTTCAAAAAATGGCGGATTGCAAACTATTAAATCGAATTTGTTGATTGTTTGAGCAACATAATCTTGCATCGAAATATTTTCGACCTTTATTCTTTCATGCCATTTACAGTTTTGAATATTTTCTTTTGCCTGCAAAAATGCGTCTTTATCAATTTCAATTGCCGTTATTTTGGCTTTACTTCGTTGAGCCAGCATTATTGCAATTAATGCAGAGCCAGTTCCAATATCTAAAATGCTATTCACGTCTTCAACATTCGCCCACGCACCGAGCAAAACGCCATCTGTCCCAACTTTCATGGCACAATTCCCGTGTTGAATGGTAAATTGTTTAAATTTGAAATAGTCGTTTGGCATATTTAAAAATTTTCGAAAGCACCAAGTCCGAACAAAGCAAAATCATATTTTATTGGGTCATGGGAGTCGAATTCTCTAAGTTTTAATGTTAACTCATTCACTGCTTTCCAATCATTTTGTGTTCGTTTGAGTAAGCCTAATTTGCGTGCAACATTTCCCGAATGAACGTCTAGCGGAATATACAAATCGGAAGGAGAAATGTTATTCCATATCCCAAAGTCAACTCCAGTTTTGTCGTTCCGAACCAACCACCTCAAAAACATATTGAGTCGTTTGGCTGAAGAATTTTTCGAAACATCAGAAAAATGTTTTGTCGAACGACTTAGATGAGGAATTTCAAAAAAAGTATTTCGTAATGCAGATAAAGCATCTGGAATGGATTGATTTTTTTTATATTCTGCTTCAAAAATTTGATATAAGCCTCCGTGATTTCGATAAATATTCATCAGCGATGTTAGGAAAAAAATTATATCGTCTCCGTTAAATGTTCGATGTACAAAGTTTGAAAATGATTTTAAATCTTTTGCTGACGCATGCATTATAAAATCATATGGCTTATCATCCATTAATAACACAATTTTATTTGCGTTTTGAATTATGGTTTTTCGTTGCCCCCAAGCAATAGTTGCACTCATAAAAGCTGAAATTTCAATATCTTCTTTAGCTCTAAATTTATGAGGAATACAAATTGGATCAGTATTGATAAAACTAGGCTTATTGTACTGTTCAGCTTTTAGATCAAGAAAATTCTTTAAATCGGAATGTTTAGCAAGCATTTCGGAATGTTACATTATGATTTTTCCGTCCTGCATGGTAAAAACATTGTCGGTCATATCAGCTAAACGACCATTATGAGTAACGATAACAAAGGTTTGATTGAATTTTTCTCGCAATGAGAAAATCAAGTCGTACAACTCAAGACTATTTTTGGAATCTAGATTTCCGGTTGGCTCATCGGCAAGGATAACCGACGGATTGTTAATCAAAGCTCTAGCTATTGCAATTCGTTGTTTTTCACCTCCTGAAAGTTGGTTGGGTTTGCTTTCAAACTTATTGGATAAGTGCAACATATTCAATAACTCTTTGGCTTGTTCGATTGCTTCTTTTTTGTTTCGTTTTGCAATAAATGCAGGAATGCAAACATTTTCCAGTGCTGTAAACTCTGGCAATAAATGATGAAACTGAAACACAAAACCAACATTCTGATTTCTAAATTTTGAAAGCTGTTTTTCTTTCATGGTAGAAACCTCGACGTCATTAATTTCAATCTTGCCAGAATCAAAATTGGTAAGTGTTCCCAACACTTGTAACAAAGTAGTTTTCCCTGCCCCACTCGCTCCAACAATGGAAACAATTTCGCCTTGTTTTATTTCGATGTCGATTCCATTTAGAACTTTTAAATCGCCATACGATTTAAATATGTTAGTTGCTTTTATCATTAAACGGATTATCTATTTTAATATCTTTAACCGAATTGTTTACTGTATTTTTTATATCCTTTAACGGGTTCTCGCTCTCTGTTTCGCTGATAATTTCCTTTTTAATTTCATTGGTCGCTTTCTTAAACTCATTAATTCCTTTTCCCAAGCCTCTTGCGACTTCAGGAATTCGTTTTGAACCGAATAAAATTAAAAAAACAAGTATTATGACCAGTATTTCTGAACCGCTTATATCCACCTTAATTTTATTTGTTTACTTAACTCTTAATCCTATTACTAAAATATCGTCAATTTGCTCTAAGTCTCCAATCCATTTTACGATTCGTCTATCCAAGATATCTCGTTGCTTATACATTGGAGTATCGTGCATTTCTAAGAACATTTCTTTCATTGGTTTGTACTTGAATTTTTTGCCATCAGGACCACCAAATTGATCTGGATAGCCATCAGAAAATAAATAAATTGAATCTTCGTCACTTAAAACTATGCTATGATTTGAGAAGGAATTTGTATTGATATGATAACCTATGGGCATTTTATCAGCTTTAATTTCATATAAAATATGGTCGTACATTTCTAAATTTGCACTCGATTCTTCGATTGCAGGGTGATTTTTATCTCTAACTATATACAGAGGATTATTAGCTCCTGCATACTGTAACTCATTTGTTACTTTATTAACCTTGCATAGCGTTATATCCATACCATCTTTTTGTGTACCTTCTTCTCCCGTTTGATGTAACGAATCAATCACATTTTGACGCAACTTATTTAAAACCTGATTTGCAGTAATATTTGCATCTTTAGAAACTATTTCGTTCAAAAAAGCCATTCCAAGCATACTCATAAAAGCACCCGGAACTCCGTGTCCAGTACAATCTGCTGCTGCAATATAGGCCGAATTTCCTCTAAATGAGTACCAATAAAAATCACCACTAACGATATCCCTTGGCTTATACAAAACAAAAGAGTCATCAAAATTTTGTTTTATTTCGCTAATGCTTACCAAAACAGCCTCTTGAATATTCTTAGCATAATTAATACTATCGGTAATATCCTTATTTTTTTGTTCTACGATTTCTTTTTGTTTTACAACCTCTTCAGTTCGTTCTTCTACTTTTTGTTCAAGGATTTCTTTATCTCTCAATAAACTGGCCTCTCTTCTTTTGATATAGATGTAAATTAAAATGATTGAAATAATGGTAATAATTGTATAGAACCACCATGTTTTCCAATAAGGAGGCAATATTTCAAATTCAAAAACAGTAGGATTTTCGCTCCAAACACCATCACTGTTGCACGCTCGCACTTTGAATTTATACACTCCGTCAGGCAAGCTTGGATAATCGGCTTCATTTTTTGTTTTCGCCGGAGACCATTCTTCATTAAGACCTTCTAGCTTATACTGATACTTTACTTTTTCAGGAACAGTTAAACTCGCAGCAACAAATTCGAATGTAATATGATTTTTATTATATGGCAAAACTAATTTTTTTGGCAATTTGCTTATCGAATCAATCCCCTCAGAATAAGGAGACCAATCAATATTTTTGAAGTTCATTTGAATATTCGTAATTTGTGTAATGGGCTGAACCCTATTCGGAATATCATATTTAGGGTCATATATTGTTAGCCCCCGAACAGTTCCAAAATAAATTTTTCCATCATTATCCTTATATACTGCATTAATATTGCAC
Source organism: Bacteroidetes bacterium GWF2_33_38 (assembly GCA_001769505.1). GTDB lineage: Bacteria > Bacteroidota > Bacteroidia > Bacteroidales > GWF2-33-38 > GWF2-33-38. Next base: position 25,883 of record MEOF01000008.1, read on the forward strand.
TCTTGCCCCATGAATCCATCCAATTCTCCATAATTTCTTATTTCAATTTTTTTTGATGCATTATAGAGTTTAGTATTTAAAATATCGATACCTTTTTCTGAGCCGATAAACAAATTTTCATTATCGTCCATAACCATAAGATAGATATTATTTGACGACAAACCATTCGACGTGTTAATTATTTCAGGCTTGGTTTTTCCTAGATTGTCTAGGAAATCGTAGTTGTACTTATAAACCCCTTTTTTTGTTGCAATCCAATAATTATTGCCTCCATCCTGAAGTACGCAGTTTACTTTATCATCTATAAAGCCATCTTCTTCTCCAATGTGTTTTATATTTTTCCCATTAAAAACATAAAGCCCCTCATAAGTAGAAAACCAAAAATTGTGGTTATTATCTTCAAATATATTCCATATTATCTTATCTTCAAGCCCTTTAAATTCATTATTAAAATTATAAAACGTAGTATCGATTATTTTTGTGATTCCTTTCCCAGTTCCTACCCAAAGAACATTTTTACTATCCTCATAAAACGATCTTACCTCTTCACTTGATAAATTTTCTGCAAATCCAAATTTTCCGTCTGGAGCAACTTTTTTAACTGTTGTCCTATCCATTTCAGGAACAAAAGAAAACATATCTTTTTTCGCATTATCATAAAGAGTTAATCCATAATTAGTTCCAATCCATAGTCGGTTGTACGATGTTTTTATAAGTGAGGAAACCTGCTGTCCATTCATTTGTAGTTTAGAGTTTTCATCATAGGTAAGTATTTTGATTTCAAAATCATTATACTTATCAATTTTCAAACTGGAGAAACCTTTTTTGTTCGTGCCAATAAAAAATTCGCTAGTATCTTGAATTTCACCGACTTTACATATTGAATAAACGCTATTATTTTGTAATCCTAAATTCTCATCAATGTTATAAAATTTTATTCTAGGTATTTTGTATAATCCATTATTTGATCCAACCCACGTATTCCCTTCTGCATCAACAATCATACAGTAAATAAATATTTTTCCGAGGTTAATGGTAAAACCTAAATCAATTTTTTCTCCTTTCTGTTCAAGTCGAATTAATTTGCCATCGTATCTTGCAAGCCATAATTTGTCTTCATTGATAGCCACATCCATAACCGTTAACTTAGTAGCCTTTTCTTTCCCTTCGTATTCGTAAACCCGAATTTCTCTCCCATCATAAATCAAAACCCCATTGTATGTTCCAATATAAATCTCGTCAGTAACATCGTGTTGTGTAATTGAGCGAATGCTATTTCTGTTTTTTAACGAATCTGGATAAATAAATTCTTCAACGCCTTCTTTATTATATTTGAAAACACCCTGCCCAAGCGTACCAAACCAAATATTATTGAATTTATCAAAATAAATTTTCCAAATATTTGCATTCTTTAGCTTTTCAACTTTATCAAATATCTTTATAGTTCCATTTTCAAGATAGGCTGCACCTGCATCTGTTCCAAACCAAATTCTATTTTCATTATCCTCAGCCACACTATAAACCCAATTATGAGGCATTCCTTTAATCTGATTATAGGTCTCAAATTTGAATCCATTGTATTTAATTGCTCCTTTATCTGTTCCAAACCAAAGATTACCTTTTTTATCTGATGTGATAGAATATATAACTGTTCCAACAAGTCCATCTTCTTCGTTGATGGTAATAAACTCTTTTCCATTATAAACGCTAATCCCTCCTCCGTTAGTCCCAATCCATAGATTTCCTAAGGAGTCTTGAAATAGTGATAAAACCTGAGACTGTGCAAGACCATCTTGAATGGAATAATTTTTTTTATTATAATTCTGAGCAGAAACAATATTAAATAAGAAAAGTATAGGAAGAATAATATATAAGATTTTACTTTTCAATGCATTCTGTTTTTAAAGATTGTATAAAATTATAAAATTATTCCGTTGTCGCTATTTATTTCCGAAAAAAATATACCATAAAAAAAGAGGCTCTCGCCTCTTTCTTTTAATATTTATAAAATTTTAGAAAAACTTTATTCTATAATCTTTAATATCGGCTACTTTTTTCAAGGCTTCGTAAACTTCATAATCAACTCTTGATTGAGTTCCAGAGGTTAATCTAGCTGCTTCGGCTTTTGTTTCGGTTTCTGTATTTTCTGTTTTTCCAAAAACATGCAACAAATAAACTCCCGTATTACCTTGAACTGGTGCTGAAAGTTTATCTTTCTCAAGTTCAACTGCATTTACTATCACTTTTGGCTCAACTCCAATGCCAGGCATTGAAAAAGAAGAAAATGAAACATTCTCAGCAGTATCAACTCTTAATCCTAAATTTGCAGCAATATCTTGAATATTTTTAGATGTAGTCATTGCCGAGTTAAATTTATCGATAATGGTTTTAGCTTTCTTCTCTTTTTTTACCTCAACCGTTAATTCTTCTTTTATTTGTTCAAATGGTGCAATTCCCTTTTCTTTAACTTCAGTTAAGGTAGCCACAACGAACTTATTTCCTAGTTCAAACACATCTGAAACGCTTCCTTTTGTTGCTGTATTATATGCCCAACGAACAATTTCTCGAGGTGCTTCCAATCCTGCAATAGTTTTATCAGTTTCTTTCAATGGAGGTGTTACTCTTTTTGCCAAAGCTTTTTCATTAATTGCTTTATCGAATTTATCATACGTGTTGTTTAAACCCGCAAATTGACTTGCTTCACCATAAAATACATCGTAAGTTTTTTGACTTGGTGCAACAACTCTCTCTAATACTGCAACTTGAACCTTTTTGGTTTCGGGACCTTTGCCTTCAACTTTTATTAAATGAACTCCAAATTGAGTTACAGCAGTTTTTATGTCTCCAACTTTTGCAAAAAAGCAAGAATCGTTAAATGGAGCGACCATATCTTCTCTTTTAAACCAACCTAAATCACCACCTTCTGCAGCAGTTCCATCAGAACCATATTTCATAGCTAATTCTTCGAAATTAGCACCATTTTCAACCAATGTTTTCAAACTATCAATAGTTGCTTTTGCTTTTGAATAGTCTCCGGTGTTCTGATCCGGACGAATCAAAATATGTCTTGCTTTTACTGTATCTGAAAGCATCTTAACTTCAGCAAGTTTTGCAATTTTATAAGAATTTCCCTCAAAGTAAGGTCCGTATGTAGCACCTATTTCTGCATTAAATAAAACCGTGTCAAGTTGTTCTGTCAATTCGCCTTGCTTATAATATTTATCAACAAAAGCAACATCTGAATTTAAGTTCACAAACTGTTTGTCATCAGCAGTTTCAATAAAATCAGGTTTTATAGAATTTATCCACTTGTCTGCTTCTTCAAAATCTTCTTTCGAAGGTTTGACTTCAAAAATAACATATTCGACAACTCTTTCAGCTTCTTGCTCGTATTTATAACTATTTTTATCGTAATAAGCTTTTAATTCTTGATCTGTTACGCTTACAGCTGAATCTGATATTGTAGTATATTTTTCAACGACAAATGCGACATTCGATTTTATATTTCGCTCATTTAGTTCAGCCATAGCCTGATCTTTCGTTACATACAATCCCTTTTTGATAAGAGTATTATATTTATCCATTACTTGAGTTTGTGCTAAGGCTTCTTCGAAAGCTAGCCAACTTGAACGAGCTAATCCTGATTCATCTTGGTCTAAATTTTTCAAAAAACGAATTACCAACGCTCTATCGAATTGTCCCGTTTCTTGATTTTTAAAAATTGGGATTTGTTGAACTTGAGGATGAATATTATTTCCTTGAACTATATCAAACAATTCGTCAGACGAAATACCCAATCCTAACTTTTCGTATTCAGCGTCCATTACATTTTCGCGAAGAATAGACTCCCATGCTTGTTCTCGAATGGTTTCCATGGTAGCCTCGTCAATATTTTCGCTACCTGAATTTCGTTTTGTATTTTCAATCAGTTCTTCAAGTTTTTGCTGATAGAGTTGGTATGGAATAGAATTTCCTGAAATCTCAGCCAATTCATATTCAGAACTTGAAAACGAACTCGGACCTTTTTTCAAAAAGTCACCCAAAATGAATGCAAGAAGTGCTAACCCGATTATAATTGCAATTAATAATCCCCCTTTGTTCCTAATTTTCTGTAATGTTGCCATTTTCTATTTGATAATTAAAAAATTTATTCTAACGTTTAAAAAATTCAAGCCACGAATATAAGCATTTTTAACATTTTACCATATGAAATTTAAGTGATTTGTAATAAAAATTTTAATTGAATCGATTTTACATGCTATTGCGTGATAATTAACATCAAAAATATGCGATGAAAATTTTATCTATTTCAATTTATGAGGGAGTAATTACAAATTGTTTTTATGATTTAAACGCAAAAAACGTCTAAACAAAAACATAATTAATGCAACGATTGTAACTATAAAAAACATATAACTTTCTGAAATACCAGCCAAATATGTTTCATAAATAGCGATTAAAAAACTGATAATAGAAATTATCAACCAAACGATTTCTACAATGTAAGAAAATGCTTTATTCATCTGCTAAGCTAACTGTGCCTGTTAATTTTTTAATTTTATACTTTGTAAATTCCTGATTTGACTCAAAACCTTCGCCGAATAATATTTCGTCTTTTGTTCTGATTCTCACATGTTTATCCGAATATATTTTTTCAGTGTTTTCATCCCAATATAATAATTCCGTATTTAAAATATCGCCATCTTCATTAACAGCAACGACATCTTCGTGAGCTTCCCAAAGTTTTTCTGACTCGTAATATATTGCACGATTTGCTTTAAGGGTCGATTGAATTTCTCTGTTTTTTGTATAAAAAGTTACATAAATACCTTCAGGGAAATTAATATAAGTCTTCTTCTCATCTTTAAATCGTTCAAAAATTTTGGCTTTCAATCGCAATTTTGGTTCAGCATCTTCGGTGTAAACTATTTCTACATTTTCAGCTGATTGCTCGGGCAATTTTGCTTTATCGACGTATAGATTAACTTTTTCAATATCGTTCTCACATGAAAAAAACAACGTAGCCCCCAAAAAAAGAGCTACGTATATATTTTTAAAATTCTGATATTGAATCGTCCGTTTCAATCTAAAATCGAATAGTTGTTGATTCGTTTATCCAACAACCAACTGTGTATGATTGTCCTTCAGTATAATTGTAGAAAAACGCATTTTCTTTGTCTGGAATATATTGCGAATAAGTATTTATGAGTTTGTTTGCACTTTCGGCAATGCTTGGGTCAATCGCTTTTGCCTTGTAAAATTTATCAAGTGCAACCCAAAAAACTGCTTTTTGTTCAAAATCATTCTCTCCGCAACTTTTACTTGAACTAGCATACATTGTTCCAATCAATAGATAAGGCATTCCCCAATTTGCTCTAAGTTCAGCAGCCTTAAATGCATATGTTCTTGCTTGTGCTAATTGTCCTAAGTCTTTATTAAGATTTGCCAACTCAAGATAATATTGAGCTTTTTCATTTGCGTCTTGCTGTAATTCGATGGCTTGAAGATAAAATTTCGATGCTTTCGATAATTCTCCTTTTTTCACTGCCATTTGAGCTAGATTTGATGCAGCTTCGGCAGAAGGTTCGAGCGAATATAACTTTTCTGACGCATCAAAAAACAATTTTGATTCGGTGCAACTTTGTTTTTTTAGAACTTTTGTAATGTTCTTTAATAAATCTAAGTTCTCTGGATTAGCTTCAAATTTTGGTTGAAACAATGAAATAATAACATCGCAGTCAGGACCAACACTTACAAACAAAGCTTCGATGCTTTCTTTAACTTTAACCAAATCTGCATCATCTGGTTTTTCTTTAATACTTGCTTCAACAGCTTCAGCAGCTTTAGAATAATTTTCAACCACCACTCCTTTATCAATTTTTTGAGCATTCATCATCAAAACGCTTATTTGCATAAATCCCAACGATGCAGCAGCTCCGGTTTTTTCTTTATTAATATCAATTGCTTTCAACAACATGTTATACGATTCTTCGAATCTGCTTTCATCGTTTTTAAACAAATCAACAGCTTTTCGCTCCAATACGTCGGCTTCTTGTCCAAAATATTTAATACGTTGATCATAAACCATCATCAACGTATCAATGTATTTATTTTTAAGTTCTAGATTTTTTGCTTCTTTTGCTTTATCTATCTGCTCGCTGATGATACGAACTCCATGAATGTAAATATTTTTACTCGATTCGGGACAAGTATTAAAAACACTACGCCATGGTGTTAGTGCATCAACATAATTTTTTTGTTTATAGAACTCTGAGTAAAGCGAAAGATTCATTTTACAAGTTTCGGGATCAGTTCCAAATTTTGCATCATCTTGTGCATACACTGACGAGAAACTCAAAAAAACACTGAAGATTAAAACTGAGAATTTCATTTTAGTTAAATTTTAATATTGTTAATCAATTTTATTTTTAAAAAACCAAGTGTCTGACAAAGATAAGTTTAAACTTATTACGTAATAATTTTCTTTTAATAAATTATTAGTTATTGTTCCTCTTTGTCCTGCTTCAAAAGTTACGTTAAATACTGTTTTAGTTCTTTTGATGGGAAAGCCCAGACCAAAACTTATGCCAAAATCTTTTATTTGAGTATCATGAAAAGATAAATAGGTGTCTGAAAAATGTCCTCCGGCTCTATATCTAATTTTTTTCCAATACTGACTTACAGGGTCAGCATTAGGAATATATTCTCCTCCGAAGCATATCAATTTACTGTCGCTAAGAGAATCCGATTCGCCAAAAGAGCTTGTTTGACTCCATTTTTGGGTATAATAGTCGACTCCTGCAATAAATTTATTTTTTTGACTAAACGATAATCCGAATCCAATACTTTGCGGTATTTCGTGATATCCTTTTTCTCTTTCGGTTTGAAAAACAGTAATCATGCTAGTTCCATAATAAATTCCGCCATGTTGCGAACGATAAGCTGAAATTTTGTCTTTATTTGAATAAGTTGCACCCAACACAAGCTCATATTTATCTTTAATTGGATGTACGTATTGTAATCCGAAATCAAAATAAAAATCACCAAAATATGTTGTATCTTTATTTGTATAATCAAAAGCTATGGAATCGTCTTCGAAAACCACATCTTTTGCGTACACATTTGAGCCGAATAAATAAGATGCATTAATTCCCAGCGAAAGTCTTTTGAAAAATTTGAATGCATGTCCCATGTAAACTCTATTTATTCCTCCTTCTCCATAATATTTATAAAGAATGCTTCCTAAATCAGCCAATGAATCGCGATAAAAGATATCGTATCCGGTACTGCTGAAAGGAGTAAGCCCAATGCTTCCTGCCCACCATTTTGTAATAGGGAATCCAAAAGTTAAATACTCAATATTTAAATTGCTTCTTTGCGACGACAATGATTCAGTACTTAATAATGAAAATCGTTCGGCTACACCAAATTCAAATACAAAAGTTTGAGCATTAAACTCAGTATATGAGGCTGGGTTAAAGTAGTTAACATGCTCATCAGATCGTAAAGCGATTGATAACCCGCCCATTGCACGGCTCTGTCCAACACGATTTTTAAATAAATCTCCAATACCATACCTTGAATACGGCGATTCAGAACCCGCTTGAGAAAAAACCATTAAATTGGAAATAAGAAATGCCGAAAATAATAAGTATTTATACATTTGTTTCAAGTATTCTATTTAAGCCGTATGCAATTAAATTTGGTTCGACAAAGATGGTATTTTTCAGCTTTTTCTCAAAGAAAAAACAGTCTCCTCCGGTCAAAATTATTTTCAAATCGTTATATTCCTTTTGTAAATGCTGAATGTAGCCTTCGATTTCAAAAATAATACCTTGTTGAACACCACTAATAATTGCCGAATTTGTTGTATTTGCAATCAACTCAAAATTGTTTTCAGGTTTTAATAACGGTAATTTATCGGTAAAAGTATGCAAGGCTTTAAAACGAGTATTTAGTCCGAGCGAAATATTTCCCCCTTTATAAACGCCATTATTATCAAGAAAATCGAATGTGATTGCTGTTCCTAAATCTACCACTAATACATTTGTATTTTCAAATATGGTTTTAGCTCCAATCACTCCGGCAATACGGTCTTTGCCTAATGTATCTGGAGTTTTATACTCAATATTTATAGGCAATTTTAATTTATAATTAAACTCAATTACGTGGTTTAATTTGGATTTTAACTCATGAATTATCGCTGAATTTGCAACAGTCGAAACAATAGCTTTATCTAATAAAGGATATTGTTTGAAAACATCTTTAACATTTACATTGGAATTTTCGAAACGGAAACTGCAGATAAGTTCAGTCTCGTTAAATATATAAATTTTTGTATACGAATTTCCTACATCAACAACAAGTTGCATCACAATTTCAAATTACTCAGAAAGAAAGCAAAGATATTTATTTTAATTAAAATTTATGCAATTATAAATTTTATTGGATTCTTTTTTCTTATTTTTACTATCGATTTTAAGTCCGTAATTATGAACAGGAAAGAAGCCGAAAAGCGAATTTTATCGTTGAGAAATCAGTTGCAAGAGCACAATCACAACTACTACGTTTTAAACAAACCAAGCATTAGTGATTTTGAATACGATATGCTAATGAACGACTTATCGGTTCTTGAAAAAATGTTTCCTGAATTCAGTGATATTTCGTCTCCTAGTCAACGAGTTGGAAGCGACATAAGTAACGAATTTAAGCAAGTCGAACATAAATATCCAATGCTTTCTTTGGGGAATACCTATTCGAAAGAAGAACTTGTTGATTTCGATACCAGAATTAGAAAATTGCTTCCAGAAAGCGATATTGAATACGTTTGTGAACTTAAATACGATGGAACTTCTATCAGTTTAACATATGTAAACGGGAAGCTTGATTATGCTGTAACTCGTGGCGATGGTGTAAAAGGCGACGACGTAACCGCCAATGTACGAACCATTAAAAGTATTCCGCTTTCGCTTATCGGAGATTTTCCTCCTGAATTTGAAATTAGAGGTGAAATATTTATTGCTCGCAACGATTTTAAAAAAATGAATGCTGACCGAGAAAAGAAAAGTGAACAAACTTTTGCCAATCCTCGGAATGCAGCATCGGGAACATTGAAACTCCAAAATTCGTCAGAAGTTGCAAAACGACCACTCGATTGCTTTTTATATTATGTGTTGGGAGCCGAACTGAATTATGAAAATCATTATGAAAACCTTAGCAAAGCAAAAGATTGGGGGTTTAAAATTCCACCACATATTATGATTTGCAAGAATATCGACCAAGTTTATAATTTTATTCAGCATTGGGATAAGGAACGCAAAAATCTTCCATACGATACTGATGGTGTTGTTATAAAAGTTAATTCGTTAAAACAGCAAAAAATATTAGGATTTACAGCAAAATCGCCACGCTGGGCAATTGCCTATAAGTTTAAAGCCGAACAGGCGTTAACAAAATTATTGTCGATTGATTTTCAGGTTGGTAGAACAGGAGCCATAACACCTGTTGCAAATTTAGAAGCTGTATTTTTGGCTGGAACAACCGTAAAACGAGCATCGTTGCATAATGCCGACCAAATTGAACTACACGATATTAGACTTAATGATTTTGTTTATATTGAAAAAGGAGGCGAAATTATTCCCAAAATCGTTGGAGTTGATAAATCGAAACGGCAAGAAAATAATGAAATATTTCGCTACATCACACATTGCCCAGAATGCAATACAGAACTTATAAGAAGTGAGGAAGAAGCAAAGCATTTTTGCCCAAATGAATTTGGGTGTCCACCACAAATAAAAGGAAAAATTGAACATTTTGTAAGCCGAAAAGCGATGAACATTGCAGGAGCAGAAGCTACCATCGACCTTTTATATAATAACCATTTGATTCAAGATATTGGAGATTTATATTTTCTGCAAAAAGAAGATTTGATAAAGCTTGAGCGTTTTGGCGAAAAATCGGCTGATAATTTATTCGAAAGCCTCGAAAAATCAAAAATAGTTCCATTCGAACGAGTCTTGTACGGACTAGGAATTCGTTATGTTGGCGAAACAGTCGCAAAAAAAATTGCAGCAGGAGTCGGCACAATTGAAAATTTAATGACAGCAAGTTATGAAACATTAATTGAAATTGAGGAAATTGGCGATATTATAGCAAAAAGTATTATTGAGCATTTCAGGCTTGAAAAAAATATTAAAATTATCGAAAAACTCAAAAAAGCAGGATTACAAATGCAAATTGATGAAAAGGAAAACGAAAATTTATCGAATAAATTAGCAGGGCTGAGTTTTGTCGTTTCGGGTGTTTTCTCAAACCATTCGCGTGATGAGATTAAAAAATTAATCGAACTTCACGGAGGAAAAAATGCAGGCTCTATTTCTGCAAAAACAAATTATGTTTTGGCAGGAGAAAAAATGGGTCCCGAAAAATTAAAAAAGGCTGAAAAGTTAAATATTGCTATCATTTCGGAAAGTGACTTTTTAAGACTAATTCAATAATTCGACATACTCATCAAACTTTAATTCCGAGAAGAGTAATGTCGTCGATTTGGAGATTGTTTCCTTTCCAATTTTCGAAAATTGAAGTAATTATTTCGAGTTGTTCGTTAAATGATTTCTCTTTATTGTCTATAATTATCCGACGTAATTGAGTTTCGTAGAATTTCTTATTATTCATTCCTCCAAATTGATCGGTAAAACCATCGGAAAACAGATATATTCGTGAATCTGAAGTCAAATTAAATTCATGATTTTGATATCTGAACGAATCTTTTTCAAAAAGTTTTTCACCAATAGAATAAATATCACCTTCGATTAAATTTAGCTTATCTTTTTCAAAGAAATAGATTAGCTGATTTGCACAAGCAAACTCAATTTTATTTAATTTTTTATCGATACAACATAGCGAAATATCCATTCCGTCGTTCTGCGATGAGAAATCAATATCTTTTCTGCTTAAAGAATATATCACCGCTTTATTGAGATTATCGAGAATTTCAGATGGTTTGTGTATTTTATGTTCAATTACAATCTCATTTAACAATGTATTGCCAATCATTGACATAAATGCTCCTGGGACTCCGTGTCCTGTACAATCGATAACCGCAATGAATATTTTTTCCTCAACTTTTTCAAACCAATAAAAATCACCCGAAACAATATCTTTCGGCTTAAAAAATATAAAAGTGTCAGCAAAACTACGTTTTAATGTTTTTTCGGAAGGAAGTAATGAATCCTGAATTTGCTTTGCGTAATTTATACTATCGATAATTTGACTGTTTTTCTTTTCCAATTCTTGATTAATCTGTGCCATTGCTTCACTTTGAACCCGAATTTCTTCGTTTCGTTGCATAATTTCTTCTTCGGCCTCTTTCAAAACAGTAATATCAGTGCCAACTTCCACTAATTTATAGAACTCATTATTCTCGTTTACAATAGGTGTTAAGGTCGATTGTACCCAAATAAATTTACCGTCTTTCGCTGGAACTTTAGAACGATATATAAGCGATGATTTTTCTTTTAAACATGTTTCGACTTGTGGTCTAATATTTTTGTTTGGACTCATATCTAGCATGTTATTACCATAAAGGCTAAAAAAATCGTTCAAATTTTTGTATCCATAAAGATGTAACCAGCCATCGTTAACCCATTCTATTTCACCAGAATTCGAGGCAATAACAACGGTGTTATTTGTTCGTTGAGCTACAATCGACAAGGCTTCTAATTCTTTATTTACAATACTTAGTTGCTCCGATTGTGCTAGTATCTCCTCCTTTTGCTGGTTTAATTCTTCATTTTTCTCTTCTATTTCATGTTTTTGTTCAACAAGTATTCTGTTCGCTTTTTTCTTCTGAGTAAACAATCGAAGTAAAAATATCGAAAACAAAACCACAATTAATAATCCAACAATAATGAATCGTGAAATCATCTTTTGCCTTTTAATCTCAGCTTCGTCAAGTTCTTGATTTTTTGTCAAAAGGTTGATTGTATTTTCTTTGTTTTGAAGTTGGTACTTGGCTTGTATTTCTATAATTTGTTTGTGAATATTCAGATTGTATAAGGAATCTTTTAAAGCGGCATGTTTAGTATTAAACTCTAATGCAAGCTCAAAATTATTCATTTTTGCGTAAGTTTGAGCATACGAATCGTAAAGTTCGAGAATTAGCTCTTTGTAATCTAATGACCTTGAAATACTCAAACTTTTGCTGTAACACTCGAATGCTTGTTCAAATTTCCCGACTTCTTTGTACACAAAACCAAGATTATTCAGGGCTTCGGCGACGCCTGCATTATCGCCGATTTCTTCTTTCAATTGTAGGGATTCTTGAAAAAGAGAAATAGCTCTCTCGTAATTTTTCTGTCCAAAATATAATGTTCCAATATTGTTTAAAGCACCCGCTTTGCCGAGTTTATCTCCTGCTTCATCATTTATTTTCAGGGCCTTCTCGAAATATTTCATCGATGTTTCTTTATCCCCAATCTGACTATGAACAATACCAATATTAAGAAGAATGTTTGCAGCTTCTTTTTTTGCTCCCAATTCCTCTTTAATTCCTAATGCATTATGTAAATAAGAAAGTGCTTTTTCGTAATTGTTCCATTGTTTATAAACCATTCCAATATTATTTAGGATATTGGAAATTTGATTTCTATCCTTTGATTCTTGCTTAATTTTCAATGCTTCTTCGTAATTTTCAACCGAAGCGGTATAATTTCCTATTTTGTTATAAACAAGCCCGATATTGTTATAGACAGAGGCCATTTCATCGGACATATTCAACTCTTTGTTGATTGACAATGACATTTTGAAAAATTCCAAGGCTTTATAAAAATCACCAACATTCAATTGAAGAATTCCTCTGCTATTGTATAGAGCTGCAATTCCTTGCTGGTAATTATTTTTTTCATAAATATGTGCCACTTTTTTGAAAATACGCTCAGCTTTATCGATATAAGAATAATCAACATAAAAAATTCCTAAGCTGAAATACGAATTGGCTAATTCCATCTCGTTGTCTGCATCTTCGAGTATAATTGCGGATTTTAATAAATAATCCAACGCTTTGTCTTTTTCTCCTTTAATTTTATACGCATTACCTAAATTACGCAACGATATCCCCTCATCAACTCGCTGTCCCAAAACTCTTGAAAGAACAAGTGCTTGGCGTGCATATTTAACACTCACATCTTGAGACTTGTCGATATATAGTTTGGAAAGTTGATTGTAAATTGAGATTTGTTGCTTCTGATTAGCGTTTTGCAAAATATTCTCGAGACTATCAATTTTATAATTGCTAGCGTCTGCTCTCAACAATAAAATTTGAATAAACAAGAAGATGAAAATAATATTTTGAATCAAGGGTTTCAAAAAGTATTAAATTTTTTTAATCCAACTGTAAAGGTATAAAAAAGTTTTTAGTACATGACAAAACATATAACATGCTGATAAACAACTAATTAGGCTCTTTGAAAATTTGGTTAATACCTTGATATTCAGTATCTTACATAAGATTACAACGTCAATATGTATGATATGAATACCA
>MEOF01000009.1 GCA_001769505.1 Bacteroidetes bacterium GWF2_33_38
GTTTTTGATTTTAAACACCAATGGTGCTTCGTTGGTAACTCCTATGAATTCGGATTCTGCATTTATGGTATTTCCTCCGGTTGACCACTTTTGTCCTTGCTGGGCAAATACCGATGTTTGATTTAACAGTGTAATTATGCTTACCATTACGATAATTAAAGCAAGTTTTACATGGGGGGGGGTAGAAAATCGTTTCATATTTTTGTGGGGTTAGTTTTTTTTTATAAAGTCATTCTACGGAATAAAATTAAAAAATGTTTCGGCAAAAAACATGTTTTACGACAATTGTTATTTAGACTGAATTAACGGTCAAGAAAAGCAAAGCTTTTTGAATATTATTAAAATTCCACGAAATTATCTAAGAAATGTTGTTGTCAGGTAAAATACTTAACAAAGGCATTAAAAACTACCTATTAACTCGAACTCAGGTTAATAATATAAACCGCAGGTTATTGAATCAATAACTTTCAATTATTTTAACGAGTTCATTTACCAGACCTCTTTTTTCAGTAGGAATAGATTCAATACTTGAATTAAGTTTATCGAGACAAAGTTCTACATCATTTTGCGATAAATTGTGAAGTAAATTTTCGATTACAGTCAACGATTCAAATGCAATTTGATAATCCTCTTTCAATACTACATCAATAAAAATTGAATGGTACTTACTATAATCTAGACCCGAAATCCAACATGAAGAAACCAAATAATACAAATATTCTTTATATAATGGATTTTTAATTGCATCAACAACATGAATTGTTGCATCATTATTTTTCGAATCGTTTAAAAGCTGAGAAATTAGCTTTATAATATTGCTGTTTGGCTTATTTTTGAATAGCTCAAAAACGTATGGTAAATAATTCGAATTATTACTATCGCTAATGCTGTTAATAGCATTGATAATATTTTTTTCATCCTTAGAGTTTAATTTATCTAAAATATTTTTCGATAATTTGTTTTTATTTTCCATACATTTTAAACCATTATTGAATCACAAAGGTATAAAATAAGTCTATTTTTTCAATGATTATCAATAATCAAAGGGTTAAAAAAATTTTATAGTTTTTGTAATTTAAAAAAAAGTATTACTTTTATCGCAAGTATTTACGAAATTTAGTTATAAACGATAAACTGAATATTTTCATGAACAGCAAATTTTTAACACTTAAGACATTAGGAATATTTGTAGTAATAGTTTTTACTGCATTTATTTTTGCTTGTAACTCAACTGATAACAAAGTTACAACAGAAGATGATTTAGAAGTTAATCCAGAATTGATGGAGGACTTAAACAAAGCAAAGCAAGTCTTTTATTCTTTGCCATCGCCAATTGAAACAGCCATGCTAATAAAAAGAGCAGGTGCTAAGTACAACGAAGAATTCTTAAATAAAATTGAGAATATTTCAAAATACTCAACAAACAAGAGCATGGCTTTAAACCTTGGAGTATATAGTGCAGACTTGAGTTTCGCAAGCATGTTCGATCAACCTCAAGCATCAATAAAGTACTTATCAACATGTAAAAAACTTGCTGACGATTTAGGCATTTTAAATGCTATTGATAAAGGAATTATCGACAGAATGGATAAAAATGTGAACAATAGAGACTCTTTAATGGAAATTATTTCGGAAACATTAATGAACTCTAACTCTTTCTTAAAAGAAAATGACAGACCAGAAACTGCTGCTATAATTTTAGTAGGTGCATGGGTTGAAGGTTTATATATTGCAACCAAAATTGCAAAAACATCAAATTCAAACAAAGAATTAGTTGATAGAATAGTTGACCAACGATTGTCATTAAATACACTTTTAAGTCTTTTAGAAGAGTATAAAGACGGTAACTCAAAAGAAACTGTTAACGAATTACTCTCAAAACTTGGTGAAATAAATTCGGTATTTGAAAAAATTCAAATTACGACAACTAAAGTTGAAACTTCAGTTGATAATACAACAAACGTTACAACCTTGAATAGCAAAACAAAAATTGCTATAAGCCCTGAGGTTTTTGATACATTATGTGTTAGAGTTGATAATTTTAGAACAGAAATAACAAATTAACGATACTATGAAGAGAATAATCTTATTAATCGTAGCGACAGCAATTACTTTTGCATTTGCAACAGAAAGCAATGCACAATGTAAGAATTTTGCTCAGAAAATATGCAAACTTGAATTATTGCCATACATACATGATGGTATTTATAATGCAACAACCCTTGCTGAAGGCGAAACAGCTGAACTTTTTAAAACATTCTACTCTGGTCAAGAATATCGTTTAGCAATATGTGGTGATGATATGTTACCTAGAGTTGAGTTTGAAGTTTTAGATGGCGAACGTAATGTTTTATTTAGCAATAAAAACAACAATTATTCGAAAGTTTGGGATTTTAAATTAGAATCAAGTCAACAATTAATTATTTCTATTCAAGTTCCAACTAATGATAAAATGTCTGACCAACTAGCTAGCGGATGTGTGGCTGTTTTAGTAGGTTTTTTAAACAACGAAAATTCATTCGACCAATTTTAATTGGTTGTTTTATATTATATCAAAGCGGACTATTTTAGTCCGCTTTTTTAATTTTATCGGAACAGTAATCACGCAACTAAAATTAGCATTCTAAGAAAATCGGTAATTCAATAGACATTATACCAAATAAGAAATTATATGCTAAAATTTAAAGATTTATTTGACTCCTTTGGAGTCAAATGGTTATAGCAGAATTGTACAGCTATAACTATTCGACCACTACGTGGTCGAACTATTTGAATTTTTCTCTAAAAAATTATTCGGTATAAATCCTAATAGCAGCACTGATTTTTTCAATTATTGTCAAGCAAAAGATTTATTCTTTACAATATTTCACACCTGTTTTTAAATTGATATAACATTCATCATAAAATGAATTTCCATCTTTTAGTTTATTTGCTAAAGCCAATCCGAATGAATATAATTGAATATTGTAATATTCGGCAGGAATAATTACATTCAAATTTTTATCTACAATACCATTTCCTGTTGGGCTTTCAAATATTCGGTAATCAGCAATCCATAAATTATTTTTGTCAAAACTGTATGGCAAAATTTCTCCTTTTTTGTTAATTATTTGTGTGTTTCTATCGTCTTCTTCGTTGAAAGAAAGTTTTGCATAAGAATTTTTAAAAGTTGAAACTTCGGCAAATTGAATTGGAATAATTTCTTTTCCAGTTTTATCAATAAAACCATATTTTCCATCTTTTTTTACACGGCACAAACCTTCGTGAAAAGCATCAACTTCGTCATATTCTAAAGTTATTGGAATAATTTCTTTACCTTTTGCATCAATAAATCCATAATTTCCGTTCAGTTCAACTCTGCACAAACCTTCCGAAAAATCGCCAAGCGAATTGTATGATTTTTTCAAAACTAATTGAACACCTTCTTTGTTTGTGATTGAATATTTTCCATTCAATATTTCTACTTTTGTAAAACCACCGCTAAAATTACTTGGTTCAATATCATAATATTTTACAATTATTTCTTTGCCTTTTGAATTTATAAAAAACACTTTTTCATTCAAATATACTTTTGCCATACCATCAGAAAACTCTTCAATTTTATCATATTTTCCGAAAGGCACAATTACATTTCCTAAACTATCTAAAACGCCAACTTTTCCATCTTTTTCGAGAATTGCAACTCCATTTTTT
The DNA here is from genome assembly GCA_001769505.1 of Bacteroidetes bacterium GWF2_33_38. GTDB lineage: Bacteria > Bacteroidota > Bacteroidia > Bacteroidales > GWF2-33-38 > GWF2-33-38. Next base: position 3,694 of record MEOF01000009.1, read on the forward strand.
ATAGCACTTGGGCAAATGTGCCAACCAAAATTAGTGTTCGTAAAATCAGGATTTTTACATTCATAAACATTTCCGTTTTTATCCATAAATTTTTCAACTGTTCCATCAAAAACTAAATGAGCAAAGGCATTTTTAAATTCGTGTACGTGTTCAGGGCGAACAATTATTTGATGATTTTTATCGAACAAACCATTTTTTTGAACATCGTCGCAATTGGCTTCGGCAATTTCTTTAGCTGAATAATCTAGCAAAAAGCAATTATTTTCGGTTTGGGCATACAAATATCCATTTTTTAGAAATTCAATTATATCGTATTTAGTTATTTCCGTTTTATTTTTATGAATATCAACAATGTAGTATTTTTCTTTTTCCATAGTCATTAAATCTAAATTGTATTCTCCAATTTCGATAATTAAAACAGAAGTATCGCTCAATGTGAAAATTGCAGGAGTTTGGCTAAATTCAATTATTGTTTCATCTTTTGGCGTAATTAATTTTGTGAGATTTTTGTCGTTCAAATTTTCCATAACAACAGCAATTTTGCCATAAAAAAAGCAAGCTGTAAAATATTTTGGAGCAATTATAATTTTTCCTGAAACGTCAGAATATCCCCAAACATCGCCAACTTTAAATGGAATTAATTCGGGCATCGAAATTGGCGGAAATTGCATTGGCAAAGGAACTTGCGAATATAATTTATTTGTAATCGAAGTAAATAATATTGTTAAAATTACAACTATTGAGAAAAGTTTATTTTTCATATCAAGTTTGTGTTAAGATTGTATCAAAAATAGAAAAAAAATTGAAATTATAATTGAACTAATTCTTTTTAAATCAATTATAACCGATTTTAATTGCAGTTTTTATTTAACTTTGTTAAGGGGGTTTATAATATAAATAAAATAGAATACTATGATTAACAAAAAACCAATCGCAACATGGAAAGTATTTGCAGTTTTTTTTGTCTCTGCATTTGCTTTATTTTATTTTATGTTTGCCGATCATTCATCAAATGTAAAAATTATAATTCCTCGCCGTGCAATTCCAGAAGTGAAAATTGAACAAATTTTTAACGATACCATCGAACTTGAACAAAAAGCAAAAATTAAGTTTGAAACAATTTATTCAATGTTAAAAGATACTTTAACGGATGTTGAAGAAGGCGAAATTTTGAAAATTGTTGAGGACGCTAAAACCGATAGTTCGTTAAACTTACTTCTTATTAAACTGGGAGAAAATGATTTGATGAAAAATTTTATTTACCGATGGGAAGAACAAGCTTGGTGTTACGATGAACCCGGAATGTTCAAAAAGTTTTTCGCAAATTTATCGGGTTCAAAACTTAAAGAAAGACCTAAAAATATAAATTTTGAAGGTCATTTTTTCGAGAAAATTGTGTTGTATAAATATCTAACACGTGAAGCAGGAGTTGAACTTTTGAGTGCATTTAATTTGAGATTTCATTCTGGCGATTATACCGGAACAGAAAGTGCAAACGCATCTTTACAATCAGAATTTGTTAATATTTTATTGGAAAACGAATTAAGCGATTTTTCACCATCAACAATTGAATTAGCAAAAGAAATTTTTAGTAAAGTTGATGGTATTCATTCGTTTTACAAAATCTCAAACGTTGGACGACGAAAATTAGGAATTCCTGAAATTTAATAATTATGAAATAGTCCGTAAAAATAGAATTAAAAAAAGTGAAAAAATCAATTCTAATTATATTCATATTCACTTGTTTTTTGGGAGCAAAAGCCCAACAGGCAAAATATGTTGACGCTTATAATTTAGGCAAATTCGACAAGTGTATTGAGCTAAGCAAAAAAGCTGAAAATAAAAATAGCAAAGACTTAAACGCATTTCTTTATGAAGCATTGGCTTGGGTCGAAATTTCAAAAATTGCGGAAACCGATTTAAACTACAAACCCGAATACAAAAGAGCAAATGATAAAATTATTTCAACTCTTTTAAATTTAAAGAAAAAAGATTTAACAGGAAAATTCATAAAAGAAAACAGCTTTTTTTACAATAAAGCTCGATTAGCACTTTTCGAAAAGGGCGACCAATATGCAAAAACAGGCGATTTTGAAAAAGTAAAAACTTACTACGAAAAAATCTTAAATTCATTTAACGATAAACGTGATTTTTTCTACATCGGGCGTTCATACTTACTTTGCGGACAAACAAATTACGGAATTAGATACATAAACACCGGATTAGAAGAATATTACAAACTTTTCACAAAAGGCGAAAAACCCGACAGCACATTTTTAAATCATATTCTTGCCGTAACCGATATTCTAATAAATGAAAATCTTCAACGCCACACTTACCGTTTATTCACATTTATAAACCTCATTTTTCCTGATGATGCAAAAAAAGTAAGTGACCATCATTTACAAATTATCGAAAAGGCAAATCAATTATCTTCGTTTTGTTGCGATGATGCAAAATTGAATATTCGCGAAGCGTTAAAAGCTTACAATCAATATGGTACAGACAGTCGATTTCTCGAAACAATTAAAAATGGAATAACGCAAGCTTCAAACAATATTTCAGAATATGAATATGCCGACACCATAACTTTTCAAAAACTCGATAGCCTTTATTGTTTTGCAATGGATAGCGTTCCCGAAAGTAAAAATACATTGATTACGATTAATAATAGTCTGAAATTTAATATTTTAAAGTATTATCCCGTTTCCGAAAAAATTGGAATTTCTCTTTACAAAGAATTTCTTAAAATCAATGAAAAATACGATAAAATTCTTACGCAATACCTTGTCGTTAAGTTAATTGAAGAAAATTCAACTAATTACTTAAATCAAGGTTATGCAATTTTATTGCAACGACAACAATTTGGAATTTCATTAAAACTAAAAACGCTTTATTCCAGTTTTGAAACTAATTTAATTCGTGAATTAAATAAATTTGGATCTAGCGATGAAGAACTTTTGAAAATAAAATTTTGGCTATTGCATTTTCCTGATTTTAAACTTCTTGAAAGTAATTTGTTGACATATTATATTCGAAATATTCGAAATAAAATTGACGAAAATGATTTTTCATCGGCACAAAAAATTCTTGGTTATGCTACAAAATTTTATCCAACCGAAAAAAATATATTAGAACTTAAAAAAGAATGTGTTTCTAAAGATTATAAACTAAATTATTCTGGAAGTTATTTCACTTTAGACGAGTTAAATTGGACAGGAAATACCGGTGATTGTGATCCAGGTACAATTTCACAACTCGCACAAACAAAAACGTTGCAACGATTAAATTTTTTCCGTAGGATGGCTGGCTTACCAGACAAATGTATTTTTGACACAACTAAAAACCGCTATTGTCAAGCAGCTGCACTTTGTATGTTTGCACAAGGATATTTAGATCATCATCCAAATGCTTCGTGGAAATGTTTTTCTGAAGATGCATTGAAAGGAGCAAGTCATTCAAATTTGGGTTTAGGTTCTGCAACGTCTTATAGCGTTGATCAACAAATTGAAGACGGTGGCGATAACAATAAAGAAGTTGGACACCGAACTTGGTTATTGACAACAGAGAAAAAATGTTATGCTTATGGAGCTTCTCAAAATACTGTTGCTTTTTGGACTTTAGGCTGCGGCGAAAGTTATTCTGACACAATAATTAATAGTTATAATACTGAATTTGTTGCTTGGCCCCCACCCGGTCCTGTTCCAAATAATTTGGTTTTTGATAGATGGTCATTTACTTCGTATAATAATAACTTTTCGTTCGAAAATCCAAAAATAAAATTGACATTAAATGGAAAACCTATTCAATTTAAAATTGATTATCAAACCTCAACTATGCTTGTTTTTGTACCACAAAAACTCAATTATTATTCTCCCACAGAACAAATTGTAAAAGTTAGCATTACGTTCGATATGCGTAAATTTGAAGTCTATGGAACAGACAAAACTGAAAAAAAAACAATAAATTATGATGTAATTATTTATCAGGAAGAATAATCTCAAATCAATTAATCAACTCTCTTTTTTCATTTGAATAAGATATCCAATCATTAATCAACGTATTATTTTATTAATACTTCGGTCAACTCTGACAAAGTTGTTTTTGATAAAATTATAAGTGTCTAATAATCAATAAGATAAATGACACATGGTAACTTTATCAAAGTTCTGATTATCAAATTAATATGAAAAATTAACGAACTATTGATAATATGTAAATATTTTGAAATTTAATATGGTTCATAAATTATTAACTGATGTTACGATAATCAAAATAATAAAATTTCGGAACTTAAACAAGAATGGGACACATTAACAAATACTTATGTAAATGTATCTCTCGTGAAATATTATTACAAAAAAGCTAATAATGTTAAAAAAATGGAACCCGAAAAAATTCAAGAAACTTGGTTGCCCGAACAATTTGCAACTTCAAATACAGCAAAAGACATTGCGTATTTAACTCAAGATGAAAAAGATGCAATAATGTATATAAATCTTGCTCGTTTATATCCAACACAATTTATTTCAATTGAAATTGAAAATTACACTGGTCCAAAAGAAACCGAATTTTATTTATTAGGTTCAAAATTCAAACAATCGTTAATTGATACAATGAACACAATGAAATCTTGCAAAGCTTTAGATTTTGATGAAGAACTTTACGAAAGTGCAAAATGTTTTGCTATTGAAAGTGGCGAGAAAGGAATTGTTGGTCACGAACGAGTAAAATGTGCAAAATCTGATTATTCCGAATGTTGTGCTTACGGAATGCAATTGGGCAAAGATATTGCCATACAATGGTTAATTGACCACGGAGTTGAAGGTGTTGGTCATCGACACGCTTGTTTAGATAAAAAATTCTCTAAAATTGGTTTAAGCAAACATATTCACAAAACTAAAAAGTTTTGTGCTGTAGCTGAATTTAATTGATTATATTTATAAAATATAAAATATCCGAATATGAAAACAAAACTAAATTTACTCCTAATTTTTTCAGTAATTACTTTTAGCTTAAAAGCTCAAGTAACTGAAAAAAGCATTCAAGAATTGCTTAACAATAAAGTAAACATCGATAGTTTGAAATGGCAAATGCCCAAAGAAGGTGATTATTTGCTAATCTCGAATGAGAAAATATCATTCGGAAGTATAATTTTCAAAAAAAATAGTGAAATTTACTATGGTTATGATTTTGAAACAAAAGTTGCCGAAGCATCTTATGAAGGTGATAAAAAAAGAGTAGAAAAACTATTCGAATTTGCTGATAGTTTAAATTTAGAAAGAGTAAAAATTGATTTGCAAAAAAATACAATCAAAAATGAAATCGATAATTATGCAATAATTGTTTACAAAAAAGGCGAACAAACAACAATTATTTGTTGGAACAAATTTGATGAAGATGAAGCTTCAAAAAAAATGAACGATTTATATATGCAAATGGGAAGTTTTTGGTAGAAAACGATTCTGCTTTTGTGAGGAAAAAACTCCTCACAAAAAACTAAGAAAAAACAAAATAAATTCAAGCTAAAAAATATTTCTCAGAAATGGATTTAGCACACTAAATATATTAATGTTTTGTTGGGAATTTCGTTTTGATTTTTTTTATAAATCAAATTTATCTTGATGTTCCATTTCATCGATAAAGAAATTGAACGCTAATTTTTGAAATTCCGTAATTTCTTTTTCACTTTTAGGTTTTTCATCAAACCAGAAAAAAACTGGAGTTTCTTCAAAATCGTCGAGATTAAATTTCACTAAAAATTTAGGCGTTTGAGCATGTAAAACAAATATTGAATCAGGTTCTTCTTGCGAATTATCAGCAATAAGAAATTTTGGAAGAGTTGATTTTTTATTCATTATTTTTTAATTTAAATTTATTGTGTAAAATTTGTCATATTTTTCGATATTTCAAAGAATTAATAATTTAATATTTATGCGGTATTTTTTAACAAGCATTTTTCTCATTTTCACCATAGTTCTTTCCTTTTCGCAAGTAAAACCAACCGAATTACCTTTTGCAAAAGTTTTCGAAGATTTTGTAAAGCACGAAGATTTTAAAAACGCATCAATCGGTTTAATTGCAATGGACTTTGAAAATGGCGAAATTCTTGGAAATTACAATTCTCATTTAAGCTTAACTCCTGCATCTATTCTCAAAATAGTTACAACAGCAACAGCTCTGGAAATATTGGGGGCGAAAACACAATTTAAAACATCGCTTTATTACAAGGGAGAAATTGACTCAAACAAAGTGCTTCACGGCGATTTAATAATTATTGGAGGAGGCGACCCTGCACTTGGCTCCGAAATATTTGATAAAATATACAACAAGCCTTACTTTTTTAGCACTTGGGCAGACTCTATAAAAAAACTCGGCATTGATTCTATTGATGGATTTATTATTGGAGACGACAGTTATTTCAATAACATTGACGTTCCTTCAACATGGATTTGGGGTGATATGGGAAATTATTATGGTGCTTTTGCTTCGGGTTTAAGCATTTTTGAAAATACTTACAAAATTAAATTTGAGCCGGAAGATTCGACTGGAGCTAACGCTAAAATATCGGAAATCGTACCCAAGATAAATTCCTTAATTATTGAAAACGAAGTAACTATTTCTGATACAAACAAAGACCTAGCGTATATTTATGGAGCACCTTACCAAAACGAAAGAAAGATCGAAGGCACTATTCCAAAACACAAAAACGAATTTATTGTTAAAGGCTCAATTCCTAATCCTGCAGAAGTAGCCCTTAATGAAATTAAAAGCGAATTAAACAAAATAAACGTAATTTGTAATAAGGGAACCAAAATCGAAAAAATAATTACTGACTCATTGCTTCATTTTATAACCGAAATAAAATCGCCAACAGTAGAAGAAATTGTTAAAATAACAAATCTAAGAAGTCATAATTTATTTGCTGAACATCTTGCTTTGCAAGTTGGAAAAGCAAGAAACAAAAACCTAAATTACAATATTGCTGTAAACACCATAGTTGAATTTTGGAAAAGCAAAAATATCGAAACATCTGGCATGTCGTTGTACGATGGCAGCGGTCTTTCTCGATACAACATCATCACCCCAAAACAAATGGCTGACGTACTTTTTTATATGAAAAATAGCAAAAATTACTCATCTTTTTATAGTTCATTGCCAACAGCTGGTGAATCAGGAACCCTTTCGGGCATGTGTAAAAATAGTATAGCAAAAGGACGAGTTAATGCTAAAAGCGGATATATTACTAGAGTAAGAAATTATGCTGGTTACATGACTAGCATCTCGGGGAAAAAAATAATTTTTGTTGTAATGCTCAATAATTTCAATTGTTCGGCTGCCGATTCAAAAAATCATGTCGAAAAATTATTCGACAAAATGGTTACAGTTCCAATTCATTAAATTGTTTTTTCGATACTGTCTTAATGTAAATGAAAAAGGATGGAAAAAATCCATCCTTTTAACTTCATGTTTATATCAACTTTTTTGCTATCGAGTTGCTCCTCAGCAGAACTCGGTTCCTCTTATGTTGATAAGTAAATTTAATTAATTGTTTTCGAGAAAAAAAGCACTTTTTTTGCCAAATTACCTAAAACGATTATAATAGCCAATTAATTCAAAAAATGATTTTTTTTACACTCTTTTTTTACTCTTTATGATGTTCTTCTTTGTGTTCTCCATCTTCGTGGTTACAAGCCTTTTTAATCTCTGTACCTTCTACACTTAGTTCTGTTTTGTAACCAATAGTTTCAATAGCTTTATTTAAACTTTCTTTGCTTTGTTTATTTACATCAAATTTAATAGTAACTACTTTAGTTTCAAGGTCTGCAATGACTTCTTTAACACCATCAACTTTAAGCATTTCTTTTTCAATTAATGCTTTCCCGTTTGCACAATGAAAAAAAGTTTTGATAGCCACTTTGTCTAATTTTACTGCATCTTGTGCAAAAGAACTTGATAAAAATAATAATACAAAGCTCAAGGCTAAAGTTAAAGATTTGAATGTTTTCATTTTGATTTATTTTAATTAATTTGAACAAATTTAACAAAGCTTTTTGTTAAATGCAAAAATTAAAAAATTACCACTTAATCTGACTGTGATTTTTATAAGGAGATTGAGATAAATTATTAACGAAAGGAGTATCGGAATTACTTAATTCAATTCCAAACGACATTCCATTTTTCAATTTATAGTCAGCGGCAATCGAGTAGCGTTGACGCTGTGAGTTATTATTAGGGATTTTATTCACCAGCTGATAAACTGTCCCTGAAATAGACAAATGCTCGTTAACAGAATAAGAAGCTTGAACAAATAAAAAATTTTGATTAAATGCTGTTGAGTAATGATTATTGATTTCTGATGTTGAATTTACAAATATTGAAGGTTGAAAATTAGTTCGCATCAAAATACCTCCTAAACTTAAACCGAACTTAGGTGAAATCTGATAGCTAACTTTAGGTGCTATGAACGAATTAAAATAGCTGCTTTTATTAAATACAGTTACACTAGTTCCCATTTGAAGACTATAATTTAACTTTTTTGATTTAAGAATCTCAACAGTATCTATTTGCTGAGCAAAAAGAAATAAACTCAAAAAAGTTAATAAAACTGTATGTAAAATCTTGAAAATATTCATAGTTCAAATATAGTTTATTTTTGATTTGCAGCCAAATAATTGACATTAATCTTTCAAATTAAGCAAATAATCAATTAATAAATACCATTCAACAAAAGCTTATAATGTTTATCTGAAATATAATTGCGATGGTCATATTTGCTAGCAAAATATGAAGAAAGCAAAAAGAATTAGTTAAATTTTTTATTTTTAAGTAATTAGTTTTATTTTTGCTGATTGACAAAAAACTGTATAATAATGAAATTATTAAATTTATTCTTATTTGTGTGTGTATTTTCGACTTACATTGCTGCTCAAAATACATCCCTTGATATAAAAGACAAATATCTTCAAGCTGAAACATATATGGACGATGGAGACTTTAGTGCTGCACTCGAAATATATAAAGAACTTGTGAACACAGACCCTGAAAATGCAAATTTTAATTTCAAACTTGGTTTTTGTTACTTAAACATCGTTCTTGAAAAAGAAAAAGCGTTGGAATACTTAAAAAAAGCGATAACAAGCACATCTGTTGATTACGACCCCATTTCCACTAAAGAACGCAATGCTCCTATTGATGCATTTTTCTATTTAGGAAAAGCGTATCACGTAAACGAAATGTTTAAAGAAGCCATTGATGCGTTAAATGAATTTAGAGGTGAAATTCTTAAAAATAATCCAGATTTACTAGAAGAAGTAGATAGAACAATAAATTATTCAATGAATGGAATGGAATTGGTTAAATATCCAGTTAATTTTACAATTACAAATCTTGGAGCAAGTATAAATTCTGAATATAGCGAACATAGTCCTGTGTTTTCTGCCGATGAATCTGTTTTAATTTATACATCTAAAAGAGCAGGTGGAGTTGGCGAATTAAAAACCGACGACGGACAATTTTACGAAGATATTTATCTTTCTACCAAAGATGAAAGTGATATTTGGTCGAAACCAAAATCAATAGGAACAAATATTAACACCGAAGGACACGAAGCAACGATTGGACTTTCTGTTGACGGACAAGAACTTTTCATATATAAAGATGATAATGGCGACGGAAATATATATCGAAGTTTATTGAATGGAGAAGAATGGTCAGCCCCTGAAAAATTAGGAGCTAACGTAAATTCAAAAAATCGCGAAACTCACGCTTCTATATCTGCTGATGGAGGATATTTGTATTTTACGAGCGACAGACCTGGTGGATATGGCGGATTAGACATATATGTTAGCAAAAGACTACCAAATGGAGATTGGGGAAATCCTCAAAATTTAGGTCAAAAAATTAATACAAAATATAATGAAGAAGGTCCTTTTATTCATCCTGACGGAGTAACATTATTTTTTAGTTCCGAAGCACACAACAGTATGGGGGGCTATGATATATTTTATGCAACAATCGACAATGAAACTAGAACTTGCTCTGAACCTACAAACATTGGATATCCAATTAACTCAACTGATAACGATGTATTTTATATGCCAACTCCTGATGGAAAAAGAGCATATTACGCTTCACATAAAGCCGATGGACTTGGAAATCCTGATATTTATCTAATTACGTTGGCTGACAGTAAAGAAAAACCTCTTACGGTTATGACAGGAGTAGTTACATTAAGCAACGGTGCACCAATTACCGATATTTCAATTACCGTTACCGATTTAAAGAAACAAGAAGTTGTTGGTATTTATACACCGAACAGCAAAACAGGAAAATATCTTTTCATATTAACTCCTGGGATATATAATATCTTGTTTGAATCAGCATCTAATGATTTATACCATTCTGAAAATATTACTGTAGACGAGGGTTCTTCGTACAAACAAATTAACAAACCGATAGAACTTAAACCAATTTTAATTGGAAATACTAACGAAAAATATTTTGCCGAATTTCTCAAAAAAGAAAGCGAAGTAGATGACGTTGTAAAAGAAAAACTTAATATTGTTGCTGATATGCTTAACTCAAGCAAGCACCTAATCGTTGACATTGAAACATTAAGCGAATTCAAAAAAGATGCAGTTTTAGCTAAAAAAAGAGAACAAGCCGTTAGTAACTACCTTGTTAGCAAAGGTATTGATTTGTATAGAATAATGACAGGCTTACCAATTGCTCCGGATCAAGACAATGTTATTGAAATTGCTATTGGAGAACGACAAGAACTTGTTGCTGCTAATAATCAGCAGACAAATCAAAGCAATAATCAAGACAATGTAGGAGCAAAAACTACTGCACCAACAAATCCTAATGATGTTACCATTTCAAATATTTTCTTCGATTTCGACAAAGATCACACATCAGAATACTATAATAACATGGATAAATTAGCTAGTTATTTAGTAACAAATACTGAATCTAAAGTCGAAATTCATGGCTATACCGACGCACAAGGTGATGAGGAATATAACAATCAATTATCGATTCGTCGTGCTAAGTTTGCCAAGGATTATTTGGTTGAAAAAGGTTGCAATAAATCCAATATTAGCATCAAAGGATTTGGCGAAAGCAAACAGATTTCAAACGACTCATGCCCCGATTCAAGAAAATATAATCGTAGAGTAGAGTTTATAATCATTAAACAAGGACAATACAAATTAACAGTTGAACCTGTCAACGTACCTGATAAATATAAGCTATAATTAATGAAAATATTTATCATATATATTTCTCTATTTTTGATTTCTTGTGAAGCAATGTTCTCGCAAGAAGTAACTTATCATTTACTTTTATTAAATCAAAAAAGCAAATCGGGATATTTCGATAAATATAACAACGGTTCCCAAAATGTAAGATCTTATCGAACAAAAGATGGCTATGTGTTTGTTGCAGGAAGTTTTAAAACAATGCAAGAAGCAGAAGCTCAACTCGAAAAAATCGGAGAATTAGGGTTAAAAGAAATTCGAGTGATTGATAGCAAAGAACTTATTAAGTTGCTAGGGGGCGATTCTTCGCAAGACATAATATTTACAATACATTTAGGAACTTTCAGCACAAAACAAAATATTAATTCTTTCGAGAATATTCAGCAAAATGATATTCTCGAGCAACAAGATGAAAACGGAAATTTCATATATATTTACAAGCGTTTCTACAACTATTTGATAGCTAAAGAAGAATGGTTAAGAGTATTAAAATCAGGCTATGATAACGCTTTTGTTATGAACATTAATAGATACAATTTTAAAAATGATTAAAAGATATATATTCGGGATACTTATTATTTTAGCTTTCGGGCAGGTTTATTCACAGAAAATCATAAAGAGCAAATTCATTGATGCAGAATATTATTTTCTATTTGATGAATATTCAAAAGCTCTTCCTCTATATTTATCATTGATTGATAAAGACCCTAGCAATGCAAATATAAATTATAGAATATCCTTATGTTATATGAATATGGTTGGACAAAAATACAAAGCCATTCCATATTTAGAAAATGCGGTTAAAAATGTTTCAGAAACTTATAACGAAGGTTCATACAAAGAACTACAAGCTCCTTTCGAAGCATACTTGTACTTGGGCGACGCCTACCGAATTAACGAAGATTTAGATAAAGCAATTGAAGCATATAGCACTTTCAAAAGCTTATTAAATCCTCGTGAAATATACTTCTTAGATATTGTTGAACGACAAATTGAATCTTGCCAATACGCAAAAGAATTGTTTTTTGAACCCGTGATGGTGGAAGAAATTCCAATGGGAGATATTATAAATACTCCATTTTATGAATACAATCCAGTTTTGAATGCTAAAGGTGATATGATTATTTTTCAACAATCGAAATCAAAAGAATCAATATTTATTTCCAAATTCGTAGATGGAGTTTGGGAAAAACCAAAAAATATAACGAGTGCAGTAAAATCTGATGGTTTTTGTAAAGTAGTTTCTATTTCGCCAGATGAAAAAAGTATTTTTTTAACCGATGATAATTTGGATAACGAAGGAGATTTATACGTTTCTCAATTGAAAAAAAGCAAACCATATCCAATGGAAAAACTCAATCGAAAAATTAATTCGAAATATAGCGAAACACATGCTTGTTTGTCGCCCGATGGAAAAACACTTTATTTTACAAGCGATAGAAAAGGTGGATTTGGAGGCTTAGATATTTATAAATCAAACCTTAATGATAAAGGAGATTGGGAAGAACCTATAAATCTTGGATCAACTGTAAACTCAAAATATAGCGAAGATACGCCTTTTATGCTTGAAGACGGAAAAACGATGTATTTCAGTTCAGAAGGACACAATAGCATGGGTGGATTCGATTTCTTTGTTACAACTTTACTTGATGACCAAACATGGTCGGTTCCTATGAATCTAGGATATCCTATAAATACAACCGATGACGATTTATTTTATTCCCCTGCTCGAAATGGAGAGTTCGCATATTGTGCTAGAATTAAAAACTTTGGAGATGCTCAAAGTGACATTTATAAGATTACACCTAGTCAGACGAATATTCCTAAAGAGTTTACTCTTAGCGGAAATGTTATGTTTGCTGACGGAAGAATTGACAACATGTCAAAAGTTAACATCTCGGTTTCTAATTCTAGTAATCAAGAAAAACTAGCAACAATTAAACCCGACTCTCTTGGAGATTTCTCACAAGTTTTACCAGTTGTTGACTGTAAAATAATAGCAGAAGTAGAAGGATATAACAAAGTAATTGAAAATATTGTAATCCCAAGAGTAATTACAAAATTAGAATTTAAGTACAACTTAGAATTTACTCCTATACTGTTAGCCACAACAGAAGTTGTAAGTAAAAAAGATTCGATTACTATTCAAAATTCTGATACAGCAATCGTTGCCTCAAACAAAACCATCGAAGCAAATATTGATACAACAAGTCAAATAATTGCTGAAAATTATACAGATTCAATACATCAAGAAACAACCAACTTGATTGCCGAAAATACTGAACAAATTGTAACTGAGAATAATAATGCTACAACTGTAAATGGTCAAAACAATCAGCTTGTTTCAGAAAAAAAAGATAGCTTAATTGCTGAAAATACAGTAAACAATCAACATAATGTTACAAATACAGAAACCAATAATAACAATGTTGTTGCAACAAATAACACCGAAAATTCAGCACAAATAAAAACAACAGAAAATACAAATAATTCCCAATCTAATAATACACAAAACATTGTAGCCAATAATAATGCAAATACGAATCAAGTTGCTACAAATAATAGTAATTCAGTCGCAAATAAAGATATTTATGTTGCCAAAAGCATATTCTTCGACTTTGCTAGTTATAGCTTAAACAATAATTCAAAAACCGACATTGAAAGATTGTACAATACATTGAAAGCTAATCCTGAATTAACTGTTGAAATTAGCGGACATACTGATTCAAAAGGAAATCCAGAGTATAATAGAATATTGTCTGAGCAAAGAGCAAAAGCGGTTCTTACGTATCTTTCATCAAAGGGAATTGCTAAGGGTAGAATTATAATCAAAGCTTTGGGCGAAGAGCAACACATTGCAATTAATGAAAATCCTGATGGATCCGATAATCCTAACGGACGTCAATTAAACAGAAGAGTTGATGTAAACCTTATTGGTTCTCCGAATCAAAATATCGTAGTCGAAAATGTAGCAGTTCCTGATAATTTAAAATTTAGTCAAGATACTAAATTTTATATATTACTTGGAGAAGTTAAAGAAAAATACAATAATGATTATTTTTCAAAATATAATATCAACGAACTTAAAAATGCAAAAACCTATACCACAAGTAATGGATTTGCATATATAGCTGGAGAATTTTCAAAAAAACCAGATGCATTAAAACTACTTAACAACTCTATAGATGCAGGGTTCGAAGAAGCCAAGATTATAAATAGTTTTGAATTAAACACTTTAATAGCAGATGCGAAAACAAAAGCTCCTGAACAAAATACTCTCGCTAATTTTGAAAGTAAAAGTGTTAATAGCTATACAGTTCAAATTTCTGCAATTCGAAGCAAAGCCGACCACAATAAATTTGCTGGAATTACTGAACTTCAAGAAGTTTACTGCAACGATGGTTATTACAGATACGTTGTTGGAGAGTATAGCGATTACATTACAGCTCGAAGCAAACGTAACGAACTTGCACAAATGGGCTATCCAGATGCATTCGTGATAAAAACGGCCTTACTGTCAAGTAAAGTTGAAAATAAAACAAACGCAAGCATCGAAAGTAAAAAAGATTCTGCACCAAACACAAATTCATCAAGTGGAGATATTTTCACGATACAAATTAAAGCGATGAATACCCCTATAGGTGTTGATAATTTTAGTAATTTAGAAAATGTTGTTGAACGCAAATGCAGTAATGGAAGTGTAAAATATACAGTCGGAGAATATCCGAATATACAAGTAGCTACATTCGATTTAGATAAAATTAAACAAGCAGGATACCACGATGCATTTATTGTAAATGTTAATACATTCAATCAAGTTAATAATACAACTTCGGCTCCATCATCAGAAAATAAAAATGCAATTAATAGTAACAAATATACCGTTCAAATCAAGGCTTCGAAAGAACGAATAAAAATAAAAGAATTTGATAAATATAAAAATGAAGTCATTGAATTTATTGGTCAAGATGGCTATTACAGGTATGCTGTTGGAGAATATTCCTTGTATTCAGAAGCAAAAGAAGCATGGATGAACATATTAATTGATTACGAAGATGCATTTATCACAAAAATTGATTCGTATCAGAATAAATAGTATTTTGGTCAAAATGTAACCTTATTTGCCCAAATACAGTATAATTAATCAAAATCAGTTATTTGAACTATTTAGATTTTTTATATTTTTGATTATTATTAATTTAAACTTATTTATAATGTCATCATTTAGAATCATTATAATGTACTTCTTGTTCTCTGTTGCCTTTATAAATATTTCTTCTGCACAGCAACAGTCATTATCTGAGACCGAAGAATTCAAAAAAAAATATATAACTGCGTCATATTACTATCTCTACGAAGAATATGAGAATGCGATTCCCCTATTACTTGAATTATACGACATGGCTCCTACCAATGCTGCTGTTAACTATAAACTTGGGGTGAGTTATCTGCAAATAAAAGGAGAAAAAGAAAAAGCACTTCCATTTTTAGAATTTGCGGCTAAACATTCATCTCCCAAAGCAAATGAATTTTCATATAAAGAAACCTTAGCTCCTGAGTTAGCATGGTATCGTTTAGGTGAAGTTTTTCATGTAATTAACGATTTTGATAAAGCAACAGAATCATACAAGCGTTTTAAATCATTTTTAAAACCTAATGACATTTACAATCTAGATATCGTTAACCGTCAAATCGAAACATGTAAAAATGCAAAACAACTTGTAAAATATCCAGTAATGGTTGTCAAAAATAATTTAGGAAGATTAGTTCGAACACCATTTTATGCTTACAGTCCTGTTGTTTCAGCCGACCAATCCACCTTAGTTTTTACGACAGAAAAACTTGTAATTCCTGATTCTTCAGAACTTGCAAGCGGAGCTTTCGACGAATATATTGAAGAAATTTTTTATTCAAAAAAAGTTAATGGCGAATGGACCGAAGCGGTTAATATTACAAATGAAATTAATTCTAATGGATATTGTTCTTCTGTATTCATTTCATCAGATGGCACACACCTTTTACTAATGAAAGATGATTATTTTGATGGAAATATTTACGAGACCAAATATATTGACGGAAAATGGACTCCAATCACAAAACTGCATAAAAACGTGAACTCAAAATCATGGGAAATGCATGCTTGCCTGACAAAAGACGGAAAAACATTGTATTTCTCAAGCGATAGAAAAGGCGGTTTTGGAGGCTTCGACATCTACAAATCAAATTTGCAAGAAAACGGAGAATGGGGAAAAGCCATAAACTTGGGTCCTACCATTAATACTAAATACGACGACGATACTCCATTCATTTTAGAGGATAATCGTACTCTATATTTTAGCTCCGAGGGACATTATAATATGGGAGGTTTTGATATTTTCCACACTAAGCTATTGGATAATAATAAGTGGTCTGTGCCTTTAAACTTAGGTTATCCCGTTAATACGGCAGATGATAATTTATTTTATTATCCTGTTAAAAACGGAGAATACACTTATTTTTCAGATGCAAAAATTGATGGAAACGGAGGAACCGAAATATACATGATGAAACTCTTACTTCCTGAACACCCAAACCAATTTGAGATAAACGGAACAATCACATTTGCGGATAATCCAAAATCAAATTCCGTTGTTACGATAAGTATAATTGACTCATTGTCGAAAAACGATACTGTTGCTACAGTATTTTCAAACCTCGAAACAGGAGAATACCAAGGCATAGTTCCATCTGGAAATTATAAAGTTGCATTCGTAGCTGAAGGCTACAAAAAACGTTGCGAAGAGTTATTTATTCCACAAATCCTCTCACGACAAGAATTTGTTTTAAATACAGAACTCAGTCCCGAAGAACTCCTATCTTCACATGATTTGATTGCTCAAAATCAAGAAAGTAAAGACGGTTATGTTGCTATAAAGAATATTAATTTCAGCACAAAAGAACAGACATTGGATTTTGATTCTCAAGTAGAATTGGAACGAATGTATAAAATTTTAGCATCAAACCCTAGTTTATCAATTGTATTAGAAGGAAAAACTAAAACAGAATTTGGCGAAGCATACGATCAAAAACTTAACGAAAAACGCCAAGAAACCATTATAAATTATTTAGCCAAAAAAGGAATTGATAAGAGCCGTTTTGTAATTAATAATCAGGAAATTGCACAAAACAATGCCCTAAGTGAAGCCGTTGAAATAAAATTATTAAAATCAACTAACGACTCAATTTTGATGAACGAAGAAATATATTTACCTGAAAATGTTCGATTCAAAAATGAATTGGTGTACACTGTAATTCTACTAGGAACAAACGGACAGTTAGCCGATAACTATTTTGAAAAATATAAAGATATTTTAACCGTTACTCCTTACACAACTCAAAATGGATATATTTATACAAGCGGCAAATTTGACAAATTATTTGATGCTGTTAAATACATGAACTCAGCCATCGACATGGGATTTCTCGAAGCAAGCATAGTCGATAATTTTGAACTTGAAAACATACGCAGAAGTTCTTACTTAGCCACAAGTGAAAGCACCACTCATAATACTAAGGTTGATACAACGTCTTCAACTATAGTTTCAAAGGGCGAATTTTTGTTTGTCATTCAAATTGGTGCTTATGAAAATTCTGTTGGAATTGAACACTTCAAAAATCTTGAAGGTATAGTCGAACATAAAGGAAGCGACGGAAAATATCGTTACTTATTCGGAAAATTTGCAACGTACAAAGAAGCAAAGGAAAAGAGAATGGATTTAATTCGTAATGGGTATTCTGATTCATTTATCATGAACTATGAAAGATACAAATAATATACTTGAAGGAACTAAAGTAACTCTGCGTGCTTTAGAGCCTTCAGATATTAACTATCTGTACGAATGGGAAAATGACTCGGATTCTTGGTTTGTTAGCAATACCCTTACGCCCTATTCAAAATATATTCTTCAAAAATATATCGAAAATTCGCATTTAGATA
Organism: Bacteroidetes bacterium GWF2_33_38; assembly: GCA_001769505.1. Lineage (GTDB taxonomy): Bacteria > Bacteroidota > Bacteroidia > Bacteroidales > GWF2-33-38 > GWF2-33-38. The sequence goes on from MEOF01000009.1 coordinate 21,931, forward strand.
TTTATCAAACTAGGCAACTCAGATTAATGATTATTTGTAAAGAAACAAATTTACCTATCGGAACTATTGACTTGTTCGATTTTGACCCTTTTCATAATCGAGCTGGAGTTGGAATTTTAATAGCCAAAAAAGAGATGCAACAAAAGGGATTTGCAAGCGAAGCAATGGAAATTTTGATAAATTATTCATTTAATCATTTGAATCTCCATCAGTTGTATTGTAATATTACAACAAATAATACAAAAAGCATTAGCCTTTTTAAAAAGTATAATTTTAAAATATCTGGCGAAAAAAAACAGTGGCTAAAATATGGAGAAACTTGGGTTGATGAATATTTTCTACAGCTAATTCACGCTTAATTTTTTTCTTCTAGATTTGAATTAATTTGTTAACTTTGATTCCCTTTTTTTAATTTTTATGAATAACATATTTGCCGAGATGAATTGGACTAGTGTTACGAAAAATAAAATACACTTCAACCTCAATCATTCGACATAAAAAAAACATTATAATATGAACGAAATCGCAAAAAAAATCAATGAACTTGCAGAAAAGTATAGAGATTACACTGCAAAAAACCTTTCAAAAATGGTTCAAATTCCATCAGAAAGTCTTCAAGAAAAAGACGTTTGTTTAGAAGCTAAAAGACAAATGGAAGAAGCTGGTTTTGACGAAGTTTGGATTGACGGATTAGGAAACGTAATTGGTAGAATTGGTAATGGTAAAAAAATTCTTGCTGTTGATGGTCACATTGATACAGTTGGAGTTGGTAACATTGCAAACTGGACTTCAGATCCATTTTCAGGCGAAATTAAAGATGGTTTCGTTCACGGACGTGGAACAGTTGACCAAGAAGGTGGTATTGCTTGTGCAATTACTGCTGGAAAAATTTTAAAAGAAATGGGCTTCGATAAAGATTTAACTTACTATGCTGTAGCAAGTGTTATTGAAGAAGATTGCGACGGATTATGCTGGAAATATATTGTTGAAGAAGGAAAATTGAAACCAGATTTCGTAATTTCTACTGAACCAACAAACTGCAACATTTACAGAGGTCACCGCGGACGTATGGAAATTAGAGTTTCTTTTAGAGGAATTTCTTGTCACGGATCAGCTCCAGAAAGAGGAATAAATGCTGTTTATATGGCATCAAAAACTGCTTTGAAAGTTGAAAAATTAAACGAAAATTTAGCTTTTGACGAATTTTTAGGAAGAGGTTCAGTAACCGTTTCTGAATTCAAATCAGGAAGTCCATCACTTTGTGCAGTAGCTGATTATGCTCACTTACATTTAGATAGAAGATTAACTTGGGGCGAAACTAAAGATTCTGCAGTTGCTGAAATTCAAGAATTAATAAACGAATTTGGCGATAAAGCTAAAGTTGAAGTTTTAACTTACGAAGAAGTTGCTTACACAGGTTTGAAATACGGAATGGAAAAATATTTCCCAACTTGGAAAATTCCAGTAGAACACGAAACAGTTCAAGCAGGTGTTAAATCTTACAAAGAATTGTTCAACAAAGAACCAAAAGTTGACAAATGGACATTCTCAACAAATGGCGTTACAATTAACGGATATTATGGAATTCCTTTGATTGGTTTCGGACCAGGAAACGAAGTAAATGCACACGCACCAAACGAAAAGTGTCCAGTTGACGATTTAGTTACTTGTGCTGCTTTCTACGCAATGTATGCTTACAATATTGCAAAATAATTTTTAGAAACTATTAATAAAAAAATCATAATATGGATAAGAAAAAATTTGAAAAAATTATTAGTGAAATAAAAGGATTAAAATCTGATCTTTTTGGAAAAGACTTTTTACTAACTTGGGAAAAAACTCCAGACGAGTTAAAACAAACTTTGTTGGTTGCTGAAGCATTAAAATTTTTAAGAACTAATAATGTTTCTACAAAATTATATGATTCAGGTTTAGGAATTTCTAACTTCCGTGATAATTCAACTAGAACTCGTTTCTCATTTGCATCAGCTTGCAATATGTTAGGAATTGAAGTTATGGATTTAGACGAAGGAAAATCGCAAATTGCACACGGAGAAACTGTTCGTGAAACTGCAAATATGATTTCTTTTATGGCTGACGTTATTGGTATTCGCGATGATATGTATCTTGGAGCAGGAAATGCTTATATGAGAGAAGTTGGCGAAGCTTTAGACGAAGGACACAAAGAAGGAGTTTTGGAACAACGTCCATCAATCGTAAACTTACAATGCGATATTGACCACCCAACACAATCAATGGCTGATTTAGCTCATTTGAAACAAATGTTTGGTTCGTTAGAAAACTTAAAAGGTAAAAAAATTGCAATGACTTGGGCTTATTCACCAAGTTATGGTAAACCACTTTCAGTTCCACAAGGAATTATTGGATTAATGACACGTTTCGGAATGGACGTAGAATTAGCTTTCCCAGAAGGTTACGGATTAATTCCAGAAGTTATTGAAGTAGCTAAAGCAAATGCAAAAGCAAGCGGTGGAAGTTTCAAAATTTCTAACTCAATGGAAGAAGCATTCAAAGATGCTGATATAGTTTATCCAAAAAGCTGGGCTCCATTTGAAGTTATGGGAAAAAGAACTGAATTACTTCGTGCAAAAGATATGAAAGGTTTGGACGAATTAGAAAAAGTTTGTTTAACTAACAATGCAAAATTCAAAAATTGGGAATGCACTGAAGAAAAAATGAAACTTACAAAAGGTGGAAAAGCTCTTTATATGCATTGTTTACCAGCTGACATTACAGGAGTTTCTTGTAAAGAAGGTGAAGTTGCAGGTTCAGTTTTCGAAAGATACAGATTAGATACTTACAGAGAAGCAAGTTGGAAACCATATATTATTGCTGCAATGATAGTAAACAGTCAATTTGAAGATGCTGCTAAAGTATTAGAAAAATTAGCTGATAAAGATAAATCAAGAGTGAAAACAAAAAAATAATCAATTTTGATTTTTAAATATGAAAGAGGTTAACACAAATTAGCCTCTTTTTGCTTTTATTCCAATACTTCATTCATCTAACAGCTATACATAAAGCGATTGTCATAAAATTTATATCAATATTTGTTTAAGGCTGATACATGTTATAAGGTATAAACTCTAATAATTAAATATCTTTGTTCAAAATTTATGTAAGCAATGAGAAAACTTATTTTATTCATAATTGTTCTGGTCGTAATTTCGGCACTCGCATTTGTTAAGATCTGGTATTTTTCATCAGACGAAAATCAAGCGAAAGATATGGCGAAAGGCAAATCCAAAATTGCACTAGTTACCGCAATGATTGCTAAATCAGAGAAACTTGAGAATAAAATTTTCATTTCAGGAAATGTTGTTGCCAACGAATCGGTTGACCTTGTTCCTGAAACAGCAGGAAAAATCGTACAAATCAATTTTAAAGAGGGAAGTCGCGTAAACAAGGGCGATTTACTCGTAAAAATTAACGATTCAGAACTGCAAGCACTGCTTAAAAAATATATTCTTAAAGAAAAGCTTTCTTCGGAAAAAGAAGCACGTCAAAAAAAATTACTCAATATTAACGGTATTAGTCAGCAAGAATATGATGCAACTCTTACCGAATTGAATTCTTCACAAGCCGATATTGAACTTACAAAAGCTCAAATTGCAAAAACCGAAATAATTGCACCATTTAGCGGAATTATTGGGCTGCGAAGTGTTAGCGAAGGAAGTTACGTGAGCCAATCGACCAAAATTGCGTCTATTCAACAGAACAACCCATTGAAAATTGACTTTTATATTCCCGAAAAATATTCGAATGCTATAAAAATTGATGATTCAATTAAATTTACCATCGAAGGAATTAACGATACACTCAATGCAATGGTATCGGCTGTTGAACCAAAAGTTGATGACCTTACCCGAACAATACAAGTGAGAGCAATTACTCAAAATAATTCCGGAAAAATAATTCCAGGAGTTTATGCTCAAATTTTATTCTCGCTCGAAAAAACAGATAATGCGATATTAATTCCAACACAGTCAATTATTCCAATTCTAAAAGGACAAAAAGTGTTTATCTGTAAAAATGGAATTGCCGAAGAAGTTAAGGTAAAAACTGGACTTCGCTCCGAAACAAAAATCGAAATTCTTGATGGAATCCAAGCTGGCGATACAATTATTACCACTGGAATTATGCAGTTAAAGGCAGGAATGCCACTAAAAATTACAGCAATTAAATAAACGTTCGAGCTTATAATGAGTAGTTTATCAACCATCAGTGTAAATCGCCCGGTGTTGGCAGTTGTAATGAACTTGCTAATTGTGCTTTTTGGCTATATCGGATATACTTTTTTGGGAGTCCGCGAATTACCATCAATCGACCCACCAATAATTACGGTTCGAACTTCGTATCCGGGAGCAAATGCAGGAGTTATCGAATCTGAAATTACCGAACCGCTCGAAAAATCAATCAATGGAATTGCAGGTATTCGAACCATTTCTTCGTCAAGCAATTTAGGTTCAAGTGTTATAACTGTCGAATTTGAGCTTGATGTTGACCTCGAAGCAGCGGCTAACGATGTTCGCGATAAAGTATCGCAAGCCACTAGGCAATTACCAAAAGATATTGACGGACTTCCGGTTGTAACAAAATCTGACGCAAATTCTGATGCAATTATTTCAATGACTGTCGAAAGTGATTCTCGCAGCCATCTTGAAATCAGCGATTTTGCAGAAAATGTTATTGCTCAGCGAATACAAACCATTCCAGGAGTCAGTACCGTTCAAATTTGGGGGCAGAAAAAATATTCGATGCGACTTTGGTTATATCCTGAAAAATTGGCCTCTTATGGATTGGTGTCGCTAGATATTATTCGTGCTCTAGATAGAGAAAACATTGAACTTCCTTCAGGAAAAATTGCCGGAGATAATACAGAACTAACGGTAAAAGTTTTGGGACGATTAAAAAACGAAGATGATTTTAAAAATCTAGTGATTAAAAATATTGGTAAAAAAGTAATACGATTCAAAGATATTGGCGATGCAAGACTTGGAGCCGAGAACGAAGAAACAATCCTTCGACAATCAGGCGTTCCTATGATTGGGATTGCCATTGTGCCACAGCCTGGTGCAAATTACATTGAGATTGCCGATGAGTTTTACAAACGCCTCGATCATTTAAAAAAAGAACTTCCTCAAGATTATAAACTCGATATCGCACTCGATAACACTGTTTTCGTTAAACGCTCAATAAGCGAAGTTCAGGAAACTCTCTTAATTGCAATAACTCTAGTAATTTTAATTATTTACTTGTTTTTTCGCGATTGGCTAATCGCCATTCGCCCATTAATTGATATTCCGGTTTCGCTTATCGGGACATTTTTTGTAATGTATTTATTTGGTTTCTCAATAAATGTTCTCACACTTCTAGCTATTGTTTTGGCAACGGGTTTGGTCGTTGATGACGGAATTGTTGTAACCGAAAATATTTTTAAAAAAATCGAACAAGGTTTATCTCCAAAAGAAGCTGCGATAAAAGGTTCATCCGAAATATTTTTTGCAGTTATATCAACTTCTGTTACTCTATCAGCGGTATTTTTACCAATTATTTTTCTCGAAGGTTTTGTAGGCAAACTCTTTATGGAATTTGGAATTGTAATGGCAACGGCTGTACTTATTTCAGCTTTTGTATCCTTAACTTTAACTCCTGTACTTAACTCAAAATTGATAAGAAAAAACCAAAAGAAAACTTGGTTTTATGAAAAAACCGAACCGTTTTTTGAAAACCTAATTTCGGGATATCAAAACTCATTGATTTCGTTTATGAAACGCCGATATTGGTCATTCATCATCATTGCAATTTCCATTATTATGATCTTCGGTATCGGAAGTTTAATCAAATCTGAACTCGCTCCATTAGAAGATAGAAATTGGATGCGACTTTCAATAACAGCTCCCGAAGGTGCTTCGTATGAATACACCGATAATTTTGTTATGAAGCTGGTAAAATTGGTTAGCGATTCAATCCCCGAGAAACAAGTATTGTTATCTGTAACTGCACCCGGACATGCCGGTTCAGGAGCTGTTAATACTGCATTTGTAAGACTTCGACTGACCGATGCAAGCGAACGAAAACGAAGTCAACAACAAATTGCAGCTTATATTACAAAAATTACACAACCATTGACAGAGGCAAAAACATTTGTAATTCAAGAACAAACAATCTCAGCCGGAGGTATTCGTGCAGGACTGCCTGTACAGTTTGTATTACAAGCACCGAATTTTGAAAAACTTCAAGAAGTGTTGCCTAAATTTTTGGATGAAGCGACAAAAGATCCTACATTCACTGCTGTTGATGTAAATTTGAAATTTAATAAACCTGAACTAAATATTATTCCTGATAGAGAAAAAGCAAATGTAATGGGCGTTTCAGAACTAGACATTGCACAAACTTTGCAATTTGCTTTGAGTGGTCAGCGTTTTGCTTATTTTACAATGAATGGTCGTCAATACCAAGTTATCGGTCAGTTAAGCCGTGAAAACCGCGACGACCCAATTGATTTAAAATCACTTTACGTAAGAAGCAGCAACGGAAAGCTAATCCAACTCGACAATCTTGCGAGAATAGAAGAAATGAGCAGTCCACCCCAATTGTATCATTACAATCGTTACCAATCGGCAACAATTTCAGCATCGTTGGCAGAAGGAAAAACCATTGCAGACGGAAATATCGCAATGCGTTCAATAGCAGATAGAGTTTTGGACGATTCTTTTTCAACAGCACTTACCGGAACATCTCGCGATTTTGAAGAAAGTTCATCAAACGTACTCTTTGCTTTCGTACTAGCACTTATCATTATTTATTTAATTCTTGCTGCACAATTTGAAAGTTTTATCGATCCGTTTATAATTATGCTTACCGTTCCCTTGGCTATTTCTGGAGCACTTCTTACACTTTGGTATTTCAACCAAACGCTAAATATTTTCAGCCAAATTGGAATTATTATGCTCATTGGTTTGGTTACCAAAAACGGAATTTTAATTGTCGATTTTTCAAATAAATTGAAAAAACAAGGCAAAAATGTTCAGGAAGCTATTGTAGAAGGTGCTACAGCTCGTTTTCGTCCAATTCTTATGACAAGTATTGCTACTGCATTGGGAGCGTTACCTATTGCACTTGCATTAGGGGCAGGTGCCAAAAGTAGAATGGGAATGGGAATCGTGGTAGTTGGAGGTGTTTTATTTTCGCTTATTCTTACACTTTACGTAATTCCAGGCATTTATTCGTATTTGTCACGAAAAGTTAAAAAGCCAGTGATTAATGAAAATTTTATTGAAATTGAAGAAAATTAATGAAGTATTTTAGTGTTTTCATATTAGTAATTGTTTGTTTTATCTCGGTATCAGCACAACAAATTTTGACTCTAGACAGTGCAATATCAATTGCCTTAAAAAACAATTATAGTATTCTGATTTCAAAAAACGAGTCTGAAATTAGTAAAAATGATGCAACAATTGGAAATGCAGGGATGCTGCCACAATTGAGTCTAAATGCTTCGGGAACTTTCGCCGACAATAATACCAAACAGGAATTTTCAACTGGTACTGTAGTAAGTGAAACTGGAGCTATATCAACTGGTTTAAATGCTGGTGCAGCATTGAGTTGGACTATTTTCGATGGATTTAAAATGTTTATTTCTTACGACAAATTGCGAGAAATAAGCAATATGAGCGAAATTTCTTTAAAACTAGAAATTGAAAATACAATTGAGAAAATTTGTACTGAATATTTTCAAATTGTGAAACAGAAACAATTACTAAAAGCGATTGAACAAAATCTCGAATTGTACGATGAAAGAGTTAAAATTGCTGAAACAAAATGGAAAATTGGCTCAGGTTCAAAGCTCGATTATCTTCAAGCAAAAGTTGACATGAATAGTCAGACTTCAAATTATCTCACACAAAAAAATGCGATGAAAGAATTGAAAATTTCACTGAATAATCTTTTGGCAAATAATCCTGAAAACGAACTCGATGTCGAAGATAGCATATCCATTATTTATTCTCCATTATATGAAGAACTTAAGACGAGCGTTCAAACTCAAAATGTACAATTATTGCTTCAACAAAAAAATATTGAAATAGAAAAGTATTCATTACGTGAATTGCAATCTCAAGCTTATCCCAAATTAATTTTAAACGGAGCATACAATTTTTCTCGTACCGACAATCAAGTTGGGATGATTCTTTATAATCGAAATCTTGGACCAAGTGCAGGGCTTACTTTATCATGGAATATTTTTAGTGGAAATGTGCTCAAACAACAAGTCGCAAATTCTAAAATTTTGATTGAGAATTCTGAGTTATTATTCAACGAAACAAAATCATTTGTAGAGAGTTCATTGCTAAAAGCTTTCAATGATTTTAATAATGCAAAACAAATACTCGAACTCGAAGAGGAAAATATTATGTTTGCAAAAGAAAATATTGATGTAGCACTCGAAAGCTTTAGACTTGGAAGCAGCAATGCAATTGAATTAAAAGAAGCTCAAAAAAGCTATGAAGACGCACAGTCAAGGCTTGTAAATGCTCGCTATGCAACAAAACTTGCAGAAATTCGTCTGATGAAACTGAACGGAATGTTAGTAAAATAGAATTGTTAACTGACATTGCAAACAATCTTGACAAATTGTTGATTTCTATTTTTTTTCTTAAATTTATCATATAATTTATTTGAAAAACATATAAAATGCAAAAATATTATATTTTAATTTTAACAGTTATTTTTACTCAGCACGTTTTTTCTCAAATTCAATATGAGGGGAAACCATATAGTTTTGATTATAAGTCAGATTTATCAACGATTCAGTCGATTGAAATGCCCGAAATAGATGTGCAAAAATTACTCGAAGAAGACAAGGAAATTTCACCCATTCGATTTGCAAAAGATTTTGTCGTAAATTATAATTTGAATAATTCGGGAACTTGGGATAAACTTGGCAATGGAGATAGGATTTGGCGATTAAAAATTAAATCGAATAATGCTTTAACCTTAAATTTTATTTTCAATAGGTTTTTACTACCAAAACACACAAAACTGTATATCTATAACGAAAATAAATCAGAAATTTTAGGTGCATTTACAAACGAAAATTGTATCCCGTCAGCTAAATTTGCAACATCTATTATCAACGGGGACGTCGCAATCATAGAGTACAATATTCCACATAATGTAACTGAAACTGGAGAAGTCGAATTATTGAAAATTAATCATGGCTATAAAGAGGTTTTTTTCGATTTAAAAGACGACAGATTTGGTCTTTCGGGAGATTGCAATGTTGATGTAAATTGCGCCGAAGGCTACAATTGGAAAAAGGAAAAGCACGCCGTTTGCAGAATTATCATGGGAGGAACTCAACTTTGTACCGGAGCATTAATTAACAATGTGAATAACGATGGAACACCATATTTTCTTACTGCAAATCATTGTACAACAGCTCCGTACGACGAATGGGTGTTTTATTTTAATTACGAAAGTCCAACTTGTGGCGGAGAAGATGGCTCAACTGGACAAACAATTTCAGCATGCGAACTTCGAGCAACTTCAGGAAATCTTGATTTCTGCCTAGTTGAAATGAGCTCTGCTCCTCCAAAAGCCTATCATCCCTACTATGTTGGGTGGAACCACACTATAATTCCCGCTCAAAATACAACTGGAATCCACCACCCAATGGGCGATGTAAAAAAAATATCAATCGATAACGATTCTCCAATAATTGCCGATTATGGAAATGGCTACGACACCGAAAGTCATTGGAAAATTGGAGAATGGAATGTCGGTACAACCGAAGGTGGCTCATCAGGTTCGCCATTGTTTGACGAAAATCATCGACTTATCGGCGACTTAACTGGAGGTGAAGCTGCATGTGGAAATTCAGTAAACGATTATTACACTCGTTTCGACTTATCGTGGGATACATACAGCGAAAGTAGTCAACAATTAAAATATTGGCTTGACCCACAAAATATTGGAGTTGATACAATTGACGGCTACGACCCCTATATGTCAGTTTACTCTTTCGAATGCGACACAAGTAGCAATACAAATGATGGCGAAAATATCAAAGCTTATGATTTTAATACAGTTTGGGGATATTGGTCGGGACATAATGAATATGGGTTTTCGAAATTTGCAGATGCTTACGAAACAACTAATACTCAATATGTACAAGGTATTCGGCTACCAATACTTCGAGCATACAGTGGTAATACAGATTCGCATATAACCGTGAAAATTTGGGACGATAACGGAGGTATTCCTGGAAATGAACTTGCATCAAAAAATGTGTTAATTTCTGAATTTAGTGAAGGCATGTGGAAATATATTGAATTTAATTCATACGTCGAAGTACAAGGAAAATATTATGTCGGTTACGAAATTTATTACAATACTCCGGTGGATACATTTGTTGTTCACATGGTAGAAGACAGAGGTGAATCAGGAATAAATACAGCATTAACATATTACAATAATCAATGGCGATTTTATAATGACATTTCGAGCCTTCATACATCTTTGGCTATCGAAGTTTTAATCTGCACTATAACTGGAGAAGAAGATATTTTAGAAACTTCAACATCAGAAGTAAATATTTATCCAAATCCTATGCAATCAAAATTTTATATTAAAACCAATTTTGAAAAATTTGACGTAATTATTTATGATATTTTCGGGAGAGTTGTAAAACATGAAAACAATTATCGGAACATTGGTATTGACTGTTCAAACCTTTCAAACGGCATATATTTGGTTGAGATAAACGACAAAAAAAATCGTATTATTGAAAAAATATTTATAACTCATTAATTTAGAATTGTAGAATTACAATAGTTTGATTAATTTTATTTCCAAAATAAAAAATAAACCCATGAGAAGAATTTACACTTTTATAATCACATTGTTGTTTGTTAATTCTTTTGCTTATTCTCAGATTAGCGAAGGAGGTACGCCAATTAGTTTTATGAACAAGCAAGTAAACTCCGACATTGAAACTAATTTTGTTGAACCCTTAACCAAACAACAAATTGAAAACACCATTGCCGAATCTAATGAAAAAGGAACAATGTACATTATTGGAAAGTCTATCCCTACCGATTTTTCAATCGAAAGTTCAGGTGATTGGACAATTTTAGAAGACGGAGGGAAACTTTGGCGTTTAAAGATTGAATCTTCAGGAGCCGAAGCATTGAGTATTCACTACGATAATTTCAACTTGCCGGTTGGCTCAAAATTATTTCTTTACAACGAAAGCAAAACTCAAGTTATTGGAGCATTTACAGCTTACAATAATTCAGAAAATCAATATTTTGCTACAGAATTAATTGGAGGAGACGTTACCGTTTTGGAATATTATCAACCTGCATTTGTTACAGAAGAACCACAAATCCACATTCATGAAATTGCATATGTTTTTAGAGATTCTCATATAAAGAGTATTAAAACTAAGAATTTCGGAGATTCAGGCGACTGCGAAATTAATGTAAATTGCTCTGAAGGAGATAATTGGAAAAAAGAAAAAACCGGAGTTGTTCGTATTTTAGTTACAGCTGACGGAGGACAAGGTTGGTGTACTGGGTCTTTAATAGCAAATGTAAAATACGATTGTACCCCTTATATTTTGACTGCAGATCATTGTAGCGACAACGAAACTACAGATGATTTAACGCAATGGATTTTTTATTTTAATTACGAAGCAGTAGGTTGTTCTAATCCAACTTCAGAAACAGGGCTTAATTCTCAAACTATGACCGGTTGCATGAAAGTAGCAAATATTGGAAACAATTCGGTTGAACAATCCGACTTTTTTCTTACATTATTGCAACAAGATGTTCCAGAAGATTATAATGCATATTTTAACGGTTGGAACAGACAAAATTCTCCTGCGGTAAGTGGTGTTGGAATTCATCATCCATCGGGTGATATTAAAAAGATCTCTACTTATACAACTGCTCCAACAACCAGCGATTACAACGGAACAGGATTAGAATCTCATTGGAGAATCAATTGGGCTGTTACCGCAAACGGACAAGGTGTAACAGAGCAGGGTTCATCAGGTTCTCCGTTATTTGACCAAAATCATAGAATCATAGGCGATTTATCAGGAGGTTTATCCGATTGTGCGAATCTAAATGAAGCCGATTTGTATGGAAAAATATCATACTCTTGGGAAACAGCTGGCTCCACTTCAACTACACGTTTAAAAAATTGGCTCGACCCAAATAATACTGGAGTACTTACACTCGATGGAAGCTATTGTTTACATGCATTTTTTTCAGAATCGGAAACTTCAGTAATTGTTGGTAGATCTGTTGACTTTACCGATGCATCAATAGGAAGTCCAGATTCTTGGGCATGGACTTTTGAAGGAGGAACTCCCGCCACATCAACCTCACAAAATCCAACAAATATTGTGTATAATAGTTTAGGAACATTTGATGTCCGATTAATTGTTACTAAAGGTAGCAAAAAAGATACTCTCTTAAAATCTGATTTAATCGTTGTTTCTCCTCCCGAACTACATGCTTATTTCAGAGCCGATAGAGATACTGTTTTCTTAAATCAATTTGTAAATTTTATTGACACATCTTATACTGATACGACCATTACTTCATGGAATTGGACATTTGAAGCTGGCGACACAACAGCATCATCTTTACAAAATCCTGCTATATCTTGGGACACTTTAGGACGATTTGACGTAAAATTAATTGTTACCGATCCATTTACAGCCGATACGTTAACTAAATACTCATATATTACTGTAATTGAAGATAGTGGGGCTGTACCTAACGCTAATTTCGCAGCAAATTACACCGTGATATTTGAAGGAGATGTCGTTAATTTTACAGGAATTTCGTGGAATACAAACGATTGGGAATGGACTTTTGACGGAGGCGTACCATCGTACTCATTTGAACAAAATCCACTGTCCATTAGATATGATTCTGCAGGAACCTATCGGGTTATGCTTCGAGCTCTTAATCCATGGGGTGTTGATTCAGTCATTAAGGAAACGTATATTTTAGTTTTAGACCACGAGTCTCTTGTTCCACCAATTGCTGACTTTTCCGTTTCAAGACATTTAATAAAAGTTGGAGAGTCGGTTAATTATACTGATTTATCAACTGGAGGATACCCTACTAGTTGGGAATGGACTCTCGAGGGCGGAACACCATCAACTTCAATCGAACAACATCCACTAAATGTGATATACGACATACCTGGGGCACATAGTGTAACCCTTACTGTTGCTGATAGTGCAGGATTTGATACTAAATCAATAGATGAATATATTTTTGTTACAAGTACTCCAATTATAAACATTTGTGATTCAGCAATTTCTAATGTTCTTTCTACCGAGATGCTTAAAAATCCTGCCGCAACAAATTCAGGATACATCAGTGGACATAACGGAGATAATATTTCTGTATTTGCCGAATATTTCGATTATTATATTTACACAAAAGTTAACGGACTTATATTCCCTGTAGCTAAAGCTCATGCAACAACTGATAATTCTAAAGTAACATTTAAGGTATGGTCTAGAGATAGTTTGGGTTTACCTGGTGCTGAACTTGGGAGTCAAGACATTAAGATAAACACTTTAGTGGAAACATATTTCCAAGTTGTTGAATTTGATGAACCAGTTGATGTTTACGGAAGTTTCTTTATTGGTTACGAAATTTCATACGCAAGTGCAGATACTTTTGCAGTCTATCTTGCAGAAGACAGAGGAAATGAAGGAATCAGTACTTTTTATGTAAAAGATGGCACTACTTGGGAAAACTCTGCTGACTATTATTCGTACAACACATCTTCAGCAATTAGACCAATTACTTGCGTTGTTGGAATTGACAATAGAGAAGAAATTAACGATATCTTTGTCTATCCGAATCCTTCTAATAGTTTGGTTAATGTTGATTTTATGGGCATTTCTTCAAAACACAGAGATATTCAAGTTTATGATGTTATGGGACGCCAAATTTCAATTAATGTTGTGAAATTTTCTGACAACAATTATTCTCTAGATTTTTCAAATAAATCTGTCGGAATATATTTTCTTAAAATATCAGATTCAAAATCTACTATAACAAAAAAATTATCAATCATTAAATAAAATTAAGAGCGACTTCGGTCGCTTTTTTTTAATAGTCAATATGTCAAAGTTTTTAATGTTTTCTTTTCTTTTCACACTCATTTTTTTGAATGTTTTTGCTCAAGAAGAAAATGGGTATGTCGATATCAAAGGAACTGTAAAGTTCGATAGAATTAATGTTTCAGGAGCAAAAGTAATCTTGTTCGAGGGAACTAAACAAATATCTTCCGCTATTACCGGAATAAGTGGAAGGTTTAATTTTAAATTAGATTTTCAAAAAAATTATACAATCGAAGTTTCTGCTCCCGAATTGGTAACAAAAAGAATTAGTATCGATACAAAAATTCCAACAACCGAATATGGGGTATGGCCTTATAGATTTACTACCGACTTATTTGAAGATTTTCCTGGATTAGATTTGACAGCTCTCAAAAATCCTGTTACAAAAATCAGGTATAATGCCGATGAGGAAGATTTTGATTCCGATGCGGCTTATACTGAATTGATGAAAAAAGAAATCGATAAAATTCTTAAACAACTTGAAACCGTTAGAACTGACCTTTATAAAAATACTATCATAAAAGCAGATAAACTATTTGCAGATAAAAATTACGAAGAAGCTATTAAAGCCTATGAAGAAGCCTTTGATATTGATTCATACCAAGACTATCCAGATGAAATGCTTTACGAAATTTCTAAGCTAATTTCTAAAGAAAAATCGGGCGAAATTTCATATAATAACGCAATTAGCAAGGCCGATAGTTATATGCTAATGAAAAATTATAAAACGGCGAGAACTTATTATGATAAATCATTGTCTTACAAACCTGACGAAAGTTACCCAATTGGGAAAATTGCTGAAATCGATAAACTATTAGCCGAAGCCGAAAAAGTCGATATTGAATCTGAAAAATTAGAAAAAGAGTACGAAGCTATTATAAATAAAGCTGATGTTGCTTATCGAGGTAAAAAATATGAAGAGGCAAAAACTAATTATTCCCAAGCATTAAAATTAAGACCTGACGATTGGTATCCTAAAGATATGATTAAAGAAATTGATGAGCTACTAGCTGAAAACTCACAAACTATAGCAGCTGCAAAAGCTAAAGACGATAGCTACAAAGCTGCTATTTCTAAAGCGGATGGATTGTTGGCTTCTAAAAAATACGCTGATGCTAAGTCTGCATATTCCGAAGCTAGCAACATAAAATCGGAGGAAAGCTACCCAAAAACCAAAATTACTGAAATCGACAAAACTCTTGCCGACATCGCAAAAGCTGATGCAGATGCAAAAGCCAAGGCGGATGCCGATGCCAAAGCATTAGCGGACGCAAAAGCAAAAG
>MEOF01000010.1 GCA_001769505.1 Bacteroidetes bacterium GWF2_33_38
ATATATGCCGACAACATAGAAGTAAACCACAGTTCGTTCAGCAACCTAAGCGTATTGAACGAAATGCGAGTAGGCGGAAACACCATGATACTGAAATCAGCATTAAACGCCGACCAGCAAGTAGAAAACAGATTTTATACCGAATCGGGAAATTTATTGATACAAGATGGCGAAAACGGCTTTCACAGTTTGCTTAACCCACTAAGCGGAAACGTAGGAATAGGAACAGCCGACCCAATTGAAAAACTCGATGTAAATGGCAATGCCAACATACGCGGAACGCTCTACGTACAAGATGGCGTAATAATAGGACAGCGAGTAAACAGCGACTTGGTAGAAAGCGTTGAAATAATATCGGAACGAGCCGAGTTAGAAGAACTTGATGTAGAACTAGAAATAAGAGCAGGCAGAATTAATACTGGAGATTTGGACTTAGAAAATCTGCGAGTAGGAAATTTTTTGAATATCGACGGAATCAACAGCAAAATAAGCTCTGAGTCAGGAATCATAAGTTTCGACGACGATAACATAACAACTACTGGAAGCATAAGTGCCGAAAGTATGAACGTAAGCACCGCTAATTACGAAACCATTCAAGTTGACGAAGAACTCAGAATAGGAACCAATACCTTAATACTATCATCAACACAAGGAGAGGCGGGCTCAGAAAATTCAATACGAACCGAAACAGGCGATTTGAAAATACAAAGCGAAGCAGATAATAATTACAATACCATTATAAATTTTAAAAACGAAGGAAAAGTAGGAATAGGAACAAATAATCCACAAAAAAAATTACATTTAAAAACCTTTATTCCTTCGACAACAGCAGGAGGCGGAGAAATTGGAGGTGTTGGTTATGAATACGGAGGAACAATACGAATTGAAAATGAAGTTGAAAATGGAACCACTTCGATTTGGGATTTAGAACCCATTGCAAATGCTTACACAATGTATCCCAATAAGTTTAGAATTGGCACGCCCGACAACCCTGTAATTACATTAGTTGATAATGGCAAAATGGGAATAGGAACCACCGACCCAAAAGCAAAACTACATGTTGCCGGAAATGTAAAAATTGACGATTTGCCTGTTATAACAGCTACTGATGCCAAAATGATTGTAGCCGACGAAAACGGAAATATTGGAACAAAAGAAATGACCGCACTTTGCGATGCCATTGTTTGCAATGGCGAAAAAGTAGGAATTGGTACAAGCCCAAACGCAATTTTTCATATCAAATCAGTTGGAACAGATCAAGGAGGTAATACTTTACCATTAATAGAAAACATAGGTTCGAAAGCCGCTGGATTCAAATTTAAAGCAGGAAATACCGATACATACTGGATTGTCAGTGCAACAGGAACAAGTAATGCTCAGGGGGCACAAAAATTTGTATACCACTGCGACAGCATAGACATTATGACTTTGCAAAAGAACGGGAATGTAGGGATTGGGACAAGCTCACCAAGCGAAAAACTGACCATAAATGGGAACGTGAACATTAATAACAATACAATGATTTACGATGATGGTAGAATTTGGGCAAAAGAAATACGAGTAAAACCTGAAAATCCCTATACCGCCGATTTTGTATTCGAAACGAATTACAAACTTAAATCGTTAAGCGAAGTAGAGAATTACATAAAAGAAAACAAACACCTACCCGATGTACCTTCGGCTAAAGAAATAGAAATAGAAGGAACCGATTTGCAAAAAATGACAGGAGTGCTACTACAAAAAATTGAAGAACTTACGCTGTATGTAATAACACTTCAAAAAGAAAATGAAGCAATAAAAAAGCAATTACATTTGTTAGAAAACAAAAATTAATTTCAAATGAAAAAATCAGTAATTTTTGTAATTGCCGTATTTCTTCTAGTTGGCAATGGTTGCCAAAAATATGAAGAGGGACCTTGGTTGAGTTTGAGAAGTAAAGAAAATAGAGTTGTTGGAACTTGGGTAGTTGATAAATATCATATTAATGGTGTTGATTCAACAGAATTATATAATCAAAATAAAGTTATCGAATTTTTCCAATTTGAAGAATTGAAAGACGAAATAGGAGATATAAATATTTATGATAAAGATAAGAACGAATTTCCGATAAAGGGAAGGTGGGATTTTGTGCTATATAAAGACGTTTTGTTTTTTTCAGTTTTCTTGAATGATGATTTAATACAAACATCAAACTTTTTATTTACTTATAATAAACATGATTATTATGGTAAAATAATTAAACTAAAGGAAACAGAAATGATTCTTGAATTTGAAAATGAATATCCATATGATATAATTACTAGGATTTGTTTTAAAAAAGTAGAATTATGAAAGATAAGCTAATTTATATAATTATAATCTTCTTCATTATATCATGTAAAAAATATGATGAGGGGCCTTTTATGAGTTTAACAAGCAAGAATAAGAGAATTGATGGAGTCTGGAGAGTTGAAACATTTAGTGTAAATGGAAATGATTCAACAGAATTATATTATGAAACAACACCAGTTGGTATCTCATTATATGTGCACAAAGGAAAAAAGGATGTCTATACAAATTATACTGATAATCAGTTTTGGTTAGCTACAACTTTGGATAATTATTTTGAGTCTTATGGTAATTGGAAGTTTTCTGATGATAAAAGAAAGTTAATAATTGATATTTACACAACAGAAGAAACTTTACCAATCTATTTCTTTGGGAAAGAGAAACATTCTGAATGGGAAATAACACGTTTAACTTGCTATGAACTCTGGGTTGAATCAATAATTGGTAATCAGTTATTGGAATATAAATTTGAAAAAAGATTTTAGTATGAAATATATAATTGTTTTTCTTACGCTAATTAATTTATCGTTAGATTGTATCTCGCAAAGTACAATTAATGAAGAAGAAAATTTAAAAAAATATTGGTATTATAGAGATAGGTTAAAGTATTTTGTATCTGTTGGAATAGAGCCTGGACAAAGCATTGTAGCGACTGAGCGAAATTTGTATGATGGTGCGAAATTAGAGTTTGGACAAGATATGGTATTGTTCGGTTTTTATTTGGGAATGTTAGCTACAGAACATGAATTATTAAAAAGAAACAATCAAGATGTTACGAATACACTTTATGAATTGCAATGTGCATTGTTAGCATTTAAACGTTTAGATGAATGTGAAAGCAAGGCTCCTTATTATTTATCGGAAGATAAATTTGATGGTTTTTTTAGAAGAGACGATGTTCCCATTGATTTTATAGTAAATCATCCGGAATTAAATGATGGGCTTGAATCTACAGACATAATAAACTGGGAAAGCATATGTCATGAAGGCGTTTTGTATTGGGAGCCGGGCAAACCAGCTTTTGTAGATAAAATAGGCTCAACAGAATCATATGAAGATGATGGAAGTCTTCCAAAATATGAGTGGACAACAATGAGCCAAGATGAAGCTATTGGAGTATTGAATGGTTTAGCTTTAGTTAGTAAGTTTTTCCCCTCAGAAAGTTCATGGTATGGTAATTTGGCAAGAACAATGGCAGGCAACATTGTTAATTATATACGTAATGAAAACGGACTGGGGCTAAGCCGATGGCATATTTACGATCCCAATGGCAACAAGATTGATAACGATCATGGTGGAAATGCGAATGCTTATGCTTATGGTTTTGCAAAAGCGGCACAAGCAATAACGGGGAAACCTTTAAGTGATTTTTATGATTATTCTTTAGATTATTGTAGAGAGCTTATCTGGCATGAATTACAACTAGCTAATAATTTTGATTTTGAAAGTGGAGGTCCTATGGTGGCTACCTTAGCTGCAATTGGAGATTCTTGGCGATTAGTTATGTTTCCAATAGTTACTCCAATAAATACAACAAGAGAGGGATTAAATCTAGTAACATCCAGTCAAGATTGGGATTCCTACTATTTATTGTTATGGAAAATATTACATGATAAAGATGCTGATATTGATATGACAAAAGCATTTAATCAATTAACATCAGCTCCTTGTAATGGTCCATATTCATATTATGTTGAATTTGTTTCTCCTGAGTGGGCTGTTTATCAAAAATTTTGGCAAGGAAAAGATAGACAGCAAAATGGACGCTTTACTATGGAAGTTGATCCTGATGGTTGTTTTGCAAAAGATTTTACTGGGAATTTCTCTGGGTTAGATTACATGTTATTATATAATCTTTATCATTTAGCAAACGAAGGTAATTTACCCGATTATGTAAATTACATGGATAGAAAAGTTGCAGGAACAGTTCCTATAGAGACAGATTTCGGGGTAAATATTATTTGGGGAAGCGAAGAGCATCCTATTAATGTAATGGCATTTAATACCATCGAATCGAGTATGAAAATAAATGCACAAACACAAACAGGAACAGAAATGCCGGGTAATGTAACTTACCGAGCCGGCAAAGAAATAATATTAACCGATGGTTTTGAGGCAAATGCGGGTGCAACATTTACGGCATATATCGAGCCATTTGCATGTCCATCAATCACATGGAATAATTTTAAATCGCAAGACACAACAAGCGAAACCATATTGTATGCCGAAATGATAAACGCTTACGATAGCGCTATATCAGTACCCTATTCGGGCATTTATTACGACGATTATTACGAAAATATAGCTGATTACAATTTCAAAAACATGAGTCTTACGAGCGATTCAATTGTCGAGGAAGTTAATCAAGAATTAAGCGTTTCGTTATATCCAAACCCAAACAATGGTAATTTTGTATTGCAAATAAACCATTTGGGAAATAATACGGGACGCATTAAGGTAATTTCAACACTTGGCAATACGGTTTACAATTCGGTTGTTGACAACGAAAAATCAATAATTGATTTAAGTTCACAGTCAATCGGTATTTACATTGTTAAAGTCGAAATCGAAAATTATATGTTTATCGAACGAGTTATAATTCAGTGATATAAACGCATTTAATCTTTCTTTTCATAAAACATGCAAAATGCTGATATATTGCATGTTTCACACTTGGGTTTGCGAGCTAAACAAACGTAACGTCCATGCAAAATCAACCAATGATGTGCTCGAGAAACTAAACTTTCAGGAATGTATTTTACAAGTTGTTTCTCTGCTTCGAGCGGATTTTTGGCATGTTGAGTCAAGCCAATTCGATTTGAAACTCTAAAAACATGTGTATCAACTGCCATTGCAGGTTTGTTGTAAACTACCGAAACAATAACATTTGCTGTTTTTCGACCTACGCCGGGTAATTTTTGCAGGTCTGTAATGTTATCTGGAACTTTTCCTTCGAATTGTTCGACTATTCCTTTTGCCATTCCGAGCAAATGGTTTGCTTTATTGTTGGGATAAGAGCATGAGCGAATCAACTGGGAAATTTCATCGAGAGTCGCCGTCGCTAAGTCATACACGCTTGGATATTTTGTAAATAAGGCAGGTGTTAGCATATTCACTCGCTTGTCGGTACATTGAGCCGAAAGAATCACGGCAACCAACAATTCATATGCACTTTTATAATGAAGTTCGGTATCAGCTTCCGGTTGATTTTTTTTGAAATAATCGATTATGTTATCGAATCGTTGTTTGCGTGTCATGGTTAAAAAGCTGATACAACTATAATTTTGAGATAACGGCTTGGTTCAATTCTATCGTCGGTGTCAGATGTGCTATTACTGTCGTCAACATAATTGTATCGAGTATTGGGACTGTTCAAAATAGCATCAGGGATAAGCGTAGTTTTATCTACATAAAGATATTCTAGATTCCGCAGTTTGTAGAGCGAATTAGGAACTTGAAGCATAACGCCACTGTTTGCAATATTTAATTCTAGTAAATATCCCAAATTTTCGATTTCGTTTGGTAAAAATTGCAAATTGTTTTTTCCAATTATTAAAAATCGAAGTTTAGGTAAGTAGCATAATTCGGTGGGAATTGAACTTATATTATTATATTCGAGTTCAAGTCTTTCGAGATTTTGTAAGAGTCCTATTTCAGAAGGAAGTGTCGCAATTTTATTATGTTTAACCGACAAATGTTTTAACTTTTTTAATTGTGCAATTTCTTTTGGAATTTCAGTTATTTCGTTACCATCTAGAATGAGTTCTTCTAAATTAGGCATACTAAAAACCTGATAAGGAATTTCGTGGAGTTTTTTGCGTTGAAGAACAAGTTTGCTTACGGTTGATGAATTTTTAACGGCATCTTCGATTGTAGTACATATTTGTTTGTCTCCTCCTATTTTTGTGGGATTTATAAAAATATTTGTTGTGAATTGGATATTTGTGTACGGAATATTTTTCGTTGGTATCGTGAAACGGCAACCAATGTGTACTGTTTTTTCCAATTCAACATCAACCCCAACCATAAATTCAGGGTACGATTTATACCCTTCGGTAATTATTTTACGTTCGCCTGATGCCGTTTGGCTATCGAGAACTTTGATATACGAATTGTATAAAATAGCATATTGTCCGCCAGCTTCTACATAAAGACCTTCTAACAATTTGAACGTAGGCATAAATTGCAAATCGATAAAATTTATTCGATATTTCGTTGTTGTACCTTCGTTTGAACCTCTATTTGAAACTGATAAACCTAAATTAAGTGCAAATCGTTTATTGATTGATGCCAAATAATTAAAACCAAAAACTGGTTGTGCAATTGTTTTTGTAAATATGGTGTCGATTCTTAAATGTGTAACATTAAGTCCAGCTTTGAACGAAAAGTTTATGGGAGTTTCTTGACTATAAATAATATTTACAATTAGAAATAAAAATATCGAAGCAAGATATTTTTTCATGATTTATTTTATAATTGTCATCTCGTCGATTAAATGCGACGCTCCTGCAAATTTATCTACAATGAATAGTAAATATCTTATATCAAGAGTAATATTTCTACATTGATTTGGGTCGTACATAATATCACTCATGGTGCCTTCCCAATTTCTGTCGAAATTTACTCCAATCAAGTTTCCATCAGCATCAATTACCGGACTTCCTGAGTTTCCTCCAGTTGTATGATTTGAAGCCGTAAAACAAACCGGAACCGAACCATCAACCTCATATTGCCCGTAGTCTTTATTTATGTATAGTTCTTTCAATTTATCAGGCACATCGTAATCGTAAATTTCAGGATTATCTTTTTCCATAATTCCGTCTAGGTTTGTATAAAACTTATAATGTACGCCGTCACGAGGGTAGTAGTCGTCAACTTTTCCATATGTTACTCGCATAGTAAAGTTTGCATCGGGATAAAATATTTTATCGGATTGCATTTCCATCAATCCTTTCATGTAATGGCGGTGTAACGAATCAATTTGATTGTTGATTGTTTCAAAATATGGTTTGACTTTTTCCATATACATTTCGATAAAACTGTTCGAAAGTTGGTACGCTGGGTCGTTTTCAAGTTTTTTAATCGATTTAGTGGTAAAATTATTTATAAAAGCGTTCGATTTTTCTTCGTTACTCAATACTGATTTTGAGTAAACAAAATCTGCATAAGCTTGGTAATCATTGTTGTATTTTGTCTCTATTAGCTTGTATATTTTTGGAAGAAATTCTGTCGGAACATTTTCTTTGTACATTTTCAATAGTGAAATAAAGACTTTTTTATCGGTTGGCATATTGTAGTCTTTGAAAAAACTTTTAGATGTATTAAGCATGCTTTCTTTATTATTTTTAAGAGTCTCGGAGTTGTGAGTTTTTAGACGATTAAATTTATTCGAAAATTGTATAATTTCGATAGCTAATGCCGATTCGAAAAAATAGGTGAGAGCTAGATTATAAGGAGAGAGTTGGCTGTACAGCTTTTTGTATTCGGGAAGAATGTTTGCATACTTGGCTTTCAATTCTGGTGAAGAATTTGCCCATTTCGTAAAATCTTCTTCCAAGGCTTCCTTTTTTTCAATTGCATCGAGCTTTTTTAAACCGCGATTTTCACCAATCCATTTTTTCCAATAATTTGCAATACCTGCATATTTTGACGAATATTGAATTCGTACTTTGTCGCTTGCGTCCATATCTGCTTTCATAATTTCGAGGCGTTTTTCTCGAAGCTTAATTTGATGTGGGTTTTCATTTTCTGAAATCATTTTAACTGCATACGAAGTTAAATATTCGGTTGTGCTTCCTGGATAACCAAAAACCATAGTAAAATCGCCTTCTTTTACACCTTTCATCGAAATTGGGAAAAACTTTTTTGGTTTGTAAGGAACATTATCAGCAGAATACTCTGCGGGCTTGTTGTCTTTATCTGCATAAACTCTAAAAATTGAAAAATCACCCGTATGGCGTGGCCACATCCAATTATCGGTATCGCCTCCAAATTTGCCAATTGCTGATGGTGGTGCTCCAACCAAGCGAACGTCTTTGTATTCTTCGTATATGAATAAGTAATAATTATTTCCTAAAAACATTGATTCAACGACTGCTAAATATTGATTTCCCTTGGTTGCTTGTTTAATCAGAGTGTCGATATTTGCACTAATTTTTTCGTGACGCATAACTTCGGTCATAGTTTCGCTTACATCTTTTAATACTGCATCGGTTACTTCTTCCATTCGGACTAAAAATTTTACGCTTAAACCAGGATTTGAGAGTTCTTCTTCCTGACTCATTGCCCAAAAACCATTGGTTAAATAATCTTTTTCTACCGAGCTGTGTTTTTGAATAGTTCCGTAACCGCAATGATGATTTGTAATTAATAATCCCTTTTCTGATACAAGTTCTCCAGTACAGCCTCCACCAAAAATAACAACGGCATCTTTTAAGCTGGCGTTATTTACACTGTAAATATCTTCAGCCGATAATTTGCAACCCTTGGCTTGCATATCTTTAATTTTAAGCGTCTCAAGTAGAATTGGCAACCACATTCCTTCGTCGGCACGTAATTTTAAACTTGAAATGATTATAAGTATAACTACTAATAAATACGAAATTATTTTTTTCATTTTATCTCTGATTATTTTATAAAATTATTTAATTCGTTGTACAGTTTTTGAATGGGCAATCCCATAACATTGAAATACGAACCGTTGATGTGCTCAATTCCGATGTACCCAATCCATTCTTGAATTCCATAAGCTCCAGCTTTATCATAAGGTTTATATTTATCGACATAAAAAGTAATTTCATCATCGCTTAAAATCTTAAATTTTACATCGGTTTTTGATGAAAATGCATATTGTTTTTTCACGCTTGTAATGCAAACTCCAGAATACACTTGGTGTGTATTTCCAGAAAGTTTTTTTAACATTAAAATCGCTTCGTCGCGATTTTCGGGCTTGTTTATGACTTCGTTATTGAGCCAAACTATAGTATCGGCAGTAATTAAAATATCGGCTTCTTTAAGTTTTGATTTTAATGATTCAGCTTTTATTTTAGATAAATATATAGGAACTTGTTCATGTGTTAATTCTATTGGAAATGATTCGTCAACATTTTCGGGTTTCATAATTTTAAACGATAGTCCAATTTCGTTGAGCAAAAAATGACGTCGAGGCGAATTAGATGCAAGAATTATAGTGTACTTGCTAAGATTTGTTTGAAATGTCATTTAGTTGAGAATATTATAAAGTATTACAAATGAATAAAATAAACCAGAAAGCATCAGTAATTTAAGCAATCGGCTTATGGTATGATAATTTTCTTTTTCTTTAGCTCGAATGGTTTGAACAAGAATATACAGCAATGGTAAAATAATAAAGGCTGTGATGTACCATAAACTTATATTATCGTTGATGTATTTTGCGAAACCAATAATTGTAATTGTAATGGTAAAAAGAATTAAAAATAAAATGAATGCTTTTGTATAGAATTTTCCAACAACAACCGGCATTGTTTTTCTTCCGAATTTTAAATCGCCTTCATAGTCCTCAATATCTTTTACTATTTCTCGTGTTAAATTCAGAATAAATGCAAAAAACGAAAATCCGATTGCCCAAAATCCAATATCAGAAAAATCCATTTGTTTGCTCAATATTTCGTTTGTGTATTTTTCGTGCAATAAAGGAATTTCAAAAATTACAGCTAATATTGGGATTGTTGCGGTTAGAGCTGCAACAACTATGTTCCCAACTAGTAACATTCTTTTGAAGGTAGTGGAATAAAACCATAAAAGTGCGGTCATAATTATGCTTATAATTCCAAGTTTATACATTCCTGCACGGTAAGCAACATAAAAACTTAATCCAACTGCAAGAATGTTGATAATGGTGTGAGTAATAATGGCTGTTCGGCGGTGAATATGTTTACCAATGATTACAGTTTTTGGACGATTAACTAGGTCTGTTTTTCGATCAAAATAATCGTTTATGATGTAGCCCGCCGCAGTTGTCATTACTATAGAAAGAACTAAAAGGGAAAAGTTAAACTCTGAAAATTGAAAATCGACACCTTGTTTGTGTAATATTGGGTATGTGATGCACCATCGTATTAGATAAAAATTTATTACAATGATGAGTAAGTTTTTAATTCTAATCAGTTTTAGAAAATGCAACATATTTTATATTTTTTGCTCATAACTCATAACTCATAACTCATAACTTTCCCTCCTACCAATGAAAAGCATCGTTATCCATCCATTTTCCCTGTGCTCGCATAACTTGTTCAATCACATCTCTTACGCAACCCTCGCCACCTTTAATATTTGAAATATATCGAGAAATGCTATGAATCTCTTCGGCAGCATCGGCTGGGCTAGTAGGAATTCCAACAGCTTTCATAACTTCGTAATCGGGCAAATCGTCTCCCATATATAAAATATTTTCGGGTTCAATATTGTATTTGAATCTAAAATCGTTAAAATTATCTAGTTTGTAAGAAGAGTTTAAGTAAATATCGGTAATGCCTAAATCGTTAAATCGTTTTTTTACCGATAGTGAATTGCCTCCTGTGATAATAGCAATTGGGTAGCCTTTTTTTACAGCTAATTGCACAGCATAACCGTCTTTAATATTCATCGAGCGTACGTATTCTCCGGCGGCATCTAAATAAAAGTTGCTCTTAGCAAAAACACCATCTACATCAAATGCAAAAGCTTTAACCTTCGATAATAATTCTTTAAAATTACTCATTTATCACTTTTATAAAAATTCAAAATACTTTCGCTTACAAAACTATATAATTTTTGGAATTCGGGCTTGTTTTTTAGCATTTCTATGTGTTTTTCGATGGTTATTTTATCGTTTCTTCTTGCCGGTCCAGTTTGAATATCTTTTGGATTGTTATCGAGAATCTTGTGTGCTGTTTCAATAATCAATGGTTTTAGCAATTCAATATCAAGATTATTGCTTTCTAAATATTGCTGCGACAACGAATACATATGGTTGGTGAAATTATTGGCAAATACCGCTGCAATATGAATTTTTTGTCTGTCTTCCGACGAAATAACTCTAACCGTATTTGACAAGCAGCGAGCTAAATTTGTAAGATTATTAAGATTCTGAATATTGTTTGCTTCAATTAAAATTGGAATATTATTAAAATCGACAATTGTTGACTTTGAAAAAGTTTGTAGAGAGTAAAAAATACCAAAATTTTCAAATTTGTTACCAAAAACATTTACCGAAACACTTCCCGATGTATGCACCACCAATTTATTTTTAATATTGATTTTCGACACCACTTCACTTATTGCAGAATCGCTAACGGCAACTATATATAGGTCGGCTTGTTTAGTCAATAAAGCTAAATCGGAAATCGGTTCGGAATTTGTCTGTTTAGCAAGTTCGATAGCATTTTCAATATTCCGACTATAAATTTGAACAATATCAAAATCTTTATTACTAAGATTTATCGCCAAATTTGTGGCGAGATTTCCAGAACCAATAATTGCTATTTTGTTGATTTTACTTGTCAATTTAAATACCGTTTGTAAAATTAATTAATACTTTTCGACGTTTATTGTTTATTCGTAATGTCAAAAAAATAAATTTATATATTTTTACTTGAAATTTGCACAAATATTTATAAAAATATGTTTAGAAGCTTAGTATTGGTTTTTGTTTTATTTATTTCGACACAAACATTTTCTCAAAATGTAGGTCAAGTTGGCGATTCGCTCATCAATTACACCGACATAAATGGAAACCGGCAGGGCTTTTGGAAAAAGCAATTTCCAAACGGAAAAACCAAGTACGAAGGGTATTTTAGAAATAATTTCCCAGTTGGTATTTTCAAACGTTATTACGATACCGGTAAGCTAAAAGCAGAATTAAAATATGATTTTGATGGAATAACTGCACGAACAAAAATATTTTATAAATCAGGAAAACTTGCTGCCGATGGAAAATACATAAACGAGAAAAAAGATAGCACTTGGAATTATTATCTAGAGTCGGGTTTCAAAATTTATGTAGAAAATTATAAAAATGGTATTCGAGATGGAGTTACGAGTAAGTATTTTTCGTCAAGTAAAAATAAATGTGAAGAAATAACATACAAAGAGGGAGAAATGCACGGAGAGTGGATTCATTATTTTGAAAATGGAACCAAAAAGATGCTTGCAAACAACAGCGATGGAATTCGTAATGGCGTTTTTTATGCGTACTATCCAACTGGGAGTATGAGAATTCAAGGATTTTACAAAGATGGTTTAAAAGAAGGTAAATGGACATTTTTTAACGAAGATGGAAGAATAAATAAGTCTTTAGAATTTGTGAAAAATATCGCAACAAATCAAGATGAACTTGATTTAGAATTTTCGAAAGAAATAAATGAAATTGAGAACAACAAGTTGCGATACGAAGAGCCAGAAAAGCAAATAATGAAGATTATTGAAGGAATGTATTAAAAATGAACAAAATGTCGAAAGGTAGAGTTTTGGTTGCGATGAGTGGAGGTATTGATAGTTCAATTACAGCTCTTTTGTTACACGAACAAGGTTACGAAGTTATAGGGATTACTCTTAAAACTTGGGAATATTCGTCGACTTGTAGCACCGGAAAAGAATCGGGTTGCTGCAATATCGATTCGTTTAACGATGCTCGTGAATTGGCTGTAAGTATGGGAATTCCTTATTACATTATTGACATTAAAGAGCAATTTGAAGAAAAAATAATCAAAAATTTCATCAGTGAATATATTGCAGGTCGAACACCGAATCCATGTGTGATTTGCAATACCGAAATAAAATGGGATTATTTTCTGAAAAAAGCCGATCAGCTTGGTTGTGAGTTTATTGCAACCGGACATTATGCTCAAGTAAACAAAGATGATGTTAATGGAAGATATTTTCTTTCGAAAGGAATTGACGAGAAAAAAGACCAATCATACGTATTGTGGGGGCTTTCGCAAGACAACCTGCGACGAACAATTCTACCATTGGGTAAATATCACAAATCGGAAATTAAAGAACTTGCAACACAACGAGGTTTCGATAATCTTGCAAAAAAACGCGAAAGCTATGAAATTTGTTTCGTGCCAAACGACGATTATCGTGCATTTTTGAAAACTCGAATTCCTGAATTAGAAAAAAAAGTCGATGGAGGTAATTTTATCGATACTCAAGGAAATATTCTTGGGCAACATAAAGGTTATCCTTTTTATACCATCGGACAACGCAAAGGACTGGAAATTGCACTCGGTCAACCTATGTACGTGGTCGATATCATTGCAGAAACTAATACCGTCGTTATCGGTACAAAAGAAGAAGTGTTCAAGCAGGAAATGTATATTACGGATATAAATTTAATGAAATACAACCGACTTCCTAATGATTTTGAAGCATTGGTGAAAATTCGCTACAAAGATTCGGGCGAATTTGCTATTCTCAGCCAAGAAGGAAACAAAATAAATGTGAAATTTGCGAATAAAGTATCTGCTATAACTCCCGGACAATCTGCCGTTTTTTACGAAGGTGAAAATGTAATTGGCGGTGGAGTGATTTGTTAATAAATTTCACACTCACTTTCAACTTTATAAACTTGATGAACTTTACCAACTCTATACAATTTCTTTAGGATATTCAATTCTAGCATGATTTATATTCAAAATTTTGCTAGTAAGAATTTCTTTGGCTCTATTAATATCTCTAAAAGTAATATCTGCATTAGCAAATTGATTTGCTTCAATTTGTTTGTTAATAATTGAGTTTACAAGGTTCTTAACGGAATCTTCGTTAATTTCTTTTAAACTTCGTGAAGCCGCTTCAATTGAGTCGGCCATCATTACAATTGCAGTTTCTTTTGAGTATGGAGGAATTCCTGGATAAGTGAATTTATTTTCATCTATTTCTTTTCCTGGATTTTCTTTCATGTAAGTTCGATAAAAATATTCGACTTTAGATTTACCATGATGTGTTCTGATGAAGTCTATAATCTGCTGAGGAATATTATATTTTCTAGCTATATTAACTCCATTTTTAACGTGGTTAATAATGATTTCAGCACTTTTTTCACTATCAATTGTATCGTGTGGATTTAAAGAATTTTTTTGATTTTCGATAAAAAATATAGGAGTTTCCATTTTTCCAATATCGTGATACATAGCTCCAACTCTTGTTAAAAGTGGATTTGCATCTAGCCTGAAAGCCACTTCCTCTGCTAAACTTGCAACCTGAAGTGAGTGTTGGAAAGTGCCGGGTGCTTTTTCGGCTAATTTTCGCAAAATAGGGTGATTCGTGTCTGACAATTCCATTAAAGTTACATCTGATAAAAATCCAAACGATTTTTCAAAAATATAAATAGTCGGGTAGGAGGTTAACAATAATAAACCGTTTCCGACAAACCAAATTATATTTTTCCAATTAATGTTTTCAAGGTTCCCTTCTTGCATCAATGCAATCCCCAAATACAAAGATGTATATGTTGTAAAAATGATTAAAGCGGTTAAGAATAATTGACTTCGTTTACGAACATTAGCTAAACTGAATATAGCGATTGCTCCTGTAATAAATTGCATAAATATAAATTCGTATGAATTTGGGAAAATAAATGCAATTAAAAACATGGTAATTAAATGTGTAAACAAGGCCAATCGAGTATCGTAAAAAGTTCGAATTATAATAGGAAGTAATGCAAAAGGGATAACGTAGTAATTTAAAAAATCAAATTTTAGAACAATTGTGGAAATCAAAACAAAGAAAACAATCATGAAATTAAGAAATGTAACTTTTAAAACATCGTAGAGAATATCCCTTCTAAAGTTATAAAGAAATAGGAATAGAATTAACATGATGATAAATATCAAAACGCCTTGTCCTAAATAAATTAAAAGATAATTTTTATTTATTCCCGAATCGTGTTCAAACTCTTTTTTTAGCGATTCAAGAATACGAAGATTATCGTTATTTACAACTTCTCCTTTTGAAATAACAAGTTCTCCTTTTTGAACCAAGCCTTTTGTTGGTGATATATTTTCGATAAGCGATTTTTTTACATCTTTTGAAATCCCAATTTCATAAAAAAGATTTGGTTCAATGTAATTTTGAAGATTCAATTTTTCTATTAAATCGATATCAATGTTTTCACTGTAACTAAAATTATTCCTTCTTTCGTGAATAGCGTTTTCGATGTACTCTTTAGCAGTTGTTGGTGTAAAAACTTCGCTTATATTAAATTCGTCGGCTTCGGAATATTGGTTTATAATAAAAATCGACAAATCAGAATTCACTTTTCCAAGTACATCAGAAAGTTCTACAATTCCTTTCTCGTAAATAAAATTCAGAA
Organism: Bacteroidetes bacterium GWF2_33_38; assembly: GCA_001769505.1. GTDB lineage: Bacteria > Bacteroidota > Bacteroidia > Bacteroidales > GWF2-33-38 > GWF2-33-38. Next base: position 15,662 of record MEOF01000010.1, read on the forward strand.
TACTTGAAATATAATTCAAGTATTCATTTTTGATTGTCTCTTTTTTATTGGTAATACTCGAATCTGAATTTAAACCAATGTCATTTCTATAATATTTTGTTGTGTGTTGTTCCCATTTTATTTCAAAATCTTTTGCAAGTCTTGAAGCTTGATTGATTTGAATTTTTTTATTGAACTTAAAATATGGTTTAAACGATTTATTTATACTGTCTTTCTCACTTTCAATTTCTCGCTTAAACTTATATATAGGAAAATCAAATGGAGCAACTAATGTTTCGTGTAACCATGGTTTCCCTTTTGTAAATTCATATTTAAACTTAGCTTCTTTTGGGTACAAGGCAATAATTATTGCAATACTTACAATGAAAATAAAGTATTGATAAAATTTTAAAATACCTCGTTTTATATTTCTTTTAGTTGTTGTCATTCAAATGGTTTAAAATCGGCATAAAATTAATAATAAATTATGTCAAGCCTATAATATTATGATAATCATCGATTGTGTTAATATTTAGTAATATTTTTTCGTCATTAATCTCAATTTGTTCTTTTTCATACGAAGATAAGAATTCTTTCAATGTAATATGAAGATTATCAAATTCTTTTAAATCTTCAATTATTTTATTTGAAATAAGAATTGGGTGTCCTCCTTTTCCTTTAAATGTTGGCGAGACATAATGACTTTTACGACTATTGTTCATCAATTGACGAAGAGTTTTGGTGCTAACAAACGGATTGTCAATGTTTTGAATGAAGCAAATTCCAGATTTCATTATTTTGCTTACACCAAGTTTTATCGACAGCATTCGTCCTTGGTTGATATCTGTATTTACAACAATGATTGTATTATTATTATCAAGCTTTATATTATTTTTTTCAAGTTCATCAATAACTATATGATTTGTTACAAGAATAATTGTTGCCCCGAAAGTAGAATATGTTTCTATAATTTTTTCTAAAAAAGTTAGCTTTTCCGAATATTTCAACAAGGCTTTCTGTAAACCCATTCTTGATGAATGTCCTGCTGCTAAAATAATTGCGTAAATTGGTTCTTGCATCTCGAATTAGTTTTTACTAAATATAAAATTTACATGTTTTCACAAATTTAAATCTTTTTATATCTTTACTTTCTATTGTCTAAATAAAAAACACGATTATGTCTGATAAATTTTCAAGAGTCTCCATACAGAGATTGTTTCATTTAACTTTTTTAAAGGAAACTGAAATATTTGGAATCCCCAAAGAGCTAATTTACAATCCTACTAAAAAAGATAGAATTTCGTTAACTCGATTTTCACAAAAATTGGAAACCCCGCTTGGTGTTGCTGCTGGTCCACAAACCCAAATGGCACAAAACATTATCGCATCGTGGTTAACCGGAGCAAGATACATTGAATTAAAAACTATTCAAACATTAGACGAACTCGAAGTTTCAAAGCCCTGTATCGATATGCAAGATGAAGGATATAATTGTGAATGGTCCCAAGAATTAAAAATTCACGATTCATTCGACGAGTATCTTAATGCATGGATTATGATTCATATTCTAAGAGATAAGTTTGGCTGGGATAAAAATGTTGGAACTATTTTTAACATGAGTGTTGGTTATAATCTCGAAGGAATCCTGAAGCCAAATGTGCAATGGTTTTTTGAAAAAATGAAAAACTGTAAAGTCGAAAAAGATGCAAAAATAAATTCTTTAAAATCGCTTTATCCAAACGTGGTAAATCTTTCGATTCCCGATACAATCTCAAATAATATTACGCTTTCAACCATGCACGGTTGTCCGCCTGATGAAATCGAAAAAATTGGCTTGTATCTGATTGAAGAAAAGAAACTTCATACCACTGTTAAATTAAACCCAACTTTGCTTGGAGCTAAAGATTTAAGACTCATTTTAAACGAAAAACTACAATATTCAACCATTGTTCCTGATATAGCTTTTGAACACGATTTGAAATACCCCGATTCTTTAAACATCATAAAATCGTTACAAAAAGCGGCTAAAAAAAATGGAGTATTTTTCGGTCTGAAACTTACCAATACACTCGAAACTGAAAATATTCGGAATGTGTTCTCTAAAAAAGAACCTATGATGTACATGAGTGGCAGGGCTTTACACCCTATTTCGATAAATGTTGTTCGAAAACTTCAAAACGAATTTCAGGGCGAATTAGATGTTTCGTTCTCTGCAGGAGCTGATTGCTTTAATATTGCTGATTTAATTGCTTGTGGTGTGAGACCAATTACCGTTTCGTCTGATTTGTTGAAACCTGGCGGATATGGACGACTTTTTCAATACATAACTGAATTAAATTCAGAAATGGATAAGTTCAATGCAACGAATCTTGTCGGATTGGTCATTGCAAAAAGCAACGAAAAAGGAACTTTAAAAGGAATATTAAAAAATCTGAACGAATATGCCGACTATGTTATTGATAGTGAAGCGTATAAAGACCATATGTTTTTAAAGCCAGACATTAAAACTCGACGCGAATTAAAACATTTCGATTGCGTCGCTGCACCTTGCGTTGATACTTGTCCTACGAATCAGGATATCCCCGAATACTTATATCACGTTGCCACTGACAATATTCAGGCTGCTTACGATACCATTATGCGTACAAATCCATTTCCATCAGTACTCGGAATGGTTTGTGATCACATGTGCCAAAGTAAGTGTACTCGAGTAAATTACGATAGTAACCTGCTTATTCGTGAAGTAAAACGTTATGTAATGGATACATATGCAGGAACAGAAGTTTCTGCTCCGAAAACTAAAAATAATCTTAAAGTTGCTATTATCGGTGCCGGACCATCAGGGCTTTCGAGTTCGTATTTTCTTGCATTGAACGGATATTCGGTCGATGTTTTTGAAAGCAAAGCAATATCTGGCGGTATGGTTAGCGATGCTATACCTGCATTTAGATTAAAAAAAGAGGCTCTTCAGAAAGACATTACTAGAATTACAAATCTTGGAGTTAACATTAATTATAACCAAAAAATTGATAAACCCAGATTCGAAAAGTTAAAACAAGAATACAATTACATTTATATCGCCATTGGTGCACAAAAAGCAAAAGCATTGGATATTGAAGGAGCAAATGCAAAAGGAGTTCTTGACCCACTTCAATTTTTGTCAGATGTAAAAAATTGCGAAAATCCATTGAAAGGGAAAAATGTTGCCATTATTGGAGGAGGAAATACTGCAATGGACACAGCTCGCACAGTTTATCGCTTGTTGAAAGACAATGGTAAAGTTACAATTCTCTATCGTCGTACTATTAAAGAAATGCCTGCCGATGCTGAAGAAATTAAAGCAGCACTTGACGAGGGAATCGAAATTATTGAATTAGTGTCTCCCGAAAAAATTGTGTCAGAAAATGGACAAGTTGTTGGAATCGTTTGCTCAAAAATGGAGTTGGGCGAAGCCGACGAAAAAGGGAGACGAAAACCTGTAAAAATTAAAGACTCAGAACACACACTTAAGTTCGATACAATAATTCCGGCATTAGGACAAGATGTTGTTCTTGATTTTGCGGATATTTCAATAGAAAAAGATTTTGAAACAGGCTTGTCGAATGTATTGATTGGAGGCGATGCATATCGTGGAGCTGCTACCATTATCAAGGCAGTTGCCGATGGAAAAAATGCAGCGTTCAAAATTATGAAAAGTGCCGATAAAAGTTTTGGAATAAAACCACTAATTAAAGCAAAAGAAATATCCTTTAAAGATTTAATCGTAAAACGAGCCACTCGAAAATACGGTGAACATCCAGAGGAAACATCACTTAATGCACGTAAAAATTTCGATATTGTTGTTTCAGGACTAAATAAAAAACAAGCAATTGCCGAAGCTTCACGTTGTTTATATTGCGACGAAGTTTGTAATGTTTGTGTTTCGGTTTGCCCTAATCGAGCAAATTATTCATACACAACCGAAGCTTTTGAAGTGAAATTACCGAAAGCAATTTTTTTGAATGGTAAAACTCAATTGCTTGATGATATTACTTTCAAGGTTGAACAAAAATATCAGGTATTAAATATCGCTGATTTTTGCAACGAATGTGGAAATTGTACAACTTTTTGTCCGACTTCGGGAGCTCCATATAAAGATAAACCAAAGTTTTATTTAACTTTACAGAGTTTTAGAGATGCAGATAAAGGATACACTATCAGTAAACTTAGCGATAAAACAACGATTATTTATAAAGAAAATAAGGACAATATTCATACACTAACATTAAAAGGAAATGAATATATTTACGAGACAAATGATATAAATGTTGTTTTTGACTTTGCTAGTTTTGAAGTGAAAAGTGTTGAATTCATTTCAGATAAAAAAGAGGCTGGACTAAAAATGGCTGCAGAATTGAAAATATTGCTCGAAAGTGTACAAAATTTATATATTGAGAATAGTAATTACTAATTTATAATCGCTAAAGGTATTTAATGCCAATGGCTAAATAAAAAATTTATGATACAGATAATTGATAAAATCAAAAACAAAGACGTAAGACAAAAAGCTATTGAACGTTTCCGTGAAAAAGGAATTGTTCTTCCAACTTTTGAACAAATGAGAAATCCTGATTTAATTCCACAAGAAATTAAAGAAAAACTTAAAACTGTAGGTTTATGGGATATTGATCCAGTAAATTTATTCAGAATTTCTTGGAAAAACGAACCAAAAGAAAAAGGTGGTCAATATGGTGAAGTAAATCATATCGAAATTCCAAAATCAATTACAGGAATCGACGCTCGTATAGTTCTTTTAGTAGGAAAATTTTTCCCAACTGGAGCTCACAAAGTTGGTGCAGCTTATGCTTGTTTAGCACCAAGAATTATCACAGGAGAATTCGACCCAACTTATAACAAAGCTGTTTGGCCATCAACAGGAAACTATTGCCGTGGTGGTGCTTTCGATTCTGAATTAATGGGAGTTACTGCAGTTGCAATTTTACCAGAAGAAATGAGTAAAGAACGTTTTGATTGGTTAAAAGAAATTGGTTCTGAAATTATTGCTACACCAGGTTGCGAATCAAACGTAAAAGAAATTTATGACGCTTGTTGGGATATTCGCAGAAACAGAAAAGATTGCGTTATTTTCAATCAATTCGACGAATTCGGAAATCCAGCTTGGCACTATAACGTAACTGGTTATGCAATTCAAGAAGTTTACGAAAAAATGAAAACTCCTAAATCAAAATTAGCAGCTTACGTTTCAGCAACTGGTTCAGCAGGAACAATTGCAGCTGGTGATTATTTGAGAACACAACATCCACATATTAAAGTTGTTGCTTCGGAAGCTTTACAATGTCCAACATTATTATTAAACGGTTTTGGTGGTCATAGAATTGAAGGAATTGGCGACAAACACGTACCTTGGGTTCACAACGTAAAAAACACTGACGTTGTAACTGCAATTGATGATGAAGATTGTATGAGAGTTTATCGTTTATTCAACGAAGCAGAAGGACATAAATATTTAAAATCGGAAGGCGTTTCTCAAAAAGATATCGATAATTTGAAATTAATTGGAATTTCTGGTATTGCAAATATTTTATCAGCAATTAAAACAGCAAAACATTTCGAATTAACTTCTGATGATGTAATTTTCTCTTTAGCAACAGATTCAGCTGAAATGTACACTTCAAGATTAGAAGAACAAGAAGCAGAAAAAGGGAAATATTCTGAAAAACAAGCCACAAAAGATTTAGAAAAATGTTTATTCGGAACAACAGCCGACAATATGAAAGAATTAACTTATGAAGACCGTAAAATGATTCATAACTTAAAATATTTCACTTGGGTTGAACAACAAGGAAAAACTTACGAAGAAATTAACCAATTATGGTATGATAGAGAAATTTGGGATGCTCTTTTCAATCAACCAAAAGTTTGGGACAAAATGATTAAAGAATTCAACGACGAAGTTGCAAAAAAATAATCAAAATTTAATTTTAAAAACAACCGATGTCTAATAAGCATCGGTTGTTTTGTTTTAAATCATTTGGCTGTCATTTCGAGGGAAACACAGTGACGAGAAATCTTTCTTTTTATAACAAGGGGGCATGCCCCCTTGCTGAAAACAGATTCCTCACAGCAAGTTCGAAATGACGATTAGTACGTGGCTGTCATTTCGAAATGAGCGATAGCGATTGAGAAATCTATAGCAATTAAAGAATAGAGATTTCTCGCAGGAAACTCGAAATGACAAGAAAAGAAGTTTGAATTGACATAGTCTAGCTTTGATTCCGAACTTGTCATGGAATTTAAAATCAATAAAATGATTCATATAGGAGCAATCTTTCGATTAAATTAACAAAGCTGTATTTACATTTTTGGTAATTAAAAAGCAGCTAGATTTAAGCTGCTTTTTTTTGTTTAATTTACATATCATCTCTTTGACTGTCTTTATCTCCACGTCCCGAAAGATTTACAATCGCTGTTTTGTTACTATTTTTTAAAACCTCAATTGCGAGAGCAATAGCATGCGACGATTCAATGGCTGGAATAATTCCTTCAAGTCGGCATGTTAGCTTAAAAGCTTCAATTGCTTGATTATCTGAAATGGGATAGTAGCTCGCTCGTTTACAATCTTTTAAATATGCGTGCATTGGACTAATTCCCGGATAGTCTAGTCCAGCTGCAATTGATTGTGTTTTTGAGGCTTCTCCATTACTGTCAACAAGACAATATGAGTAAGTGCCTTGAAATATCATTGGTTTTCCAAAGTTTAATGTTGCGGCAGTTTCTCCAGCATTATTTCCTATTCCACCACCTTCTGCTCCATATAATTTCACAGACTTATCATTCAAAAAGCCCGAAAATATTCCAATTGCATTTGATCCTCCGCCCAAACAGGCAATGACAGCATCTGGTAGTTTGTTTTCTTTTTCTAATATTTGTTTACGAGCTTCTCGACCAATTATCGATTGAAAATATCCAACCATATCAGGGTAAGGGTGCGGACCAACTTGTGAACCTAATAAATAAAAAACATCGGGATTTTGAATATAGTATTCAAGGGCAGCATCAACGGCATCTCTAAGCGTTGCAGTTCCTCGTTTAGTAATAACAACTTCAGCTCCAAGTAGCTCAATTCTTTTAACATTCATTTGTTGGCGATGAGCATCTTTGGCTCCCATAAATATTTTGCATGGAATTCCAAAAAGTGCAGCTACTGTTGCGGTTGCCACTCCATGCTGTCCGGCTCCGGTTTCTGCAATTATTTCTGTTGCTTTCATTTCCCTAGCCAATAGAGCCTGACCTAAAGTATTGTTAATTTTATGTGCTCCTGTGTGGTTTAAATCTTCTCTTTTTAAGTATATTTTTGCTTCAATGTACTCCGAAAGTCTTTTTGCAAAATATAAAGGAGAAGGTCGTCCAACATAATCAATCAGCAAAGAACTTAATTCTTGTTGAAATGACTCTGTTTTTTTCGCTATTTCAAAAACTTCGGTTAATTTCTCAAGTTTTCCTGCTAGCACTGGTGGAACAAATGCTCCACCATATTTTCCTACGTAACCATTATTAAATGTAAAACTTGTTGTTTCTGTTTTTTCTATTTCTGTTATCATTGTATTATTCATAATTTTTGTTTTTTTGAATTATTATTATTTTAGATATTCCCATGCAATTCACGATTGGATAGAACGATGATTTTCGTGGCATGAACGCCACGGAAAAAAAGTTTTTTTATACCAAGAAAAAATTTTAGTTGTCATTTTTTTTCAAAAAAAAAGACCGCAGGGATTAGCTGCGGTCTCAATATGTTAAATACAAATATAGCCCTTACATCCCTTTCGTTTCGAAAAAGAGACACCACCAATTTGTATTATTTATCATTTTGTTTTTCATGCAATGCAAATGTAAATATTTTTTTTTACTTCCCAAAATTCAATTTTTGAGGTGTTTATATATTGTCAAATAACAAGACGAAAGTAGATTTCTCATTGGAAGTTCTAGATGACAATAATTAGCTTTTTTTATTGTATTTTAATAGTCTTACATGTTAAGAGTTTTGCTTGTTATTTCGTTTTTTAACTTTTTCAATAATTTAATTTTTAGTCAAACAAAATTAGAAATATTGAAAATTGAACTATAATAAATTCATTTCTATCGAAAAAAAACATTTATTTTTTTTCATCTCTATTTATATGTAATTTTATATCTTGCAACATAATTCAATTATGGTAAGAATAGCAATTGCCTTTGTGTTTTTTTTGTTTTTTCAATATTCGTTTTCGCAAAATTATGGAAACGAGTGGATTAATTATTCGCAAAAATATTTTAAAGTCAAAGTTTCACAAGATGGAATTTATCGAATTTCACGTCAAGCATTAGTTGATGCGGCTGTTCCTATCGAATCAATTTCCTTATACAATATTCAACTTTTTTCAAAAGGCGAAGAACAAGCTATTTATATAAAAAGCGATACCTATGGAATTTTAGAATATATTGAATTTTTTGGAGAGAAAAATAATGCTTGGTTAGACATCGACCTATATGGAAGTTCTGTAAATCAAACCAATCCTTATTATAGTTTAATAAACGACACTAATGTTTACTTTTTAACTTGGAATACATCGGTTAACAACAAAAGATATACATCGGTTAACGAGACAAATTTTTCGTCATATTCTCCCACCGAATATTGTTTTAAAAACTCGTTTCAACAATATGTGTCATCTTATCACGATGGAGGAGATACATATTCAGAATATTCGCCTGCAGAAGGTTGGTTCGATGCAAATTTTGCAATGGGAACATCAATAACAAAAAGCATTTCTACAAAAAACGCATACACTTCAGGAGTTGCAGAAATATCATTAGCTGCTGTAAGTGCCTCAAACGCATCATCAACAACAGGTTACAATCATCATATAAAAATTGAGTGTCTCGATTATGCTTTTGATACAACTTTTTATGGATATAGAAATATCAAAAAGAATTTTACGGTTTCGTCTAGTGATTTGACCGATAACACATCGGTAATTTTTTCCAGCGTAGATAATTTGGGTGCAACAACCGATTACAATGCGGTTTCGTACATTGATATAAAATACCCACATACCTTCGATTTTGAGAATGAGACAAATTTTCGATTCAGAATACCTGAAAATTCAAACAAAACCTATATCGAAATCTCAAATTTTAATGCAAGCGAGAATGTAATTTTATATGATATTTCAAATTCGAAACGAATAAAAGTCGTAAACGAATCATCGCTTCACAAAGCCATAATTCCACAATCCGAAATAGAATCTGATTGCTATATGATTGTAGAAGATTCGATAAAATATATATCAGAAATTGTTGCTGTAAACACAAATCCAACGAGTTTTGGCTTATTTGATAATTACATTGTAAATTACGAAAATACCGAATATCTAATTATCAGTAATAGTTTGCTGTGGGATGAAGCAGTAAACTATAAAATTTATCGAAATTCGACAGGACTAACATCAAATGTTGTCGATATCAATCAACTTTACGACCAATTTGCCTACGGAATTGAAAAGCACCCTTTATCCATTCGCAACTTTGTATCAAAAGCAATCGCATCTTGGGAAAATTTAGAATACATCTTTTTAATCGGAAAATCAGTTCAGAGTAGTTCGCACCGTGCAGGAGGAAACTCGTTTACCATGAACCATATACCATCATTAGGATATCCAGCAAGCGATTTATTGCTTATTGAAGGATTAAACTCTGAAAATGGAATACCCATAAGTATTGGGCGTTTACCTGCTTATACCGAATCAGAAGTTGAAATGTACTTAAATAAGGTTGCTGAATTTGAATCAAATGAGCCCGCAATGTGGATGAAAAATGTGATTCATTTTGGCGGAGGAAACGATGAATTTGAGCAAGCAGCTTTTGAAAATTATTTAAACAATTATAAAAGTATAATTGAAGATACTTTGTTCGGAGGTGCTGTTACAACAATTTTAAAAAATTCATCTGACCCTATTCAGTTGTCTCAATCCGATACTGTTGAAATATTAATCGATGCAGGAACCTCTTTAATTACTTTTTTTGGACATGGTTACACATATGGCTTTGATCAAAACATTGACGATCCTGATGGTTTTAATAATAAATCTAAATATCCGCTTTTGCTTTCAAATTCTTGTTATACAGGAAATATACACACAAATACCAAATCGATTTCCGAAACTTGGGTAATAACACAAGATAACGGAGCAATTGGTTTTTTGGCTTCTACTTCAGAAGGAAATTCATATTATTTAGATAAATTTTCGGAAGAATTTTATCGAAATATTAGCTTTAAAAATTACGGAAAATCAATAGGATTTGGAATGAAATCTTCAATATCAACCATTGCCGAAAACTTTGCAAGTAGTCCATCATTAGTTTCAGCATGTTTACAATTCAACTTAAACGGAGACCCCGCAATAGTACTAAATTCATTTCCTAAACCCGATTTAACAGTTGAAAATTCAGGAGTGTATTTTAATCCAATTAGCGTTACAACCAACGACGATAATTTTCAAATGAACATAATCGTTTCAAATCTTGGTAAAGCAATTCGAGATTCGTTTATGGTTTCGATTACAAGGAAATATCCTGATGCTACTAGCGAAAGTTATTCTTATGTTGTTGATAAATGCATCGGCAAAGATACGCTCAGTGTAGTTTTACCTGTAAATCCACTCAAAGCTACTGGGGTAAATGAGTTTAGTATTTATGTCGATGGAATGCAAGAAATTGACGAACTCTCAGAACTCAATAATTCATACACAGTTAATTTAATTATAACTTCCGACGATATTACACCTATATTTCCTTACGATTACTCGATTTATCCCGATTCAATTGTTACTCTAAAAGCATCGATTGGTGACCCTTTTATCTCAGATTTTAATTATATTTTCGAAATCGATACTACCGACTTATTCACAAGCCCATTGAGTAGCCAAAGTTTTTTTGCAGTTGGTGGAGTTGTTGAATGGAATGTTCCATTTGAATTACAAGATACAACGGTTTATTTTTGGAGAGTTAGCAAAATGCCCGAAGATGGAGAGGATTATAATTGGAAAGAAAGTTCGTTTATTTACATCAACAATAAAACCGGTTGGTCGCAGGCTCACTTTTTTCAATTTAAAGAAAATACATACAATTTTATAGATTACAACCGAACAGCAAGATCATTCGATTACATTACAACTCCTCGCGAATTAATTTGTCGAACCATAGGAAGTGCTTATGGAACTGAAGAATGGAGAAGAACCTCATATTATATTAACGGTGTTGGTGACTTTACAAGTTGCGGAACAACTCCTTCAATAATGGTTGCAGTAATTGATTCTCTTACGCTTGAACCTTGGGAATCGAACAGGGGTGATTTTGGACATAGAAATTATGAAAAATGTCCACTAAGAGCTCGTTTAGATAAATATTTTATATTCTCTTCGGATAGTTTATATCGTGAACGTCTAATAAACTTTATCAACAATTACATTCCCGATGGAAACTATGTTGTAATGTACACGTTCCGATTTGGATATTTTCAACAGTGGACTCCCGAACAGTACAGTTTCTTTGAATCACTATCAAATTCTGCTATGCAAATTAGCAATGTTCCCGATGATTATCCATATATTTTATTTTTTCAAAAAGGAAATTTAGAATCAGTTGAAGAAATGGTTGGAGAACACAATCACGACGATATAACTTTATCGCATCTTTTTCCACGAACATACTATTATGGAGATATAAAATCGGTACAATTTGGACCGTCATCAGAATGGAATACTTTACGTTGGAGGCAAACTCCAAGTGAAGAAAATTCGTTCGACGAATCGTCATTAGTTTTATATGGAGTTAATGAAAGTGGTAATGAACAAGAATTGATTTCTGATATTTCAGAAACTGATACAGCAGTTTACAATCTACAAAACAATGTTGATGCTCAAGAATATCCTTTTGTGAAATTGTTAATGAAAAACCGCGACGATTCAGCAAAAACTCCGGCACAACTCAAAAAATGGCAATTAATTTCTGACTTGGCTCCCGAAACAGCTATCAATTTTAACAAAGGCTTTTATTTCTATAACGATACTGTAAATGAAGGAGACAGTATTATTTTCTCAATCGCAACCGAAAACATAAGTGATTTTGATATGGATAGCTTGTTGATTAAGTATTTACTCCAAAATCACAATAGTGAATTTAGTGTTTTGAAAGAAGTTCGCGAACGACCTCACCCAGCAGGCGATGTACTAATTGACACGCTAAAATTTTCTACCGAAGGTTTATCTGGACTGAATAGTGTATGGATTGAAGTAAATCCAATAAATTCACAAACAGGGAAATATGATCAAATTGAGCAGTACCATTTTAACAACATAGCTCAAAAATATTTTTTTATAAACTCAGATATTACAAACCCTTTACTTGATGTTGTTTTTGATGGAGTTCATATCATGAATGGCGAAATAGTATCAGCAAAACCTCAAATAGTTGTATCTCTCAAAGATGAAAATAAATTTCTAGCATTAAATGACACTTCTGTTTTTAAAGTTTATTTAAAACCTCAAGAAACTGGCGAAGAAGTTCGAATATATTTTCAAAACGATGATGGTAGTGAAAATATGAAATGGATACCAGCTGAATTGCCCGATAATAGCTGTAAAATCATTTACGAACCAATATTATCAGATGGAGTTTATGAACTGAGAGTTCAAGCAAAAGATGTTTCCAATAATGAGTCAGGGCAATACGATTACAATATTTCGTTTGAAGTAATAAATCAAGCAACCATTACCGATGTTTTCAATTACCCAAACCCTTTTTCGACTAAAACCCGATTTGTTTTTACGTTAACCGGAAGCGAAATTCCCGATGAATTCGAAATACATATTTTTACAATTTCGGGAAAGTTAGTTAAGGTTATCTCGCTTGACGAACTCGGAACAATTCATATCGGAAATAATATTACAGAATATTTTTGGGATGGGATAGATATGTTTGGAGACAAGCTAGCTAATGGCGTATATTTTTATAAAGTAAATACCCAGATAAATGGTGAAACATTAGACAAACGACAAACCGGAGCCGAAAAATATTTCAACAACAACATAGGAAAATTATATATAATGCGATGAAATTATTTCAAATTACTATGATAAAGTTGAAGAAAACCAAATGAAGAAAAAAATCACATTTATTATATTATTCTTCTTTCTAATTTTTGCATCATACCCTGCATTTGTATTTTTTAAACTAATGAGCAATGATCATGCTCTGAATGAATATCTTAAGCATAAATATTTTCCATCATTAATCAAAAATTTTAAAACCTATTTTACATTTTCTGAAACTTTAGATACGACTCCTATATTTAAACTCTATATTGATAAAAAAAATATTCTTTATCTCGAAAAACAAATCAACGACAAACTGTCGATGGAAGATAGCTGTGATATTTTCGGGATGAACGATTTTGAATACGTTCCTGCAAAAATTATTGACAACAATAATATTGAGCATACAATTGAAATAAGACTTCGTGGAGATATGAGTTCAAATTACAAAAATGGACTTCATAATGCAACTTATCGATTTAATATAAAAGACAGCTCTTTGCTTTTTGGAAAAAGAAAATTATCATTGGTCCGACCCGAACTCGAAAATTATGGATTTTATGGGTTTTTGTTTTACAAATTCTTCCGAAAAGAAGGCATAATTTCAAACGATTTCAAATTTATAAATCTATATTTTAACAATACAGATGTTGGTGTCTATATATTGCAAGAAGGTTTTTCCGGCGAACTTATTACATCATGCAATCGAAGTGGAGGTATAATTTTTAGATTAAAAAACGATTGTGAAGGTTATTACAATTCTTTTCCGGAATTAGAACCATATATGAAAAAGAAAATTTTTGATAACAAAGAACTAATAAGAAATTTTAAAGCTGCCAAAGATAAAATTGATTTGCTCGAAAAATCAGGACAAAATGCATCAGATTGTTTCGATATGAATTTATATGGTAAATTCTATGCCCTATCCGACATATTCTTATCTCATCATGCTACTCTTTGCCAAAATGTGAAATTGTGGTTCAATGAAAAAACTCAACTTTTTGAACCAATAGCTTGGGATCCTGCAAACTATATTCGTTACGATGTTGAACTTGATTTGATAAATAAAGGTCATAATTACTCGTTTGATTCGGTATATTCTTATAAGAATAAGTATCCGTTAAATCCAGTTTTGAGCAATGATTCTACTTTTCTGTTCCACTACTCCAAATATTTATATGATTATTCTCACAACGATTCGATTTTTTGCTTTATAAAAAATAATCTCAAAATTATTGAATCAATAGAACCTAAAATTTTAAGACAAGATTTTCAATCCGTTTTCCAACCAGAATGGATACTTAGCCGAATAAACGAAGTTAAAAAAATGTTTAGAGCAACAGAATTGGTATCAGCCTCACTTTCAATTAAAGATTCAACATTAAGTATTCGTTCAACGTCAAATCTTCCTATTCGAGTTGAGTCAATCACAATTAATAATTGCATAATTGAAATTAATAAAATTATACTACCTAAAGAACAAACAAAAATTAATATCAATATCGGTTCGATAAAGACGAATACACATGAATTTGACCTTATTTTTTCCTATCTATATCCAATTAAAAATCACATGTATAAAGGTGTTATTTTTTAATTTTGGATTGACATATTTTTTTGAATTATCGAATTCAAATTTAGGTTTTAACTTTTTACATCTTTGCAATTTTAATAATTTATCAAATATTGTTTTAAAACATTATTTAAGAAATTTTTGTCTTATTTAAATACATAGGTATTATATTGTTCATATTCAGCATTTTAAGCCTTATTTTTATTTAGTCTATATAATAATGCCGTAGAGATGCTTTACAGCACTAAATTCGTTTAAGTCTATGTCTATATTTGAGTACCAACAAAAAAATTGGGATAAAATAATAAAAATAGTAACACGAATATTTTAATAAATAAACAATCAAAAATCTATGAAAGCTACGTTGCAAACGATTATTGAAAAACATCAAAAAGATGCTACTCGATTGATGGATATTTTGCTTGATATTCAAGCAGAACATGGCTCTGTCAACGATGAAGCAATTGCCCTAGTTGCAAGTCAATTAGGCATTTCAAAAGTAGATGTTGAACAAACTAGATCTTTTTACCATTTCTTTACAAAAGAAAGTGCAGGTAAATACACCGTTTATATGAACGACAGTGTAGTTGCCAACATGAAGGGAAAAGCAGAAGTTGTGAAAGCATTCGAAAAAGAAGCAAATTGCAAACTTGGTTCTGTCTCTGCTGACGGACTTATCGGGTTATTTAATACTGCTTGTATTGGAATGAGTGACCAAGAGCCTGCCGCATTAATCAACGGTAAAGTTTTTACAAACTTGACTCCTGCTAAAGTTAAAGAAATAGTTGCAGGATTTAAAGCCGACAAATGCGTAAAAGAAATGATAACTGAGTACGGCGACGGACAAAATTCATCAGAATTAATCAAATCAATGGTTAAAAATAATTTGATGAAAAAAGGAGCTGTAACATTTTCTGAGTACAAAACAGGAACCGCATTACGTAAAGTTGTTGAAATGAATGCAGACCAAATCGTAGCCGAAGTTAAAACTTCTGGAATTAGAGGACGTGGTGGTGCTGGTTTTCCAACAGGATTAAAATGGGATTTTTGTAGAAAAGAAGCAGAACCAGTAAAATATGTTATGTGTAATGCTGACGAAGGAGAACCTGGTACATTTAAAGATAGAGTTATCTTAACTGAAGTTCCTGCTCTAGTTTTCGAAGGAATGACAGTTGCTGGATACACTATTGGAGCAAAACAAGGAATATTGTATTTACGACACGAATATAAATATTTAGTAAAATACCTAGACAAAGTTTTAGAAGATTTAAGAACCCAAAACTTATTAGGTAAAAATATTGCTGGAAAACAAGGTTTTGATTTCGACATTAGAATTCAACTTGGTGCAGGAGCATATGTTTGCGGTGAAGAATCAGCTTTAATCGAATCATGCGAAGGCAAACGAGGCGAACCTAGAAACAGACCTCCATTCCCAGTTCAAAAAGGTTATATGAATAAGCCAACAGTTATAAACAATGTTGAAACTTTAGCTCATATTACCAAAATAATTGAAAAAGGCGGAGCTTGGTATAAAGGTATTGGAACAAAAGAATCAGCTGGAACCAAATTATTAAGTATTTCTGGAGATTGTGAAAAACCAGGAGTTTATGAAATTGAATGGGGAATGACAATTCAACAAATGTTGGATATGGTCGGAGCAAAAGACGTTCAAGCAGTTCAAGTTGCTGGTCCATCAGGTACTTGCATCAATCCAAAACAATTTGGAAGAGCAATTGCTTATGAAGATTTGGCTACTGGAGGTGCAATGACAATTATCGGAAATCAACGAAACCTTCTTAAAGATGTTGTTCACAACTATATGGATTTCTTTGTTGACGAATCGTGCGGTTCATGTGTTCCTTGTAGAGCTTTATCAGTTTTGATGAAAGAAAGACTTGAAAAAGTTATCAATGGACATGCAACCAAAAATGAAGTTAACGAATTAGTTGAATGGGGATCGTTTATGAAGCTAGCAAACCGTTGTGGTTTGGGACAAACAGCGTCAAACCCGATTATAACAACCATTCAAAACTTCCGCGAAAAGTACGACGCATTGACAAAAGACACTGATTATGTTTCCGAATTTAATATGGAAACAGCAGTAGCAGCATCATGTGCCGTTGTTGGAAGAAAACCAAATTTAGAACATTAGTATTAACCAAAAATAATTTTATACTATGGGATTTTTTAGTAGTTTATTTGGAAAAAAACAAAAACCTGAAGAGGTTAAACAGGAAGCAAAACATGAAGCTCCAAAACAAGAAGTTAAGAGAGAGCCTATTGTTGAGAAAAAAGTAGAAACTCCTGTAGTTGAAACAAAAAAAGTAGAAGAAATAAAAAAAGAAAATATGAGCGACACAATTAAATTTAAAATTGATGGAAAAGAATGTGTTGGCAAAAACGGCCAAAGCATTCTAGATGCTGCCATTGAAAATGGTGTGTATATTCCTTCTCTTTGTCACATGAAAGATGTTATTCCTGCTGGTTCATGTCGTATTTGCCAAATTAAAATGAACGGCAGAACTATGGCAGCTTGCACAACTCCTCTTACATGTGATTGTAATAATCTTGAAATCGAAAACGATACCCCTGAAATAAATGAAGTCAGAAAAGCTATCGTTGAAGTATTATTTGTTGAAGGAAACCACTTCTGCCCATCTTGCGAAAAGAGCGGTTGTTGCGAACTTCAAGCATTAGGATACAAATATGCAATGCTTGTTCCTCGTTTTCAATACGCATTTCCACAACGTGAAATATTTGCTGCAAGCCCAAATTTAATGCTTGACAGAAACAGATGTATTTTATGTAAAAAATGCGTTCGTATAATCAAAGACGAAAAAGGAAGAAGCGTATTTGCACTTAAAAATAGAGGACACAAATTAGAAATCAATATTGATGTTGATTTGGCAAAAACTCTTTCACCTGCAATTGCACAAAAAGCTATGGAAATTTGTCCAGTTGGTGCAATAATTAAGAAAGAAAAAGGATTTGCTGTTCCTATCGGAAGTCGTAAATTCGACCTTAAACCAATTGGTATTGGTAATTTAAATTAAGAATTAATTCAAGGAGGAAAAAAAATGAGTAAAAAAATAGTAGCAACAACATCTCTAGCTGGATGCTTTGGTTGTCACATGTCATTATTAGATATTGACGAAAGAATATTAGATTTAATCGAACTAGTTGAATTTAATAAATCTCCAATCGACGACATTAAAACTTTTACAAAACAATGCGATATAGGAATTATCGAAGGTGGATGCTGCAATAGCGAAAACGTTCATGTACTAAAAGAATTCCGTAAAAATTGCAAAATTTTAGTTTCTGTTGGCGAGTGTGCAATTATGGGTGGACTTCCAGCATTAAGAAACGGTATTGACATTAAAGAATGCATCGACGAAGCTTATCTTAATGGACCAACTGCAAAAATTGGAAATCCAGAAGGAATTCTTCCAAATGATGACGAATTACCGATGATTTTAGACAAAGTGTATCCATGTCACGAAATAGTTAAAATTGATTATTTCCTACCTGGTTGTGCACCAAGAGCTGACTTGATTTGGAATGCTTTAGTTGCCTTAGTTACAGGTAACGCTTTGGAATTACCATATGAAGTTGTTAAATTTGATTAATTAAAAAAATTAGAGAAAAATGACAAAGAAAATCACTATAGAACCCGTAACTAGAGTCGAAGGACACGGAAAAGTTACCATTCATCAAGATGAAAACCTAAATATAGCACAAAGTCGTCTTCATATTGTTGAATTTAGAGGTTTTGAACGTTTTGTTCAAGGAAGACCTTACTGGGAAGCTCCAGTATTAGTACAACGTTTATGCGGAATTTGCCCAGTTAGCCACCATTTAGCAGCAGCTAAAGCTCTTGACGTAATTGTTGGAGCAGGAACTGGCGACGGATTAACTCCAACCGGTGAAAAAATGAGAAGATTAATGCATTATGGACAAATGTTCCAATCGCATTCATTACACTTCTTCCATTTAGCAGCTCCCGATTTGTTGTTCGGTTACGATGCAGACCCTGCAATTAGAAACGTTATCGGTTTAGCAATTACTCCTGAGTTTAAAGGTTTAGCTGTTCAAGCAGTTATGATGCGTAAATTCGGACAAGAAATTATTCGTGCTACTGCCGGTAAAAAAGTTCACGGAACAGGAGCAATACCAGGTGGAATCAACAAACATTTAACTCAAGCTGAAAAAGACGAATTCTTACACGGAAAAGATCCGTTGAATATCGACAAAATGATTGAATGGGCACAAGCTTCAGTTGATTTATTCAAAGGATATCACAAAGCTAATGCTGAGTTTATCGATAATTTCTCAGTATTCCCATCAAATCACTTAAGTTTAGTTCGTAAAGACGGAGCATTAGATTTATATCATGGTGTTCTTCGTGCTGTTGATTCAGAAGGAAAACGAATTTTGAACGATGTTGATTATCAAGATTATGGTAAATATATTGCCGAAGAAGTTAGAAGTTGGAGTTATATGAAATTCCCTTTCCTAATTGACTTAGGTAAAGAAAAAGGTTGGTACAGAGTTGGTCCATTGGCTCGCTTAAATACTTGCGATTTTATCCCAACTCCAATGGCTCAAAAAGAATTCGAAATTTATAAAGCTTACACAAACGGCAAACCAAACAATATGTGTATGCATATGCATTGGGCTCGATTAATTGAATTGTTGCACTCTGCTGAAATGATTAAAGAATTATTGAACGACCCAGACCTAATGTCAGGTGAATTAACAACAAAAGGACAAAAACGTAAAGAAGGTGTTGGTTTAATTGAAGCTCCACGCGGAACATTATTCCACCACTATGCAATTAACGACGACGATCAAATTACAATGGCAAACCTTATTGTTTCTACAACAAACAATAACGAGCCAATGAATCAAGGCGTTAATTTTGTTGCTAAAAAAATGATGACTGGTCAAAAAGAAATTACCGAAGGAATGCGAAATGCAGTTGAAGTTGTTATCAGAGCTTATGACCCATGTCTAAGTTGTGCAACACATGCTTTAGGTAAAATGCCTCTAGACATCAAATTAATTGATAATAACGACGAAGTAATTTCTGAATTGAAATCGTAATTAACTGTCATTTCGACCGCAGGGAGAAATCTAGATTTCTCGTAGGAAACTCGAAATGACTTGAATAAAAAAGTCGATAGGAAACTATCGACTTTTTTATTTGGAGTAATGTGGTAAAATGACGTTTTTTATGTTCATAGACGTTGATTATTTCAATTTCACGGGAATCCAAATTTCTTCTTCTGAATCGGCGGAATTATTTTTATATTTTTTACCTAAAATTTCGAAATGTGGACGATTGTCTAATTCATAATCGGAATTTGGCAACCATTGCGTGAAAATATATTGAAAAATTGAATTATCCCAGATTACGCAATAGATTTTTTCTAATGCGTAGCATTAGGTAAATTTGCAGCATGGAATATGATATAAGCTATACAAATAAAGAGAT
>MEOF01000011.1 GCA_001769505.1 Bacteroidetes bacterium GWF2_33_38
ATTTCTTGCCGCATAATTTGCCCTAAAATAAGGGATGGGGTATTTTATGCTCATATTGAAACAGGGGAGTTATATATGAGTTAAACGAACTATAGTTAAATGTAAATTCAAAAATTACGTTTGTAATAAAACGTGAAACTAGAATTAATCTCGGATTACAAATCAATAAACCTTTGTCGAACGCAAAACAAAACTAATTCGGCGGTATTGTGAGTGTTTGATTTAGTCGCAATGTTTCTTCTATGCGATTTTACTGTGTCGGAACAAACATGTAATTTATCAGCAATATCTTGACTTGAACAGCCTTTGCAAATGAGTTTCATAATGGTAATTTCACGTTCGGTAAAATCTTTGCTATCAGCACTTTCATTTGCTGAATTTTCGACTAAATTCATCAAAATTTCGTTTGAAAAATAACTTTTCCCTTTTGCAACTTTTTTAATTGCTGTTTCTAGCTCTGCAATATCTACATTTTTAACGATAAATCCTTTTGCACCAGCATCGACAAGTGCGTGATAATATTGAATATCGGAAAAAGATGAGCATATTAAAATATTTAATTTAGGACTTTTTGCTATGGCTCTCCTACTTGCTTCAATACCATTCATATCGGGCATTGCAATATCCATTAAAATTAAATCTGGCTTAAACCTATCTAATAAGTTGAGCAATTCCTTACCATTTTCGGCTTCGGCAATTACTTCGCCTATATCTTCATTTTCGATTAATGATTTTATTCCTTTTCGAAATATTCGATGATCATCAACTAAAATAATCTTCAGTTTTTCTGTACTATCCATTATTTTTCCTTACAATTTACCATTTATAACCAATACAATTTCGAATATAACTCCTTTATTGGGTTCGCTACGATATTCAATTTTTGCATGAATAGAATCAAGACGCTTTTTAATATTCAATAAACCTAAGCCAAAATTCGATTTCATGATTTTATCTACATCAAAACCAATTCCGTCGTCAGAATATTTTATATATAAGTTATTTTCAACTTTAATAATCGAAATGGTTACGGTATTTGCATGTGAGTGCTTAATCGCATTATGAATGCTTTCGGTTAGTATCCGATAAAGAATGTGTTCTTTAACTAATTCTATTCTGTCGTTAAAATTCGACTCATATTTCAATATAATATGTGTTGTTTCTTGAATTCGATTGATGAATGTTTGAATTGCTTCGTTCAAACCAAAATTTTCGAGTAAATGCGGACTCAAATTAGTTGATATTTCTCTTATAGTGGCATGTGTCAAGTCGATGGTTTCCTCGGCTTTTTTCAGTACTTCATCTTTATTGGCTTTTGCATCTTTTTTACCGAGCCACTGAATATACATTCTAATTATCGACAAAAGTGGTCCAACTCCATCGTGTAATTCTTGAGCAAATCTTTCTCGTTCTTTTGTTTCTGTTTCTATAGTTGCGATAGTTACCTTATTTTCAAGCATTCTTTGCTCCGAGATATCGTTCATAGTTACCAAAACATACTTTTCGCAATTTAAATGTACGATTGTAGTTGACAATTGAATAATATATTTTTTTGCTTCCCCAGCTTTTACTTTTATCAATTCAGCTTCAATTCTTGTAAAATGCTTATCGGTATCGATAGTTGATTGAATAGAATTTCGAATAGTACACGTTTTACAGGCTTCGCCATTTCCACAACCATTTGGGGTTCCAATTGCAGCAATACAACTAAAAACCTCACCGCCCTGCTTACCTATAATATTATCGGGGTGTAAATCGGAAAAATACAAACCTATTTTATTGATTTTAACCACTTCTGTTTTTGAATTTAACAACAACATGATTGCCGGCGAATTGTTAAATATAGTTTCGAGTGTTTCGGTGTGTTCTTTTAATTCGGTTTCGATTTGTTTTCGTTGGGTAATATCTCTTGTAATTGACAAAATGTGTGATTTACCATCTATATCAATGATATTTGCCGACATCAACCCTATTTTCAAACTTCCATCTTTGCAACGAAACTCCGATTCTAAATTTTTGACATAACCTTCTGTTTTTAAAGCTTCTAACAATAATTCTCTATCCTTAAGCCTATTCCATATATTTATTTCCAACGACGTTTTTCCAATCACATCTTCTGGTAAAAATCCGGTTAGTTGGGTAAACCCAGTATTAATATCGACACAGAATCCATCTAACTCATTAATACTTATAGCATCAGAACTTGTATCAAATGCCAAACGATATCTTTCTTGAAGTTTGCGTATAGTTTCTTCTGATTTTTTGCGTTCGGTAATATCTGTAATAATAACAAAGGTTTTGTGCTGGTTATTTTCTTCGAAAGCCTGAAGAGTTACATTTGTTGGATATACTGTACCATCTTTTGTTTTATGATAAGATTCAAAAGAAACTAACTTATTTTGTCCTCTACTTAATAATTCACCAATCTTTTCATACGATTCATAATTGAAATTCGGGTCAATATCATAAACCGTTAAACATTGAAATTCCTCAATAGTGTATCCCAATTTATTAATAGCCCCCTGATTTGCATACTCTATTTTCAAGGTAGATGAATTAAAGATATATACTTCATTTGAACTTGAATCAATAATTCGAGATAATTTTAACTTTTCTTGCTCTAGTTTTTGCTGTTCGGAAATATCGACAGCTCGGGAAAGAATTTTTGTCTTTCCATATTCTTCAAATAAATTAAGGTTTACAATTACCGGATAAATTGTTCCATCTTTTCTTTTATGTTCCGTTTGAAAAACATGACGCTTCTTATTTTCATCAAATAAGTCTCGTTTTATTTCAACTATCTTTGTTTCATCAACTAAAGGGTCAAAATCGAAAGGTTTAAAGCCAATAATTTCGTCAATTGAATAACCTAAATTTTTCACTACGCTTTTATTTGCATATTCAACCTGCAAAGTACTTGGTTCAATTATGAAAACCTCGTCAATTGTATCTTCAATAATTCTCGACAATCTCGATTTTTCCTTTTCTAATTCTCGCTGTTCGCTAATATCAATAAAAGTAACCACAACTTGATACATATTTGCATCGGTATCAAACTGAGGTTCGGCACATACCAATAACCAAACGTATTTTTTCACTAAAGGTTTGTACACTCCGATAGTAACATTTCTAACCGGTTTTTGGGTTCTTAATGCTTCATTAATAGGATGAGTTTCTCCAGGAAATGGAGAGCCATCGTCGTGAATTGTATTCCAATCAGGGTCAAAAGGCGTTTTTCCTAAAAGCTGCTCTTCGCTCAAACCCAACAATTCCATCGCTTTGCGATTAACCATTAATATTTCACTTTTTGTGTTGTGTAAAATCACACCAACAGACATATCTGTAATCAGAGTTCTAAATTTTTCTTCGCTTTTCACTAATGATAACTCCAACTTTTTTCGTTCGGTAATATCACGAACTATTGATAAAGTATACTCTTGATTATTAAAAGCATATAAGGAATTTCCAATTTCGACCGGAAAAATTCGTTCATCTTTTGTTTTGTGTCTGGTTTCAAAAATCATAGTTTGACCTGAATAAACCTTATGCTTAATTTGATTTATCATTTCAGGTGTAATGTCGGGGTCTATGTCAAAAGTGTTCATTTGCAACAATTCTTCGCGGCTGTATCCCAGCGAACGGCATGCACGGTCATTTACATAAACAAATTTATGTTTATCTTTTAGATAGATAAAAATGCTTTCGGAAGTATTATTTAAGGCAAAACTGAGCATTTCAATTTCTTCGATACGTTTCTTTTTCTCCGTAATATCTTCCGATATGCCAAGTAAATATTTGTTGTTTCCTGTCTTATCCTTAATCGCAATTTTTTTTGTATAAAGTATTTTTATTCCATATTTAGTATTAATATTCTCTTCTTCAATTATTACTAAATCATTACTATTAAAAACGGCTCTATCTTTTGAAGTAAAAAAATCGGCTTGTTCTTTCGGGAAAAAGTCGTAATCATTCTTTCCAATTAATTCTTCACGGTTATAACCTAAAAGTTGTTCCCCTGCTTTATTGAAATGTGTAAATTTTAGGTCCTCTGCATTTTTAATAAATATCATTAATGGTATATTTTCAAAAATATTTAACAAAAAGGCTTCGCTTTCTTCGGTTTTTTCTTTTGCAAAGATTAGGTCTAGTTGGGCTTTTTTTCGTTCGGTTATATCTTGAACAGTTCCTATTGAGCGGACTTGATTGCCTTCAAAATCAAAAACAGTTTCACATTTTTCTAAAACGTATTTAATTTCTCCAGTTTTAAGCAAAAGTCTATGCTCAATTTCATAATTTGTTTTGTTGATTAACGAATTTGTATATGCTTCGTTAACTTTTTGCTTATCGTCGGGATGAATATTGTCGAGAAACGATTCATAAGTAGCATTAAACTCTTGGGGTTCCAGATTGAAAATTCGATAAACTTCATCAGACCAAAGTAATTTGTTTTCAGCAACATTCAGCTCCCAATGCCCAATCTTTGCGACCTTCTGTGCTTCGTTTAGTAAAATTTCATTTTTTTGCGAAATTTCTTTTTCCGCAATTATTGCTAATTCTAGTTTTTTTCGTTCAGTAATATCTTGAACCGAACCCATAAAATAAAGCGGTTCGTTCTCCTGATTTTTTATAATTGTTGCATTTAATAAACCATAAACAACATGCCCATTTTTATGAATAAATCCTTTTTCAAGTTGAAAAAATGGAATTTCTCCTTGTTTAAGTTTGTGTTGTAATTCTATATTTTTTGCAAGTATTTCGGGTTCGGTGATTTCTTTAATTGTTTTTCCTAAAAATTCACTTTCGGAGTATCCTATAAAATCGCAAAAAGCTTTATTTACTCTTGTAAAAATAAAATCTAACGAAAGAAGTGCAATTCCAATTGAAGCATTCTCGAACATTAGTCTGAATCTCTGTTCGCTTTCTTCAATTTGTTCTTTCGTTTTTTTGAGTTCAATATTTCGTTCATTTAATTCTTCATTTGCCGATAAATATTCTTCATTTTTTTCGTTGAGTTTAATCTCGATTTTTTTTCGTTCGCTTACATCATAAAAACTCGTAACAAAATGCTTGGGGTATGGCGAATAAGCTCTTACTTCAAAGTATTTATCAATATCGGCTGAATAATCAGTAAATTCCACATTCAATGATTCAAGAGCTACTTTGCCATAAGTTTCGATCCAATATTTTTCGGTTTTTGGCAATACTTCCAATACTCGTTTATTGATTATGTCCTCTCTTTTTAATCCGGTAAGTTCTTCAAATTTACGATTAACCTTAATAAACACGTAGTCAATCGGCATGTTATTTTCGTCAGTTATAATTCGATGCAGTGCAAAAGCTGCACTCATATTTTCAAAAAGTAATTTAAAATCATTTTCCGAATTTTCGAGCTGTTGTTTTGATTTTATTAATGAATCATTCGTTAAGTTGATTTCTTTTATCATTAAAATTTGCTTATCAAGGTATTTTTTGTGAATTTTTCTTGAAAGCCAAAGCAGAATTAGTGATGATAATGGCAAAATAATAAAACAAATAAACAAAATTGATACAATAATATTATATCTACTCGTTTTAAACTCTTTATTGATAGCACTGTATGGTCTATAAATACCCAATGTCCAATTACGAGAAGATATCTTTCGTAAAGCCAGAAGTTGTTTCTCGTCTTGAGTATAAAGATAATCTCCCACAAAATTTTTGCGACTATTTACGATTTCAGAAATTTTAAAAGTCATTCCATCTTTATTTACGACTATATTATTTCCGACATAAACTCCAAGTTTTTCTGATAATTTTGAATGAAAAATCAATTCGGAACCATTGTCAATTAAGCAAATATATTCGCCTGTGGGGTGATTCGTAATTTTGTTAAAAAAGGGATAAATTAGTGTTAATATTTCACTTTCCGATTTGTCGGAATTTGCCAAAATAAATTTTTCTATGTAATCAAGTTCGTGATTAAAATGAATAACCGTTTCAAATTTTAAATCTTTATATGATTCGTCTAACGTATTAATGCCAACGTATAAGGATAGAGATATTGAAATAATAACTACAGTAGCTGAATAAAAGATTAAAAGCGAAGTGTTAGATAACTTTAACTTTAAAAAATTCATTGCGTTTTTTTATAATTTTTAAAGATAAAAATAAAAATCGTTTTACATATTTTTTTTACATTTAAGGCATATTTTTGATGATAAAATTTCAAAAAAGTGATGATAAAATTTCAAAAAAGTGATGATAAAATCAACTACTCATATACTCAAAATCAAAAACTATTAAAATTAATCATACAGAGTATCTTATCATCTGAACACAAAAGTTTTATTTTTAAAAAATAGTCGTATAATTATCTAAAAACATTGTAGTTAACGAAAATAAATTGTACTTTTGTAGCTTATATATCTATAAATATTGTCTAACTTATTAATTAACAAATTGTTTTAGATGGCAAAAAAAGAAGAATTATTAGAAAATGTAGCTTTAAGCCAATACGAAGAAGAATTGGAACTTAAAGGTAATCCTCTTGAAGAGGACTTAATTGAAGAGGATCTTGACGAGGAAGTAGTAGATGTTCTGAAATACGTAACATTCGAAAAACCAGAAGATTTTAATTGGGATAACGTTGGTAAAAAATACGAAAGTTATTCAAAAGACGAAAAAGCTAGCTTAGAAGCTAAGTACGACAAAACCCTTTCTACAATTGAAGAAAACGCTGTAGTTGACGGTCATGTTGTAGCAATGAACAAACGCGAAGTTGTTGTTAACATTGGCTACAAATCAGAAGGAATTATAAACATAAACGAATTCAGATACAATCCCGACTTAAAAATTGGCGACCCTGTTGAAGCTTACGTTGAAAGTCAAGAAGATAGAACTGGTCAATTATTATTATCACACAAAAAAGCTAGAGCTCTACGTTCATGGGACAGAGTTAATTCAGCTTTAGAAAATAGTGAAATCATTAAAGGTTTCATCAAATGCAGAACTAAAGGTGGTATGATCGTAGATGTATTCGGAATCGAAGCATTCTTACCAGGTTCTCAAATCGATGTTAAACCAATTCGCGATTACGATGTATTCGTTGGTAAAACTATGGAATTCAAAGTTGTTAAAATCAATCACGAATTCAAAAATGTTGTTGTATCTCACAAAGCACTTATCGAAGCTGAACTTGAGTTACAAAAACAAGAAATTATTGCTAAACTTGAAAAAGGACAAGTTCTCGAAGGAACTGTTAAAAATATCACTTCATACGGAGTATTTATTGATTTGGGCGGCGTAGATGGATTAATTCACATCACCGACTTATCATGGGGACGAGTTACACATCCTGAAGAAATTGTACAATTAGACCAAAAATTAAATGTAGTTATTCTTGATTTCGATAACGAAAAGAAAAGAATTGCATTGGGCTTAAAACAATTAACTCCACATCCTTGGGATTCGTTGAATACCGATTTGAAAGTTGAAGACGTAGTAAAAGGTAAGGTTGTTGTTTTGGCTGATTATGGTGCATTTATCGAAATTTCTGCTGGTGTTGAAGGTTTAATTCACGTTTCAGAAATGTCATGGTCGCAACACTTAAGAAGTGCACAAGAATTCTTAAAAGTAGGTGATATTGTTGAAGCTAAAATTTTAACATTAGACCGCGAAGAAAGAAAAATGTCACTTGGTATCAAGCAATTGAAACCAGACCCATGGGAAAAAATCGAAGAAAGATACCCAACAGCTTCTAAACACAATGCTATTGTTAGAAACTTCACATCGTTTGGTGTTTTTGTAGAATTAGAAGAAGGAGTTGATGGTTTAATTCACATTTCTGATTTATCGTGGACTAAAAAAATTAAGCACCCAGCTGAATTTACTTCAATTGGAGCCGAAATTCAAGTATCTGTTTTAGAAATCGACAAAGAAAACCGAAGATTAAGCTTAGGTCACAAACAATTAGAAGAAAATCCTTGGGACGTATTCGAAACTATTTTCTCAGTTGATTCAGTTCACGAAGGAACAATCGTTGAATTAAGCGACAAAGGAGCTGTTATTTCACTTCCTTACGGAGTTGAAGGATTTGCTACACCTCGTCACTTAGTAAAAGAAGATAAATCGAATGCAAAAGTTGAAGAAAAATTAGACTTCAAAGTTATCGAGTTCTCAAAAGAAGGTAAGAAAATTATCGTTTCTCACAGTCGAGTTTTCGAAGATGTTCAAAGAGCCGAAAGTCAAGCAACAAAAACAAAGACTGAAAAAGCTGTTAAAAACATGAAAGATAAACTCGAAAAAACAACTTTAGGAGATATTTCTGAACTTGCAGCTTTGAAATCTGAAATGGAAGAAAGCGAAAAAAATAAATAATTTATTAAACAAATTTAACCTTATAGCATAATGGATTTTAAAATAGAAAAAAACGACAAATACACGCTTATTAAGGTATTAGTGGATAAATTGGACACGCATATTGCTCCTGCCTTAAAATCTGAATTAGTTTTAATTTCAGGTAACGGCGAGAAAAATATAATACTAGATTTAAGCGAATGTAAATATTGTGATTCATCAGGACTTAGTGCTATACTGGTTGCAAACAGATTGTGTAAGAATGCAAGCGGAACGTTTGTTTTAACTGGATTGCATACTGCAGTAGAAAGACTTATCACAATATCACAATTAGACACAGTCTTAAATATCACTTACAAACTTGATAAAGCTGTTGAACTAGTTTTGAAAGATGTTGAATAATTTTATCTATGGCATTTAATGTCACTATCTTAGGATGTAGCTCTGCATTACCTACATCCAAAAGAAATCCAACCGCTCAAGTACTCAATGTATTTGAGCGGTTCTTTTTAATTGATTGCGGTGAAGGAACTCAAATTCAATTACGTAAGTTTAAATTCAAACTTTCACGAATCAATCATATTTTTATCAGCCATCTTCATGGCGACCACTATTTTGGTTTATTCGGTTTGCTATCATCATACGCACTAATGGGGCGAAAAAATGATATTCATATTTATGCCGATGCTCAAATCGAAGAAATTATAAATTTCGTATTGAAAAATATTATCGACAATGTCGACTTCAAAGTTATTGTTCACGAACTGAATAATAAATCACCGGAAATAATTTACGAAGATTCCCATATTACCATAAAATCATTCCCGCTAAAACATCGAATAAACACATGTGGATTTTTATTTGCCGAAAAACCGAAAACTAGAAACATAAAAAAAGAAATAATTTCTGAATATAAACTTTCTATCAAAGACATTATAAGCATTAAAGATGGAAACGATTATATAAGTGAGTTGAATGAAATTATTCCAAATTCACATTTAACTATTGCTGCCCCCGCTCCTCTTTCGTACGCATATTGCTCCGATACTATGTTTAAAGAAGAAAATGCATCATATTTTCCAAATGTTAACTTACTTTTTCACGAATCTACTTTTTTAGATATACACGCCGACAGAGCCAACGACACCTATCATTCAACAGCTAAACAAGCTGCTCAAACAGCAAAAATTGCAAATGCCAATAAACTGATTTTAGGACATTACTCAGCCCGATACAAAGACTTGACTCCTATTTTAGAAGAAGCTCAAGAAATTTTTCAAAATACCGTTCTAGGTTTAGATGGGCTAACCGTCGAAATTGAATAATTTCTTGAAGATATTAAATTTCACAATATCAGCTTTATTTTATTTCGATAAAAAATTGCATCTATTTTAGAATCTTTCAATCATCAAATAGATAGAAATCAATGCCGCCAAAGTTGACAGAAGGTAGGTAATAATTACTTGGATTATTCTAACATATTTTGTTGCTAAAGTTAAAATCAGCATTACGCTCGAAACAATAATAATTTGACCTAGTTCAATTCCAACATTAAAAGCAAATAGAGGAAGTACAAAACTTTCTTCTTGACCGAAAAACGAACGTAAATAATTCGAAAATCCAAGCCCGTGAATCAATCCGAAAAACAAAACAAAAAGGTATTTTACCCGATGCATGTTTTTACTTACGATGTTACCTGCCTGAAAAAAATTACTGACCGAAGTAATAAATATGGTAAATGCTATCAAAAACTCAATAATATTGCTTGGAATCGAAACTAAATTTAAAACCCCAAGAACCAATGTAATCGAATGTCCAACTGTAAATGCGGTGATTAAAACTAGTAAATTTTTCCATTGCTTTAAGCTGTACACAGTACACAAAGTAAGTATAAAAAGTATGTGGTCGTAACCTGCAAAATCGGCAATATGGTCGAAGCCTAAACTTAAATATAAATTGAATATTGACATAAATTTGTTTTAAGAGTCCTTTTAACAAAAATTTATTTGTAATTTTATCATTCAAATGATAAGCGTAAAAGTAAAAATATTATTTTGTTTTCTCTTTCTTACAACAAGTATTATGGGTCATCCCTTGCATTTTTCTATGACCAATGTTGAGTATGATAATGACAAACAAGGTTTTTCCGTTGGAATAAAACTTTTTACTGACGATTTTCAAAATGGCTTAATTCATAAGTTTGGGAAAAACATTAATCTGGCGGTTGAAAATGTTGATATGAATTCGGCATACATCAGTAAGTACATCAACGAAAATTTTTTAATTTACATTGATGGAAAACCAAGTAATCAACTAACTTTTGTTTCGAGTAAAAAACATGAAGATGCAATTTGGGTTAATTTTTTTCTGCCAACTAAAAATACTTTTCACAAAATTGAGTTTGAGAATAAATTAATGCTCGATTTATTTGAAAATCAAACTAATTTATTGATTTTTTACTACGATAATGTTAAGCAAGGCTTTAATTTGAAGAACGATAATTATAAATGTAAAGTGGTTATTTAGTGAGATATATAATATTACTCATATTATCGATTTTGATTTTTTCTAACGCATACTCTACTCACAATAGAGCAGGCGAAATTACATATCGACAAATTTCACAACTCACTTACGAAATTACCATTACAACATTTACCTACTCGCAAAGTCCTGCCGATAGACCCGATTTGGAAGTAAAATGGGGAGACAACACAACTTCAATCGTACAGCGAGTGGTTAAAACAAGTTTGGGCGATAATTACAATAAAAATGTTTATATCGGAGAGCACACCTATCCCGGCTCAGGAACGTACGAAATTATAGTAGAAGACCCTAACAGAAATTATGGCGTAGAGAATATTCCTAACTCGGTTAATGTGGTTTTTTCAATCAAAACCGTTATGCTCATCAATTCGGAAGTTGGATATAATAACACTCCTGTTTTATTGAACCCTCCGATTGATAAAGCGGCAAAAGGGAAAATATTTATTCATAATCCTGCAGCATACGATGCTGATGGCGACAGCTTAGCTTACCGCTTAGGAATTTGTACTGGCGAAAACGGCGAAGATATTATTGGTTACGAATTGCCCGAAGCTAGCAATGTTATTTTTATTGATTCTTTAAATGGAGATTTAATTTGGGATTCGCCTGTTGAAGTAGGAATATATAACGTCGCAATTGTTATTGAAGAGTGGCGTAATAATATAAAAATTGGGAAAATTGTTCGCGATATGCAAATTGAGGTTATTGAAAGCGATAATAATCCTCCTATCATTGACGCATTTGAAAAATTTTGTGTCGTGGTTGATTCAACACTAATATTTGAGGTGAATGCAAGCGATTCTGATAACAATATCATTACCCTAACCGGAAACGGAGGTCCTTTATATTTAAACGATTCTTCGGCCGTATTTGAACAACCAAAAATAGGACAGGGAACTGTAAGCCAGACTTTTACTTGGAATACAAATTGTTCGCATGTTCGCCGACAACCTTACCAAGTTGTGTTCAAAGCTAAAGATGATGACGACGAAGTTGAATTGGTTGACATCGAAAATGCTGAAATTTTAGTCATTGCTCCTCCCATCGAAAATATACAAACCGAGGCAACAAACAATGCTGTTCATTTAACTTGGGATACTTGCTCATGTTCACAAGCAACTGGATATTTTATTTACAGAAAACAAGGATTGGCCAATTATATTCCGGCAAATTGTATAACAGGAGTTCCACAGTGGACAGGTTACGAACGTATTGCTAATGTAGAAGGTTTTGAATCCTTAAATTATATCGATAATAACGATGGTCGGGGTTTGGCTCAAGGCTATGTTTACTGCTATATTATTACAGCTTATTTCGACGACGGGGCAGAAAGTATTGCATCTGCTGAAGTATGTACCGAATTGGTAAAAGGTATTCCGGTAATTACAAATGTAAGTGTGCGAAATACCGATAATATTGAAGGTTCTATGTTTGTAGCTTGGTCAAAACCAACTGATTTCGATACCATTGCAGCTCCGGGTCCATATAAATATTTGATTTATCGTTCAGAGGGAATGTGGGGCGAAAGTCTATCGCTAATTGATTCATTACCACAAATAAATGACACTATTTTTGTCGATACGCTTATCAATACAAAAGAAAAACAATATTCATATAAAATTGAATTTTATAACGATGAAACTGGAAATCGTTTTTTAATTGGAACACCTCAGGTTGCATCGTCAATGTATCTAAAGCTTGTGAGTTCCGATAATCAAATCAGCCTTGATATTGATAAAAATGTTCCTTGGTTAAACGATACGTTCATTGTTTTCAGACAAAATGCCTTGATAATGGAGTTCGATTCAATCGGAATAACTTCAACCTTGCCCTATGTTGATACGGGGTTGAAAAATGGAGCAACCTATTGTTATAAAATTGAAAGCCTTGGGCGATATATTACCGATGGATTTATTGATCCGATAATCAATTTTTCGCAATATACTTGTGGAAGTCCGCTAGATAATGTTTCTCCTTGTTCACCGAACTTAATTCTTACTTCACTTTGCGACAGTTTGAAAAATGCCTTGACATGGAATAATTTAAATGATTCGTGTGCCGACGATGTGTTAAAATACAATATTTATTACTCATCGTCAATTAGCGGAGAATTAGAGTTAATAGCTACATTAAATAATGCTAACGATACAGCATATATTCACGTTCCGGAAGAGTCAATGGCTGGCTGCTATCTTGTAACCGGAGTCGATTCGGTTGGAAACGAGAGCTCAAAACTTTCTAGAACCTGCATTGATAATTGTTCGTATTATGACTTACCGAACGTCTTTACTCCGAACAATGATGGACAGAACGATTTTTTTATTCCTGGACCTTACAATTTTGTTGAAAAAATAGATATTGAAATTTACGACCGATGGGGCGTTTTAATGTTCAAAACACAAGACCCTGATATTAATTGGGACGGTCGTAATATGGAAACAAAAAAAATTGTTCCCGATGGAGTTTATTATTACGTTTGCGATGTATATGAATACCGTCTGACAGGACTTGAACCTAGAACAATATTAGGGTTTGTTCACGTTTTGTCGGGAAAACAAATAAATGCTGAATAAAGTGAAAATGATAATTAGATATATAATTTTAATTTTTTTAGCTACGATTTCTTTTTTAGGAGTCTCGCAAGAAAAAAATGATTTGTATTTCAAAGCTGAAGCTTATGAAAAGCAAGCTAATTATCAAGAAGCTGTGCTTTTTTACAATAAATTTATTGAATTAGATTCTACACAGTTTAACATATATTTAAAACGAGCCGACAATTATTTTCAACTTAGCGAATTTCAACAATCACTCAAGGATTACAAAAAGGCTGAAAATTTAAATGCAGTAGAGGGCACTTACGGAATTGCTAGATGCTATGCAATGCTGGGCGAAAAACAAAAAATGTTCGAATCGCTAGAAAATCATCTAAAACAAAAAGAAAAACAAAGTCAAGCCAGCATTAAACTCGATACTGTATTTGAAAAATATCACGAAACCATTGAGTGGAAATCTTTATGGATGAAAGATTGGTATTCGCAAACCGAGATGACCATTTTTGACGCAGAGTACCTTATGTCAAAAGCCTTATATGTTGATGCAATCGAAATTTTAGATGCTTTTCTCGAAAAATCGAAACGAAACCATTATGCTTTTTATCTAAGAGCGATGGCTTCAAAAGCTTTGGGAAACAATAAAGGTAGCATTTCCGATTTAACCTTGGCACTTGCAATCAGCAAAAAAAATGATTTGTATTTTTTCGAAAGAGCAAATCTTTATTTGCTTGATAAAAAATT
Source organism: Bacteroidetes bacterium GWF2_33_38 (assembly GCA_001769505.1). Classification (GTDB taxonomy): domain Bacteria; phylum Bacteroidota; class Bacteroidia; order Bacteroidales; family GWF2-33-38; genus GWF2-33-38. The sequence continues at coordinate 14,175 of MEOF01000011.1, forward strand.
TAAAAAGGCTTTAGAAGATTACAATTCTGCAATTGCTTTCAACTCACTTCGAATTGATTATTACTTTAATCGGATGATTGCACAATACAATCTCAACGAATATGATAAAGCTCTTGATGATGTAAATTTGTATTTGAAATATTATCCTGTAAACGATTTGGCAAATTATTATTGTGGGCTTATCTATTTTGCTCAGGAAGATATGCACAAAGCATTGGAATATGTTAATTATGCATTACATACCAATACAGGGAATGCTGATTATTTTTTGTTACGCGGAAACGCATACTATTTAACTAGTTCGTACGAATTGGCCGATAAAGATTTTTCGATGGTTCTCGACCTAAATCCAAAAGTTGCCGAAGCATATTTTTTTCGTGCTATGTGTCGATTTGAACTTGGCAACAACGATGGAGCTTGCTCTGACTGGGAAAAGGCTTTTAATCTTCACTACATCGACGCCGACGAATATCTAAGAAAACATTGTTGGAAAAATTATTAATTTTTGTATTTAATCAGAAATTTTATGCAATTCTGTTTATGTGTAAAATTATGTTGTAATTATTTATCCAAGAATACATTTTTTATTAATTCTTACGGAATTTTTTGAATTTAAAAATTCGAAAAAAATGATTGTCTTTCAAACTTACATAAAGCATAATTGCACCTAACATCGAGACCAATACCACTGCTGTAATATTCATTGCCATGCGTTTTGGGTCAAGACCATTATTTATGGTGTAAATAATTGGAATAAAAATCATCATAAAAAAAACAAGCATAAAAATTAAGTCAACTAGCGTATAAATAATTACAGCCGACTTATAAATCTTACTCTGCATAAATTCCGCATATTTTTTCTGAGCATTTTGGGCTGCACGTTTTCTTGCACGTTGGCGTTCTTGAAATATCCAATCTTCTTCGCTGAAATTTGACTTATTTGATGTTTTTGCTTTAAAAATAGGCGTATCTAATTTTGCCTGAATCAAATATTCGTAAGCTTCGTTTATTAAAATAAATTTTTCTTGTGCATCGGGCGAATGATTTACGTCGGGGTGAAAACGTTTTGCTAAATTCCGATAAGCCTTTTTAATTTCCATAATACCAGCATCATCGCTAAGTTCCAGTATCTTATAGTAATCGTATTTGAACAAAATATTTTATATGTTGAGAAAAGATTATACTTTTATAAAAAAAATAAAGATAATGATATCGAAGTGGATTTTAAAGTTAATGGGCTGGAAAATAGTTGGCGAATACTATAAAGTTGATAAATGCATTATTGTAGTGGCTCCTCACACTAGTATGATGGATTTTGTCGTCGGAAGACTTTTTTTTAACACCTTGCCAATAAAAGTTCATTTTGTAATCAAAAAAGAGATGTTTTTTTTTCCGCTAGGTTACTTGTTAAAAGCATTGGGAGCGATTCCAGTTGACCGAGGTACTCGAAACAATATGGTTGATCAGCTTGCCGACCTTTTTAATTCAAAAGATAAAATGTTTTTAATAATTACACCCGAAGGAACTCGAAAAAAAGTTCTTCGATGGAAAAGAGGATTTTATTTCATTGCCGAAAAAGCAAACGTTCCTATTTACACAGGAATTTTAGATTATAAAAAGAAAGAAATATTCGTTGGCGAGCAATTTATTCCTACCGGAGATATTGAAGTTGATATGAAAGCTATTAGACTAAGATATAAAGGTGCTACTGGCAAACATCCCGAATATTTTTCAATAGGTAACGCAGAAGAATAATTTATGACAAATTTAAGAGTTTCGATTGTACAGTCCGATTTAATTTGGGAAGATGTATCCGCAAATCTATCGCATCACTACGAATTGATAAAAAATTTGAAAGGCAAAACCGACTTAATTGTTTTGCCCGAAATGTTTACAACAGGATTTTCGCTGCAAGTAAAACAACTTGCACAAACCATGAACAGCAAAACTATTGATTGGTTAACTCAAACCGCAAGAGAATTGAATGTTGCAATTTCAGGAAGTGTAATTATTCAGGAAAACGATAATTTTTACAATCGACATTTTTTTGTTCATCCCGACCAAAAGATAAATTACTATGACAAACGGCATTTGTTTAGAATGGGCGATGAACATAAAAGATTTACCGCTGGCAGCAAACAAGTTATTGTAAATTATAAAAATTGGAGAATAAATTTATTGACTTGTTACGATTTGCGATTTCCGGTTTGGAGTAGAAATCGGAATAATTACGATCTTGCAATTTATGTTGCCAATTGGCCTGATAGTCGAAAATTTGTTTGGAACACATTATTGTCGGCACGAGCTATCGAAAATCAAATATATGTAATTGGTGTTAATCGAGTTGGTATCGACGGCATGAATCTTAATTACTCAGGAAATTCAAAAATTATTCATCCAAAAGGACATGCAATAAGCGAAATTGAGGAATACAAACAAAACGTAATTACAACCAAAATTTTAAAATCAGAACTCGAAGATTTTAGAAAAGCTTTTCCTGTTTTGTTGGATAGCGACAGGTTTGAAATTGAATATTAAAACCGATTTGGCTTATTTGTAGCAACATTTTCTTGCCCTTGTTGGAATCCATTCCAACAAATATTATAATTGAATAGGGTTTATACCGAATAATTTTTTAGAGAAAATTTCAAATAGTTCGACCACGTAGTGGTCGTATGTTTATAGCTGAACAATTCAGCTATGACTCATTTGGAGTCATACAAATCTTTAAATTTAGCATATAATTTCTTATTCGGTATAATGTCTAATAGGATATTTATAAAGTAACTCGAACATTCTTGTCCAAGTTACATATTATCAAATAAGCAACGCTTATTGAAAAAGCTTTGCTTGGTTACAACATTATCACTAACGAGGACAAAAAATAAGTATTCATTGAATAGGTAAGTTACGATTTAACTCTTCCAATTGCACAGCTTACATACGATTTTACGGTTGCACCAAAATTTCCACTACCTTTTTCTGGATAACCTAATTTTGAAAGCTTTTTTAAAAATATTTCTCTTTTATTTTCGTCACTTTCGTAGCCAATAGTAACCGATGAATCATCATGATTAATGCTCACATCTTTTACGCTTTCTGTTTTTTTTAATTCTGTACGAATTGTATTTGCACAGCCATGACATTTTAAATTTTCGATATAAATTACTTCTGTTTTCATTTGTTTATTTTTTACTTAATATTAAATCGAAATCCTACATAAAACATTCGGCCGACTATTGGACCCCAAATCATAGATGTATCGAAATGCTCGCCAAATGGGTTTTCAGGAGAAATAATTGGGTCTTTTTGCACAAAATTCGTCAGATTTTCTCCACCAATATAGAAATCCAAGTTTTTATATTTTTTGGTTATTTGAGCATGTAAAATATAATATGCGGGCGAATTTTCTGCTTTTTGGTATTCGGCAGGACTACTTTGTGTGTTTGGCAAACGACTCGTTCCTACTAATTGATTGGTTATATCGAATTGCCACTTTTCGTGATTGGTTGCATACGACAATGCAAGTACACCTTTCAATTTATTTACTAAAGGTTTGTCGATTAATTCGTTGTTCAATGTTGCTTTTACATCGTTGTAACGTGCTGCTAACGTGAAATCGAAACGTTTAAAAGGTGTCATTATCAACTCAATTTGAGCACTATTTGAATACGATTTTCCATCTAAGTTGTATAAATATGCCTTGCTTGCATCTTGGTCAAAGTCAACAATTATCTGATTCACAAAATCGGTTCGATAAAAATCAATGCTTATCGTTCCCAATTCATCGTGACCTTTTTCCAAGTGTTTAGTTAAATTTATTCCACAGTTCCAAGCCTCTTCGACATCAAAATCTTCGATTATTACAATTTGTCTTGAACTTGCTAACATGGCTGTATTTTCGACAAAAACATTTGCAGTTCGATAACCTTTTCCTGCCGATGCTCTTAAAATAGTTTCGTGAGCAAATTCCCATCTAAAATGGGTTCGTGGAGTAATAAATAGTCCGAATTTACTATTCAAATCGCTTCGTAAACCAAGAATTAACGACATGTTTTCCCGAATTTCGTAAGTATATTGAGCAAAAGCACCCGGAACGCTTTCAATTTTATCTAAATTTGTTAGATTAAAATTTTCGGTGTAGTTGTCAAGTACATAACTTAATCCTGTACTAATTTTATGATTTGTATTTGAAATAATGGTTTGATAAATCAAGTTCCCATATAAACTTCGTTGAGTTACATCGTAATTATTTAATCCGAAAAAAGAATTTTGTTTGTGATATGTCCCCGATAGAATTAAACCTAAGCTTTTATGTGTGGCACCTTTAAATTGAATTCCATTTTTAGCAAAAACTTCAATTCGCTGAGTATTTACACCCAAACCATACGAATTTGTTGTACCGTAATCAGTATCTTTATAAAATGATGTTTGTCCGCCGGCTCTATTTTCATACAAATATTTCACTCCGTATTGTCCACAAAATTTGCCCTCAATATCGTATGTCCAGCGATTAAATAAATTAATTTGCTTGATTAAAGGCATGTCCATAAATCCATCCTTGTTATCGTCAACTTTATTTGCGAAATTTTCAGCGTGAGTCAATAACATAGTGCTTAATCTTTCTGTGATTTTTTTTGCCAACAAAACATTTGCTTCACTTTTCATCATGTGATTTGCATAAAGATTGACAAAAAACTTATCGGCTTTATCTGGCTTTTTGTACTCAATATTTATTTGCCCGGTTGTTGATTCATAACCATTAATTACCGAAGCCGTTCCTTTAGATATTTGAATTGACTCCATCCATGTTCCAGGAATGTAACCCAAGCCAAAAGTAGAAGCAACGCCTCGAATCATAGGTACGTTTTCGGTTAATATTTGACTGTAAACGCCTGCTAATCCAAGCATCTGAATTTGTTTGGCTCCGGTAACAGCATCGCTATACGAAACATCTACTGTAGCACTATTCTCAAAGCTTTCGGATAAATTGCAACAAGCCATTTTCTGCAAACCATGTGTCGAAATTGTTTGTGTTTGTATGGTTTTCATTTTCGAAACAAACTCTCCTTTCACTCTTTCTTCTACAACAACCTCGTTGAGCAATAAATCTTGTTTTAAAACAATATTTATCTCCTTTTGAGATTTTCCAACTTCTATTGTGTCGCTCGAGTAGCCCATATAACTGAACACTAAAAAGTTATTTTTTCCTTTTATTTTTTCGATTGTAAAATATCCATTTTCGTCAGTAATGGTACCATTGGTCGAATTTAACCAATATACATTTGCGTTGACGAGTGGAGCAAAATGAACATGCTCTCCATGTGCTTGATTTTCTTGCACAAATCCCGATATATAATCTTGCCCATTTACTGAAAATGTTAAAAATATTCCGATTATTATTAATATATTTTTCATGATTTTTTATGTTAAAATTTGTCCTTATTCTCAAACCTCCAAGGTTTTAAAAACCTTGGAGGTTTATTTGGAAATTTTTAAAAAATCATAAAAGAAAACAACAAAGACGCTGAATAACATTGTCTTTATTTTTAATTAAAGGAGGTAAATTGTCTGTTAATTTGGTATATGAAAATTCATTGAATTTCAATTGAATTTGAGAGAAAAACAAAACAAAGGTTAAAGGATATATCTTTAAGTTGACAGTTTTGTATGTAAAAGCCTGTTTTAGAATATGATATTCGTAATTATTTGAGCAGTTGTGGGCTTTATCTTCACAACAACTTATAGCTGAGTCAAAATAAGTATGGGACTTCTCAAGTTCGCAACTATTTGTCGCACAACAATCATCATTTTCGAACAAATGAATATCGTCAACTCTACAAATATCGCAATGATGATGTATCAGATTGAATCCCATTGTGGTAACAATAAAATTCACCAAAACATAATACACTAGAATTTTCTTGAAAAATTTCATGTAACAAAAGTAAAAAATAGCTTTCATTATTTAGAACTACTTTAAATAATTAACATATATTTAACATTTCATGTAAATTTTAGCCTTAAAACAACCAACTTAATAGAAAAATACATAATTTTAAGGTTACCTATTTTTGAGTTTATTGTAACAATTTATTATATATGAAAAATATTATTCTTTTATCATTCATCGCCTTTCTTGGAATTAGTAATTTACATGCACAATTTTGGACATTAGATTTTGAAACAGCGGGAGGATATACAACAAATCCAGCTGAATTTACTGATGCAGGAGATGATTATTTCACAAGAACCGACGGAACCAACATAACTGGAACTTACACTTCTCCTAATGGTTCTTGGTTTTTTGCTGCTCAGGATATAAACGGTGATCAATCTACTGTTCCCTGTGTGATGACAATTAATAATATCGATATATCAAGTCTTTCGGGATTATCGTTTAAAGTACTTCTTGCAGAAGACGCCGGTGTTGGTTGGGACGCAGACCCTGATGAGGTTACATTTGAATATAATATTGATGGTGGTGCATGGACAAATTTAATTTGGGTGCGAATTGACCAATCAGAAGCAGATGGTTTAAATGGACCTTGTAGCATTGATACTGACTTTGATGGAGAAGGCGATGGTACTGTTTTGACAAATACTTTTCAAGAAATTTCAGCTAATATTGCAGGAACAGGAAATTTATTAGATATAAGAATAACTATTGATTTAACTGCAGGAGATGAAGATATTGCTTTCGATAACTTGCAATTATTTAGTACGGTTGCTTGTGCCACTCCAACAACTCAAGCAAGCAATATTATCTTCCCAAATACAGGACTCGATAATATGGATATTTCATGGACAAACGGAAATGGAAGCAATAGAATTGTAAAAATAAACACTGTAAATTCGTTTACAAATTTAGTTGACGGAACTAGTTATACGGCAAATTCTGTTTATGGAGGAGGTGAACAAATTATTTATGCAGGAAATGGAAACTCAGTTTCGGTTACTAATTTAACTCCCAATACAATTTACTACGTAAAAGTTTATGAATATAGTTGTACTGGTGCTTCGTCGTTATACTTAAACTCAACAAATACAAATAACCCTAATAATAATACAACAGACGCCCCATGTTCTGGAGCAACAACCCAAGTCTCAAGTCTCATTTTTTCAAATATAAGCGATGCTTCGTTTTCGCTTTCTTGGACAAGTGGTGATGGCGACCACCGTTTAGTTGTTGTGAAGCAGGGCTCTGCAGTAACATCTGAACCTAATAACAACACAACTTACGTCGCTAGTGCAAACTTTGGTTCTGGTAGTGATATTGGAACCAATGAGTTTGTAGTATATGCAGGAACAGGAAATTCTGTTACAATATCTGGATTGGATCCCGAAACAACATATTATGTCGGAATATTTGAATTTTGTGCCCCAACTGGAAATGGAAGTGAAGTATATTTAACCCCTGCTGCTGAAAACAACACAACTACTCAAGCCGATTATCCTTCGTCTTGTTTTGAGATTGAGAGTATATTAGTTGACGCTTGCATCTCAGATAATTTAACATTCTCAGAAGGTAATAATGAAATGGTAAGATTTATAATTGGACCAAATCCGTTGAATGTATCAGACCTAACAGTTACTTGGCCTAATAATTCTTTCGAAGGATTTATTCAAAATGATACCACTGCGGCAATAACTAGTTATCTAAATGGTACCATTCAGAGTTGTGGATTATTAATAGAACCTACTGGCGGTAATTTACCTGCCGGTTCTAAAGTTCTAATGATTACTGCTTCTGATACTCTTGTAACTTCTGGTCACCCAACTCTAGCAGCTGGTCATTATTTTGATTTAGCAGGAAATTCATTTTCTTATTTATCTGATACCTTGTATATTATATTTCATAAGTCCAAAAGTCCTGGACTTGGAGGATATTTTTCGAATCATACTGGTTCTCAAAATACGAATGTATTAACGATGGATTTTGGCGGAGGGTGCAATGACCAAGTTACAGTTTATATTGACTCATTACTTGGGAATTTTAGTTCAGATGGAGATGGAGACCGTGTTGATTTTGATTGGGATGGAACCGATTATTATGTAAACGATGGTTGCCAAGCACCTTTTGAACCAGCTGGAGTTACAGCAATTAATGTAAATCAAATCAGTAATATTTGCGTTGGTGAATCCTTAGAAATCAATGGGGAAGCAATAGGGACATATACTGATTTGTATTGGACAACAAGCGGAACGGGAACTTTCACCGACCCAAATTCATTAAATACAACCTATGAGCCGGGAGTTGCTGAATCAGGTCTTGTAACCTTATCTTTAACAGCTGAATCAGGCTCTTGTGGAACAGTAACTGATACTTTATTGGTTACCATTTATCAATTGCCGACCCCAACGGTTTCTAACGATACAATTATTTGCAGCGGAGATGTTGCACATTTAGTTGCCGGAGGAGGAACAAGTTACTCGTGGTCTGACAGTTTGGGGGCATCGGCGACAGTAAATGCAAGTCCTACAGCAACAACTACATATATAGTTACGGTTACTCAAAATGGATGCTCAGATACTGCAAGTGTAAAGGTAAACATTAACGAATTACCAACTGTTACAGCTTCTTCCAATGATGCTGATGATAGTATTTGTAATTCCGATGAGATTACATTATCAGGAGGTGGTGCAACAACTTACGTTTGGGATAATTCAGTTATCGATGGCGTTTCATTTACACCAACTGCTACTGATACATATACAGTTACGGGAACCGATGTAAACGGTTGCGAAAATACCGACCAAATTACAATCAATATTACAGAAATTACCGCAAATGCAGGTTCAAATCAAGAAATAACAAATGGTTCTACAGCTACTTTGTCAGGAAGTGCAACTGGCGGAACAGCATATACATACAGTTGGGAACCAACCACATCTTTAGTTGACCCAGATGTTCAAAATCCTACAACAATTAGCTTGGGAGCAACTACTATATTTACCTTAACTGTAACCGATACAAATACAGGATGCCAAGATACTGCACAAGTTATTGTAACGGTAACTGGTGGGGCTTTATCGATAACAGCTATGGTTGACATCGATACCATATGTGAAAATGGAACAACTAATCTTTCAGCACTTGTTTCGGGAGGTTCAGTTGCTTATGTATATTCTTGGTCATCGAATCCTGCTGGTTTTTCATCAACCTCATTAAATCCAGGTGCTGTATCTCCTGCGATAACAACAACATATACTGTTGTTGTTACCGATGCTGTTGGAAGTACCTCAACTTCAAGCATAACTGTGTATGTAAATCCTCTGCCAACATTGAATCTATCTGATGTTTTTGCTTGTACCGGCGAAACTGTAACAATAGGACCATCAACAACTTACAATTCATATTCTTGGTCAACTGGAGCTACAACTCAAACCATTGATGTGAGCATAGGCGGCACATTTGATTTAACTGTTGAAGATACAAATGGTTGCGAAAATACCGCCCAAATTGTTGTGAACTTCGGAACTACTACTCTATTTGGTTATGATATAGACGATGCTTGCGATGGAAATATAATTCCTTTATCGGCTTCTTCTGCTGATACATATTTATGGTCAACTGGAGAAACAACACAAACAATTAATGTTACAACATCAGGAACTTATACGGTTTCAACTCAATCGTCAACTAGTTGTGATGGTGCAGGAACTTATCATATTACTTTCATCGATTTACCAATTGTTGAACTTGGTAACGACACCGCAAAATGTACAGGAGAAAGCATCGTATTGGAAACTGTAAATAATTCAGATTACGAATACGAGTGGAGCAATGGAGGAACAACTTATTCTACAACTGTTACAGCAGGAGGAAGCTATAATGTAACTGTTACGAATAATGGATGTACCATAATAGATAACATCGAGGTTACTTTTTACGCTCTTCCCGAACCATTATTCGGTCCAGTTGAAATAATTTTAGAAGACCAAACATTAACCTTAGATGCTGGAAATCCAGGAGGAACTTATATTTGGTCAACAACAGAAACTACTCAATCAATTGAAGTTACTGAGGCGGGCAACTATGCAGTTACAATTACCGATGCAAACACATGTGTAAATACAGCTACAGTAAGCGTGGTTCTTGATGCAGGCGATGTTTATCCATACAATGTTTTTACACCAAACCAAGATGGTTATAACGATGTTTGGACAATTGATTACTTAACAAAAGAATCGTTCCCAAATGCTGTTGTTTATGTTTTCAATCGAAACGGAAATAAAGTTTTTGAGTCGATGCGATATGAAATACCTTGGGATGGAAAGTACAATTCAAAAGATTTACCAGCAGCAACTTATTTCTACATGATAGATTTGGGTGATGGTTCTGAAATTTTAAAAGGAACTGTAACAATTGTTAGATAACAAATTATAAATTGTCAATTATGAATTCTAAAAAAATAGCGAATGAAGTAGTATTGCAATTTACAATTCAAACTTGATGAACTTTACAAACTTGATAAACTTTACAACTTACTAAAATATGAAACGATTATTTTTAAGCATACTTTCAGTTACGGTTTTCGGAACAGCATTTGCTCAGCAAATTCCGCAGTTTAGCTTACGTTCACTTGATATGCTGTATTTCAATCCCGGAATTTCAGGTTCAACAAGTTTACCTGAAATAAAACTGCACCATCGAAATCAATGGGTTGGATTTGGAGGAGGTTCACCAATGACAAGCTCACTTTCTTACCATTTTGCTATGAATCAGAGAACAGGAATTGGAACTTATATTTTTAACGATAAATCGGGACCAACTGGCAAAATGGGACTAAACTTATCGTATGCTCATCACTTGCCTGTAAAAACATTTTGGTTGTCACTAGGCTTAAGTGCTTCAGTGGTTCAACATTCGCTAAATGGCAGCGATTTTGATTTGAAAGATGGTTACGACCCAAAAGTTTCTGAAGGGATGAACGATAAATCGATAAAACCAGATTTTAATTTTGGAGCATTAGCTTACAATCAAAAGTTTTTTCTTGGATTTTCTGTTTTACAAATGCTAAATTTTAATGTAAAATTTGATTCGTCAAATGAGCCTGCTAACATGCAATTAGCAAATCATTTTTATGTTGTTGGTGGTTATACTTTAGAAGCTCAGAAAGGAGTTGAAATTGAACCATCATTTTTAGTTCAAATCATCAATGGTGCACCAACAATGATTGACTTGAACGTAAAAGCTGCGTTTAATCATAATATTATAGCAGGGATTTCGTATCGTTACGACGATTCTGCTTTATTGATGGCAGGATACCGTTTCGACCGTTATTTTATAGCATATTCTTACGATATAGTACTTTCAAAACTTCGAAATACAAACAGTGGTTCGCACGAAATAATTATAGCATTTCAATGGCCATCATCTAAAAAAGTTAAACCATTGTTCGATTTAAAAGGAAGTACACGCGGTCAGTTAAAGAAAAGGCTTTATTAGAAAACAAAAATCGAAACTTGTAACTAGTAAATTTTCTTTTTTGTTTCTTTTTTTTTGACTTTAATCATGTAATTTATTACATTTGTCAAAAAACTGCACGATTATGAAACATTATTTCATTTCTATTTTGCTATCCTTCGCTTTTTTTATAAGCACAACAGCCCAACAACCAGAAAGAGCAAATGAATACCTTACGACAAAAGGTGAGGTTTATTTTAAATTTAAAGTAGAGAACGTAAAAACTTTAAAAGCACTTTCGTTGAAAATATCAATTGATAAAATTGATTATGAGAATAAAGAAATATACGCATATGCAAACCAAAAGGGCTTTGATTTTTTTGAAGGTTTCGATATCCCTTATGAAGTTTTAGTTCCAGCTGGAGACTTGATTAAAAATCCTGCCATGTTTTCATCGTTTGACAGAGCAACAATGGCTTGGGATTCATATCCTACCTACGAAGCATACGAAGCGATGATGTATCAGTACGAAATAGATTATCCTGGATTGTGTCGAATTGAAGAAATTGGAACGACCGTTGAAGGACGAAAAATATTGTTTGCCGTAATTAGCGACAATGTTTCTGTAAATGAGGCTGAACCTCGATTTATGTACACATCAACTATGCATGGAGATGAAACCACCGGTTGGATTATGATGCTTCGATTGATTGATTATCTGCTTTCTAATTACGGAACAAACACGCAAGCTACTAATATTGTTGACAATACAGAATTGTGGATTAATCCATTAGAAAACCCTGACGGAACATATGCTTCAGGAAATTCAACTGTAAGTGGAGCAACCCGTTATAATGCAAATGGTGTTGATTTGAATAGAAATTTTAAAAATCAAGCTTATGATCACCCTGATGGAGAAGCATGGCAACCCGAATCAATTCTTATGATGAATTTAGTTGATTCAATTCATTTCGTAATGTCTGCAAATAGCCATGGAGGGATTGAACTCGCAAACTATCCTTGGGATACATGGACTACTCATTTTATTTCTGGTAATCCAAGCACAAACGGATATTATACGACTCATGCCGACCAAGATTGGTGGATAGATTTAGCTAGTGAGTTTAGAGATTATGCACAAGCAAATTCTCCTGTGGGTTATTTTACCGGCGAAAACGACGGAATTACTCACGGTGCTGATTGGTATGTAGTTACAGGAAGTCGCCAAGATTATTATAATTATTTTGGAAGATGCAGAGAAATGACGTATGAAGTATCGGAAACAAAGTTACCCGCAGGAAGCAATCTGCCATCTTATTGGAATTATTTATATCAAGGATATTTAGCGTATATTGAGCAAGTTCAATATGGGTTTAGAGGAATTGTAGTTGATTCGTTAACGCTTCAGCCTCTGTATGCAAATATTTTTATAAATAATCACGATTCTGATCAAACCGACATTTATACCGAATTACCATTTGGCGATTATTATAGACCGATAAAAGCAGGAACATACAGTGTTACTTACGATGCAAACGGATATTTGTCAAAAACGTTTGACATAACAGTTGCTGATTACCAAACATTGATTTTCGATACGGTAAAATTAGCTCCGGCAATGCCATCAGCTCAATTTTCTGCCGATTTTACAGAGTTTTGTTCAGCACCTTCAACGGTTAACTTTATTAATCAAAGCGTTGATGCTAGTTCATTCTATTGGACATTTGGTGATGGAGGAACATCAACTTTAGAAAATCCATCGCATACTTATTACAATCCAGGTTTTTATACTGTTCAACTAATTATTCAAGGTGTGTTTGGCGGTAGCGACACAATTTCTAAAACCAATTTCATAAATATTGATGCCTCGAATCCTTGTTCATATGATATGCCTACTAGTGGAACGCAAACATTGACCGAATGTGGCGGATTTTTATACGATGATGGTGGTGTGTCTGGTGTTTATTCAGTTAGCACAACATCTAGTACAACGATTTCAGTAACAGGTGCTTCTTTCATAACTGTTAATGTTTTGGATTTGGATATTGAAGCTGGAAGTGGCGGTTCATGCGACTACGATTACATTGCATTTTACGATGGACTCGACAATGCTTCGCCTTTAATTAATGGAACTCATTATTGCAATACAACCGGAAATCCGGGAACGATTATTTCAACAGGAAGTTCAATTACCATCGAACTCTATTCTGATGAGAATACTACCGGAGCAGGATTTGAGATTCAATGGAATTGCAATTATCCCACTGCTCCTCCAGTGGCAGATTTTACAACTTCTGTAACCGAAAGTTGCCTTGGAGTAGTTCAGTTTTATGACTTATCTACCAATGGTGCTACTTCTTGGGAATGGAATTTCGGTGACGGAAATACATCTAATCTTCAAAATCCAACTCATACATATGCAACAAATGGGATATATACAGTTAGTTTAACGGCTACAAATATATATGGAGATGGCGTAATTTCTTATTCAGATTTAATTACGATTAATAGACCTGCCGGACCATCAATTACGCCTCAAAATATTTGTGGAGTAAAAAGTACAACTATTAATGCCAATGGACAAGGAACATTATATTGGTACGACGAAAGCAATGGAGGAAATTTATTGAATATCGGTGATTCATATGCAACTCCTATCATTTCTGAAAATACAACTTATTACGTCGAAGATTATATCGAAACTTCTACATATTACAATGTTGGAGAACAAATAGTTTTGGCTAATGGAAGTATTTTTATAAATTCAAACGTACATTATTTAGAATTTGACGCTTATGAGGAATTTAAATTAAATTCGGTGCTTGTAAATGCTGATGGTGAAGGAGAAAGAAAAATTTCGTTAAGAAATAGCTCTGGAATTGAAATACAATCTATATCAGTAAACATTCCTGATGGCGAAAGTCGAGTTACCTTGAATTTCGACGTTCCGATTGGAACAAATTTACAGCTTGCAGGACCTGTTTCTCCATATTTATTCAGAAGTAGTACAGGAACATCTTATCCTTACGAGATATCAGGTATTATGAGCATTACAAATAACAGTGCAGGCAATTTGAGTTACTATTATTATTTTTACGATTGGGAAATTTCGCAAACAACAAGTTGTATGAGCGAAAGAACTCCCGTAACTGTATCGGTTCTAGATTTACCAACTCTTGATTTAGGTAGCAACATCGAAGTTTGCGAAGGCGAATCAAGTGTTATTAGTACAGGTGTTTATAACACGTACAATTGGTCAACCGGAGCAACAAGTTCATCTATTAACGTATCCACTTCTGATACTTACAGTTTGACAGTTACCGATAATAATAATTGTGAAGCAAGCGACGATGTTTTGTTTACAGTTAACCCTTTGCCATTGGCAAGTTTCTCGCAAGTAGAAAATGGAAGTGAAATTACGTTTACAAATCTATCTTCAAATGCAAATACTTATACATGGAATTTTGGTGATGGAACATTTTCAAACGAAGCAAACCCAGTTCACACTTATGCTTCAACCAATTCGTTTACCGTTGAACTAACTGCTGAAAATTCATGTGGAACGGATAATAGCTCAACCACTATTATTGTTCTATCAAACAATGATTTATCGGAAAATAATTTGGTAAATATTTATCCAAATCCAACAAATTCTAACCTGTATATTGAAACCACAGATGATTATTCCTCATTTGAAATATCAGATATTTCTGGTAAAATTATTTTATCAGAAAATATCATATCATCGATTACAAAAGTTGATTTGACAAAGTATTCAAAAGGTATGTATTTTATAAAGTTATCTTCTAATAATAAATTCCTGTTAAAACGATTCATTCTAGATTAATTTTGGGGTAAAAAGGGTAGAATTTCTACCCTTTTTTTTATTTTTACATTTTAGAAAATATTGTAATCATTATTACTTGTCATTCCGAACCTAATGTGAGGAGTCTATAAATTTGTAAAAAAATCCAAATGTCAATTAACGCTTCTACCCTTGCCCAGCTTAAATCACAACACAATATTGAAATTTTCACAGATGAAACTTCACGCATAATTTATTCAACCGACGCTTCTGCTTACAAAGAAATGCCTTTGGGAGTAGCTTTTCCAAAAAATAAAGACGAAATTCAGAAAATAATTCAATTTGCATCACAAAATTCAATTCCTATAATTCCACGCACCGCTGGAACTTCTTTGGCAGGACAAGTTGTTGGAAATGGTTTGGTGGTTGATGTTTCAAAACATTTAACTAAAATTATTTCTTTCAATAAAGACGAAAAATGGATAAAAGTTCAACCTGGAGTTGTGTTGGACGAATTAAACATTTTTTTGAAACCTCACGGATTGTATTTTGGACCAGAAACTTCCACTTCATCACGCTGTATGATTGGCGGAATGGTTGGCAACAATTCTTGCGGAGCTCGTTCGTTGGTTTACGGAAGCACACGAAATCACACGTTGGAAATTACAGCATTTTTGAGCGATGCATCGGAAGTTGTTTTCAAAGAATTGACAAAAGATGAATTTGCTGAAAAGCTAAAAATTAAAACTTTAGAAGGAAAAATTTATCGTCAAATCAACGATATTTTATCCGATAAAGAAATTCAAACTGAAATAAATTTGCAGTTTCCTGATAAAAAAATTGAACGCCGAAATACTGGCTATGCAATTGATATTTTGGCTGATAGCGAAATATTTACAACCTCTGTTACCGCCTCTGTTGGTGTTGTCACCAACAGACAAAACGAACTTGTTGGTGATAACACCAACAAGGGGAGAAAGGGAAACGCAACAAATCAAAAATTCAATTTTTGTAATTTGCTTGCAGGTTCAGAAGGAACTTTGGCTTTTACAACCGAAATTAAATTAAATTTGGTTGAACTTCCACCAAAAGAAGTTGCTTTAATTTGCGTTCATACCAAAACTTTAAAAGAAGCTTTTTATGGAAATTTAGTTGCCTTGAAACATTCGCCAACTTCCATTGAATTAATGGATAACACAATTTTAGAACTTACAAAAGCAAATATTGAACAAAATAAAAATCGATTTTTCGTTGAAGGAAATCCCGAAGCAATTTTAATTGTTGAATTTGCAAAAAACACAAAAGAAGAACTCGAAACATCAAGTAATCAATTAATTGAAGATTTGAAAAAAGTTAAAATTGGTTATCATTTTCCAGTAATCTACGGTTCTGATATTGCCAAAGTTTGGAATTTGCGAAAAGCTGGTTTGGGAGTTTTATCGAATATGCCGGGCGATGCAAAACCCGTTCCTGTAATTGAAGATACGGCTGTAAATCCCGAACATTTGCCTCAATATATTGAAGAATTGCAAGAGATTTTGAAAAAGTACAATTTGTCGTGCATTTACTACGCACACATTGCAACTGGCGAATTGCATTTGCGTCCAGTTTTGAATTTAAAAGCCGAAAAAGATGTAGAATTGTTTCATCAATTGGCATTGGAAGTTGCACATTTGGTGAAAAAATTTAATGGTTCGTTGAGTGGCGAACACGGCGATGGTCGTTTGCGTGGCGAATTTATTCCGTTGATGTTGGGTGAAAAAATTTATCAAATTTTTAAAGACATAAAACACACGTGGGACGAAAAAAATATTTTCAATCCAAACAAAATTGTTGACACACCAAAAATGAATACAAATTTGCGTTTTGCGGTTAATCAAAAAACTCAAAACGTAGAAACATTTTTCGATTTTTCAGCTTCGGGCGGATATTTGCAAACCATTGAAAAATGCAATGGTTCAGGCGATTGCCGTAAAACAGAAGTTATAGGAAAAACAATGTGTCCGAGTTTTATGGCATCGAAAGATGAAGAAAAAACAACTCGTGCTCGTGCAAATTTGTTACGTGAAATTTTGAATAACAAATCCACCGCTGTTGGTGTTGTCACCAACAGCTCCGAATTACTTGTTGGTGATAACACCAACAATGGAAAACTTTTCGACCACAAAGAATTATACGATATTTTAGATACTTGTTTGTCGTGCAAAGCTTGTAAAACCGAATGTCCATCGAGTGTTGATATGGCGAAAATTAAAGCAGAATTTTTGCAACAATATTATCTAATTCACTCGCCATCAATGCGAACTCGTTTAATTGCAAATTATATCGAAATCAATAAATTAATGTCAATTTTTCCACGAATTTCAAATTTTGTTTTGAAAAACAGATTTACTTCCACTTTCGTGAAACACTTTACAGGATTTGCACAACAACGAAATTTGCCAACGCTTTCAACTCAAAAATTCTCGGTTTTTTATAAAAATTTTACTAAAACAAAAAGTGAGTCATTGCGAGAGAAACGAAGCAATCTCAAAACTGACGAAGAAAATCTTGCCTCTGTTGGTGTTATCACCAACAGACAGAACGAACTTGTTGGTGATAACACCAACAAGGGGAAATCAGTTTATTTATTCATCGATGAATTTACAAAATACAACGAAAGTGAAATAGGAATTAAATGCGTAAAACTGCTCGACCGTTTGGGTTACAAGGTTATAATTCCTGATTTTGAACAAAGTGGACGAACTTTTTTATCGAAAGGTTTTTTGAAACGTGCAAAAGTTATTGCAAATAAAAATGTTGAAATTGCAAAAAAAATAAATACTGCCTCTGTTGGTGTTATCACCAACAGACAGAACGGGCTTGTTGGTGATAACACCAACAAGGGAATTTGTGCCGAAACTCCATTAATTGGAATTGAACCATCGGCAATTCTCACATTTAGAGACGAATATCCAATTTTAGTTGACCAACATTTAAAAGAATTTGCACAAGAAATTGCAAAAAACACATTTACAATTGAAGAATTTTTAAGTTCAGAATTTGAAAAAGGAAACATAAATCAAGATTTGTTTACAGACGAAATACGAGAATTTAAAATTCATGGACATTGTTATCAAAAATCAATTTCTGCGATTGCTCCAACTTTGAAAATGGTATCCATTCCCAAAAATTACAAAGCAAGCGAAATACCTTCGGGTTGTTGCGGAATGGCTGGTTCGTTTGGTTTTGAAAAAGAACATTATCAACTTTCGATGCAAGTTGGAAACTTAAAACTTTTCCCCGAAATTAAAGCTTTAAACTCTGAAATTACTGTTGTTGCAGCCGGAACAAGTTGCCGCCAACAAATAAAAGATGGAACTCAAAAAAATGCTTTTCATCCTGTGGAAATTTTGTTTGAGGCGTTGAAATAGAAAGTATATAGTAGATTTTTTCCTCCGTCAGGTGTTTTCACCTGATGAAATATTGAAAAAATAAATATAAATGATCGAAAATCATTTTAGTACATGACAAAACATATAACATGCTGATAAACAACTAATTAGGTTCTTTGAAAATTTGGTTAATACCTTGATATTCAGTATCTTACATAAGATTACAACGTCAATATGTATGATATGAATACCAAGGATAAAAACAAA
>MEOF01000012.1 GCA_001769505.1 Bacteroidetes bacterium GWF2_33_38
CGATTTACAAAGTTATATGATATTATCATTTTAAATCGTTTTTATAGGGGCTTTGTCAAAGTTGACCGAAGTATTAAATTAATATAAAAAACCAAAAAGCCAAAGTGGAATTTTATTATAAGCTCCTATTAAAATATCATCGGAAACAATAAATGCATTTTGTTCATTTTGTATTTGCTTTGAAGTCTTGCTTTTCCCTCCTATTTCGAAAATATATTTTTCGTCGATTTCAAAATCACCTGATTTAGGAATTTTTACTTTATGCTCAGCCTTTACTTGATTTAGAAAAAAAGTTTCTCTTAAATTTCCCTTGTCAGGTAAAGTTTGAGCAAGCATAAATGAAAGATTCGTATTATTTAGATATATCTTTTCGGGCTTTTGTAAAATGCTTGTGCTTATACCTGAAGGATATACAGCATTTATTATTTGTGCCTTTTCAAGATAATGAATATAAGTAACTAATGTGTTTCGATGAATTCCTGTTTTCTCGCTAAGCTTTACAATATTTGGCTTAAAGGGTACATTCATTGAAAGAATATAGAGTAACTGTTTAATCTTGGGTGTATTCTTAGTATCATATCCATCAATAAAGTTCATATCGCTTTCTAATATTTGATTTAAGGTTTGCTCCAATCTCCTGAAATAAAGATTTTTACTTTCGATAAAAAATGGATAATATCCCGATTTTAGATAATCGTCGAAATATACTAATGGATTTATTTTTTCGATTATTTCGGAAGCCAAAGCCGAGTGATTGCTTGCAATATCATTTATGCTAAAAGCTTTTATCGTTAATTTATTGGTAAATGACAGATATTCTCTAAAAGAAAATCCTTGTAAATAATATACTATTGCACGTCGGCTTAGGTCAACATTTTGTTTTAGTATATCAATAATTGAAGATCCTGTGAAAACAATAAACAAATCAGAATAAGTATCGTAAAGGTTTTTTAGCTCTAAAGCCCAATTTTTGTATTTATGAACTTCGTCGATATACAAAAACCGACCTCCTTTGTTTCTAAATTGTTGAACAAATTCAACTAATGAATTTCCAACAAAATACAAATCGTCGAGCGAAATATAAATTGCTTCGTTTGCAGTTCCGTGATTCTGTTTTAATTGCTGTAACAAAAGGGTTGTTTTTCCCGTTCCCCTTGCTCCAAGTATGCCGTTTAGCCTCCATTTCCAATCGATTTGTGCCGAAAGATAGCGTTCAAATTTTATAGAAACATTGCTTAAAAGTTGGTCTGATTTTATTTTAAGATTATCCATATTGCTTAATCATTTATGCAAATATACAAAATAATGCTGAAACAAAACAGCAATATTAGCAGATATTGTAATTGTTTGACTATACTTCTGCCTGTGTCAAGTGTTTTCCCTGATACTTTTTACTGTGAGGTGAAAACACCCCACAGAGGCAGGAAGTAATTTTAATATAACCAACGTATTGGAAAGATGTTGGAAAGGATTCCAACATCGGCAAGAAACTTTATTTTTGTGATGTCATGCTGAGCTTGTCGAAGTATCTGTTTAGATTCTTCACATTCGTTCAGAATGACAAAAAAACTTTACTTTTTTTAAAGCAGAGTTTCAATTCCTTTGAACTCCTTGCCTGTGTCATGTGTTTTCACTTGACACAAATATTTTTCTGTGAGGAGAAAACACCCCACAGAGGCAAAGTAGTTTTAATATAACCAACGTATTGGAAAGATGTTGGAAAGGATTCCAACATCGGCAAGAAACTTTATTTTTGTGATGTCATGCTGAGCTTGTCGAAGTATCTGTTTAGATTCTTCACATTCGTTCAGAATGACAAAAAAACTTTACTTTTTTTAAAGCAGAGTTTCAATTCCTTTGAACTCTGCGTTCAATTACGCAGAGAGTCCCTGCGGAGACACTCTGCTGGGAATGGACATATGATTTTTTTTATAATTTTCGATATTTATCAAGTAACTCTTTAGAATTTCTAAGCCCTAATTTCAATTCGTCTTGTATTAATTTTAGAGCTTCAATAATTTTATTGTTTTTTACAAGTTCTTTGATTTTTGACTCCAAATTTTTGTCAATTTTATCCATTGTTTTATTTTTTTGTTTTTTATCGGACAAGAATGTCCGTTTTCATCGTTTTTATTGAATCTTATTTCCCTATTTTCTCTACACCTTTTAACTTTATAAACTTGATGGACTTTATGAACTTTTAACTTATTTTTTTCTTTTCATCGGAAGTTCTGTCCTACGTTTTCCATCAAACATAAACAATGCGTTTGCAATTGCTGCAGCAGTTGGAATTAATCCAATTTCGCCAACTCCTTTTGAACCATAAGGACCAACAGGGTCTTTAACTTCAATTCCAATAACATCAACATTTGGAGTTTCGTGAGCACGTAAAACGCCACAATCGCGAAGTTTTTTACTTACTAAATAACCATCTTTCATTGGTAAATCTTCAGTTAAAGCAAAACCAACGCCCATGTGAACTGCTCCTTCAATTTGACCTTCAAACATTTTTGGATTGAAAATTTTTCCAGCATCGTGAGCAGCAACAATTTCTGAAATTTCGCCGTTTTCGTCTAAAATTGCAACTTGTGCAGCATAACCGTAAGCGTAGTGTGTAATGTGTTCTTTTACATTTGGATCGCCAGGTTTAGTTGTCCAATCGCAAATCCAATGTCCTTTATATGATTTTCCAACCAATTTTGATAAATCGTTGTTTTTCAAATCAACTTTTAAAGTTTTACAAGCATCAATAATTGCGTTTCCAACCAAAGTTGTTCCACGCGATGATGTTGTCATTCCAGTTTTTATTCCAGCTTTCGTATCAACAATAACTTCGATAAAATCAGGATTTATTCCAGTTTCTTCGCATAAAACTTGTAATGCAACTGTGTGAACTCCTTGTCCCATTTCGGTCCAACCGTGATGCAAACGAACGTGAGTTGGTGATAAAATTTCAATAATTACATCGCTAAAATCTGCCATTCCGTTTCCAACTCCACAATTTTTTATTGCGGTTGCAATTCCTGCATATTTTGCTTTTTGAAATTTATCTTTAACAGCTAATAAACTTTCTCTAATTCCAACTCCTTCTAATTTTTGACCTGTTGAAGTTCTTAAACCGTCAACCAAAGCATTGTCGTAGCGGAATTGCCAACGGTCGAAACCTGCTTTTAAACAAATTTCGTCAAGGCAAGCTTCAAATGCGAATGCAACTTGATTTGCACCAAATCCACGCATTGCTCCACTTGGAATATTATTTGTGTAAACAGTTCTTGCTTCAATATCGATTACAGGAACAAACATTCCGCCAGTGCAATGACCAGCAACACGTTCCATAACTTTTGTTCCTACAGATGCGTACGCTCCAGTGTCGCCCATTGCACGAAGTTTTACGGCTGTAAGTTTTCCTTTTTCATCACTTCCAACTTCAATTTCCATATAAATTGGATGACGTTTTGGGTGCATTGTGATTGATTCTTCGCGTGATAATGAAAGTTTTACTGGACGTTTCAAAACCCAAGCAAACATTGCTGTGTGACCTTGAACTGTCATATCTTCTTTTCCACCAAAACCGCCACCATTTGCAACCAAAATTACGCGAACTTTTTCTTCCGAAATTCCCAACATTTTGGCAATTTGTTTTTGATCTTCGTAAACTCCTTGCGATTGGCTGTACAATAAAATTCCATCGTTTCCTTCAGGAAGTGCAACTGCAGCTTCAGTTTCAATAAATGCGTGTTCAATTCTTTGAGTTTGGAAAGTTCCTTTTGCTGTATATTTTGAATTTTTTAGAGTTTCTTCAGCATTTCCAATTTTTATGATGCAATTTCCTAATAAATTATCGTGATCAGGATGAACTTTTATTTTTTCTTTAATTGCTTCGTGAACGCTTGTTACAGGTTCTAAAACTTCGTAATCAACTTTTATTAATTCAACTGCTTTGCGTGCAATTTCTTGATTTTCAGCAACAACACTTGCAATAACATCGCCAATATAACGAGTAATTTCGTTTTCTTTAATCATCATTGGCCAATCTTGATAAATTAAACCAACTCTTTGCGATGCAGGAATATCTTTTGCAGTGAAAATTTTTACAACTCCTTGTAATTTTTCGGCTGCTGATGTGTCAACTTTTAAAACTTTTGCACGTGGATAATCGCTTAATTTTAAAGCTGCGTGAAGCATTCCTTCGAATTTATAATCGTCAACAAATTTTCGTTGTCCGATTGCAGTTTCGTAAGCTTCGTATTTTGATTGGCGACGACCAATTTTTCCGTCGGTTTTTGTAATCTCAACAGTCTTATTGTCTTTTAGACTTAAAGCCGCCAATTCAATTGATTCAATAATTTTATGATAACCAGTGCAACGACACAAATTTAAAGTCAATGCTTTTTTAATTTCATCTTTTGATGGAGTTGGATTGTCTTGCAACAAAACTTTGGTTCTCATTATAAAACCTGGCGTGCAAAATCCGCATTGAACAGCTCCTTTTTCAACAAATGCCGATGCGATAACTTTTTTAACGGCTTCGGGAATTCCTTCCATTGTTGTAACATCGGCTCCTTCTAGTTTTCCTAATTTGGTAACGCAAGAAAGTTTTGCTTTGCCATCAATTTCAACCATACAAGCTCCGCAAGCCGATTGTCCTGAACAACCATCTTTTACTGATGTGATATCGAGTTCGTTACGTAAATAATTTAATAAACTTAATTCAACATTTCCGTCAAATTTTGTTTCTTTTCCGTTTAGTTTAAAAGTTATCATTGTTATAAAATCTCTTTTAGTTCATTAGCTAAAGATAATGAAAGTTTTTTTTTAATATAATTCTACATTATTTTTTTTGAGCGGATGATAATAATATGTTAAAATGTATAAAATCCTATTTTTAAATTTTCATCCCAAAACTCTAGAAAATACGAAAAAATACGATTTTCACTAAAATTGGCTAATTTATGCATTAAACTATTAATATATAAATACTTACTCCAAAATACTATACTATATTATACATTAAAGAGTATCAAAAACTAATCACTAGTGATTAGATAAAAATCACCCAAAGTGATTATTGCGGAAGGTTATATTTTGCATTATTTTTATCAAATAAATAATTAAGTTTTGGAAAAATTAAATATCATAATCGTTGACGATAATCATGCTTTTAGAAAAGGGCTTCGATTTTTTCTTGAGCAAGAATGTAATTGCAATGTAATTGCCGAAGCAAGAAATGGGAACGAATTTCTTGCTCTCGAAAACTTACATGCTGCCGATATTATACTTATGGACATTGCCATGCCTGAAAAAGGTGGTTATCAAACAACCATTGAAGCAACATTTTTAAATGTAAACCTTAGAATTATTGCTGTAACGGCATTTGAAGAGTTGGCTTATGTTCGATTAATAATCGAATCGGGGTTTAAGGGTTGTATATTTAAAGATAATATTTTCGATGTTATCGAAACAGCCTTAGATGATGTAATGAAAAACAAATACTATATACCTGAAGGAATTAAGTTATGAGTCACTAGTTACGAATTAACAATTAACCAATAATAAATAATAAATAATAAATAACAATTAAAATTATGGTAATAGAAGACAAAACAAACTCATACTTATCGTTTTCGTTAGGAAATGAGACTTATGCAGCTCATGTCAAAAGTGTGTTAAACATACTTGAAATGACGCATATAACAAGAGTACCAAAGGCTCCTGAGTACATGGAAGGGGTTATTAACCTGCGTGGTACAGTGTTACCGGTTGTCGATACACGTTCAAAAATAGGAATGGAAAAAATCGAAAAAACAAAAGACACTTGTATTATTGTTCTTGAAATTGATGTTGACGACGACAAAATTAATTTAGGAACTATAGTTGACTCAGTAAAAGAAGTGCTTGAAATCGAACCTCACGAAATTTTACCTCCGCCAAACATCGGACATAAATTTCAATCCGAATTTATAATCGGGATGTATAAAGTCGAAGAAGAATTTATTATGATTCTCGATATGAATAAAATTTTCTCGACTGACGAATTGATTTCGTTAAAAGAAAATTTTGAAACACAAAAAGTTTAAAATTTAACAATCAAGTATTGTCATTCCGAACTTGCTGTGAGGAATCTAAAAAAGAGATTTCTCGCAAGAAACTTGAAATGACAATCGACGAGTGTCGTCATTTCGAGGAAAGTGTAACGACGAGAAATCTGAGCCTCTTTAATGAAATGTAAAAGAGATTTCTCACAGGAAGTTCGAAATGACAAAACATTAACAATTAAAAACTTATAATTAACCATTATTTATTTAACCATTAAAATTAATAAACATGAAAAACATTAAAATCGGAACCAAACTATGGATGGCATTTGGTTTTTTAGCCATTATAATTGTTCTTGTTGGGACAATAGGCTTCTTTAGAATTAGCCAAATGTCTTCGGGCATAAATAATGTAGCAGAAAATAGAATTCCTGATTTGCTCGATTTTCAAAAAATGAATTTTTTACGAATGACTATTCGATCACAAACATTGGAAGTTTGGGTTTTTGAAAACGCAGAAAACTCTAAAGCTGAATTTAGTAGAATTCTAAATAACAGAAATGAGACATGGGCAGAAATTGATGAGCATTGGAAAAGTATCCAAAATAGATCACGTCAATCAGAAAAAGGACGACAATTAATTGAACAACTGAAAGGAGAGTATCTAAATTGGCGTAATATCTATGTTGAATTGGATGGTGTAATTCAAGCATTATCGAAAGCAAGCAGTCCAGAGGAAAATGCGATACTTTTTGTGAGTTATTTTGAGGTGTACAAAAGAATGGTTCCAATTTCCGATAAAATGGGGAAAACATTTGTTGAAGCACTAAATAATAATGTAGTCAATACAGATAATATGATTGAAGGTAACGAGCAAGATGCATCAAATGCAAAATCCCTAATGGTAATTATCATAATAATATCATTGATTATTGCAATTATTATCGGAGTATTTATTATTAATGCTATCGTTGTTCCTTTGAAAAAAGCAGTAGAAGTATCGTTGAAAATAGCAGATGGAGATCTTACATGCAATATTGATGTTGACCAAAATGATGAAGTAGGACAACTTGCAAAAGCATTATGTAAAATGACTAGTAGCTTAAAGGAAATTATTACTGCAATAGTAACAGGAACCGAAAATATTTCGTCGGCAAGTCAGCAAATGAGTTCAAATGCTCAAACCATGTCGCAAGGAGCAAACGAACAAGCCGCATCGTCAGAAGAAGTTTCTAGTTCGATGGAGCAAATGGGTTCGAATATTCAACAAAATACCGATAATGCTCAACAAACCGAAAAAATTTCACAAAAAGCAGCCATCGAAATACAAGAAAGTAGTTTAGTTGTGAATCAAACTGTTGATGCTATGAAAAAAATTGCCGGAAAAATATCAATCATTACCGACATTGCTTTCCAAACAAATATTCTAGCCT
>MEOF01000013.1 GCA_001769505.1 Bacteroidetes bacterium GWF2_33_38
AAATTATTGTCTGAATATTTTTATCTCTCGTTAAATCGCCTTATTTTTAGTCAAAAATTAAAACAAATAGCTGGTTTTTAGACGAACTGACGTTAGAGCTCATTTTAAACATCAACTTAATGAAACAAACTATTCTATTTTTTACTTTATTCTTCCTTATCTCATGCGGTAAAAAGGAATATTATAATACTCCAAGACGAATTGTTATTTCTGGACAGATATCAGATTATGATCCAAATAATCGTGAGATTAAAATCTTCGCCAATCAGCTAGGTTTTAAACCTATAAATATAACAGCAGAGTTAGACTCATTGGGAAATTTTCAAACGGTATTCAAAAGTTTCATTCCGACAGATATAAGTATAAGATATAAAGAGCTGTTTTATGTAAGTGTCGATCCTGGAGACAGCATTTTCGTAAAATTAAATGCACATACAAATAACAGTAAGGAGTTTTTTAGTAGCATTATAATTACTGGAGATAATGCGATTACAAATAAGAATATTGTTGATTTTCAGAAAGAGTATTTTACGAGTGAAATTTATATCAATTGGGAGTCAAAACAAAAGGCTATTAAAGAATTAGACACTAATCAATATTTAAAGTATCTTGAAAAAACTCAACTTCAATTAGACGGTATTTATAATGAATTTGTAAAACTTAGTGATCCAGATGAAAGAGCTGCAAATTGGGCTCAATATTATATCGAGCAGGAATATTACAACGCTCTTTTTGCCTATCCATTTTTCCATGCAATGTATAATGGGCAACCGACAGATATGTACCGTGTACCTGAAGGGTATTTTGATACCATAACGAGTAGTTTGCCAATAAAAAACTCAAAGAATATCTATGGATTTGCTTTTTCTCATTTTGTAAAAAACTACTCTAGCTATATCGCAGAAAAATGGCAATCAGAGAAACAAAATCAGAAATACAGAACTAATGGACGATATTTTTCTATTCCAGTAAATATCTCTGACTCAATTGATGTGTATAGTATTATTAAATATACACCAGATACTTTATTGAGACAAATAATTTTAACCAAAAAGTTTAGCGATGACTTTAATGAATATTCAGAAATTGAGTGTTTCGAGAAATATCAAGATATTGTTAATAACTACATTAGTTTACAATTTTTAAAAAAGCCGTTACATAAACAATATACTCAACTTAAAGAGCGATTAGATAATCCTCAATATATTGCTGAGGTTATTGAATTTGCAGGATCTTCTACAGAACAACTAATCGACACTATTTTACATAACAACCATGAAAAAATAGTCTATATTGACTGTTGGGCTACTTGGTGTGGCCCATGTAAAGCGGAAATGCCAAATTCAAAAGAGCTTATGAAAAAAATGGATGGTAAAGATGTAGCGTTTGTTTATTTGTGTCTTGACTCTCAAGAAAAAGTATGGAAAGAGAACTTAGGTCAACTCGAAATTGGAGGGCAACATTATTTATTAAATCAACAACAAAGTAGTGCTTTTAGAAAGAACTTTGGAATTCAAGGAATACCATTTTATATACTACTCAATAAGAATGGTCAAGTTGCTGAAAAGGGATCACAACTACGCCCCAATGTAGCTAAATATAAGATTGAAGAACTATTAAATGAATAAAAAACGAGCTCTAACACGTGGTATAAGGCATGGCTGGGTTTGTGCGGATTCGACAAATCGAATCTCGTGCCTGCCTCCGTTTCGGTCGGACACTCAGACTCTCGTCTGACCGCCACGACCTCATACCACCAACGTTAGCGGTCAGTGTAAAAAACGCTCGTGATAACTATTAGTGAATTGATAAGAGCAATTAAATTAAATATTCAATGTTAGATTTCAAAGAATTATCTGAAGATGGGAATGAATTAGAACTACTAATTCGAGAGATTCTTTTAGTAAAAGGATATAAAGTCAATTGGAGCGGTAAAGGTCCAGACGGTGGTAAAGATTTGATTTGTTATGAAAATCGAAAAAGTGATTTTTTAGATGATATAAAAACATGGCTGATTCAATGTAAACACAAAGCTAAAAGTGAGGGGGCAGTTAGTATTTCAGATTTAGATGATATTGTGGATTCATGTTCTCATCATGAAGCCAAAGGGTATCTTTTAATTTGCAGTACATATCCTTCTTCAAAAGTTGTTGAAAGAATTGAAGGAATAACAAATAATTCTAAATTAGATATTGAATGTACTTATTGGGATTCTGTAAGAATTGAGCAAATACTTTCTACTCCTAAAATGTGGAGTATTGCACAACGATTTTTTCCTAAATCGAGTAAAAATTCTTCTTGGGAATTATTCGCAACAAGTAATCCAAGCAATTGGATTGCAAATTATCGTGGTTATTATTTCCATTTATCTAATAGAATTGGTTCGACAGTTGATTGGCATTTTGAGAGTATAGATAAAAGAATTCAAGACATTAATAAAATAGAATTACCCAAAGAACATTTTATAAGAATTAGAGCTGTTTGGTTTAATGATAAAAGTGGCGAATATTTATGGTTTCTTGATTATATGCATCCATATAATCAAGAACCAAAATATAGGTCAATACAAATTGCAAAAGAACTAGGAGATGGTTATGCCTTAGAAGATGGGCAATTTTATTCGTTTGATGTAATTACAAGATCATATTCAATGTATAGTGATCATTATGACAAAGATCATTACGATTATTATGAACCTTTCCTTTACAATTATCAAAATGGTTCTCATAGGGAATTAGATTCTGAAAAAAGAAATATTTCTTGGTCTGATGAGCTTGCGTTAGAAAAAGAAAATGAGAAACTTAGAGATGATATTTTCAATAGATTAACAGAAAGCGTTCAAAGTCTTGAAATTTTACATTTAGCACATAGTACCAATTGTCAAATAGAAAAAATTCATAAGTTTTATAATTATAGGGACTGGACTGAAATAGTCGAAAAAGTTGAATTACAAAGAGATTTATTCTTTACTGTCTTGTTTGTTCTAATTGTTAAGGAAAATAATAGGCAAAAATTTTTCGATTTAGTTCGTTTTTTTCCACAAGATGGATTTCCATCATATAGATTAACAAATGCAATTATAACAACTCCAAATTTTGAAACTGGAGGTTCTGATATTGATTTAGATGATAATGAAGTATTTGAATTAGAACTTTCTATACCACCAGAAATGTCACATAATAGCTATAATGTTCGGGTGACTTTAAATACCTATATGGAGAAATTTATATCTTCAATTGAAAAATATAAAAGCTCATAACATAATAAATAAAAATAAACCTAGACTACATTTTAAATAGGTATGATAAGTTAAAAAAATCTGATAAATTGATTATTTTGATTAGAATAAAAAACACCGAACCGCTAACACACACTAAGCCTCATGGCAGTAAGTCTGCAAGGTGTACCGTTCTTTCTCGCTTGCAAGTTTTTTTGTCGGCTGACAGGACGCAGACCACGAATTACTGCCACGAAGGCCTAGTGCGGAAACGTTAGCAGTAACCCTAAAAAACGACAAGCGACTCATTAACTAACGATATAAAAACAATAAAATGGCTAAATTTTTAAATACAAAAAAATCAGTTTCGGAAATTGAGGACTTAATCAGGGATGCTGGACAGACTTTGATTTTAATTTCACCATACTTGAAACTTTCGAAGGACTTTAAAGAATTATTGTCTTACAGAAATAGTAAGGATAAAATAACAACCGTGATTTTCGGCAAAGTTGAACTGAATCCTGATGAAATGAAGTTTTTGGAAAGTTTACAATTTGTTATTCTAAAGTATAAAGATGATTTGCATGCAAAATGTTATATGAATGATGAAAAGATGATTATTACTTCTCTGAATTTGTATGACTTCTCAATGAATAACAATAAAGAAATGGGAGTGCTTATCGAAAAAGCAAACCCGAATGACCTCGAACTTTTTGAAGAAGCATATAAAGAGATTGATTATATTAATACAACAAGTCAACGCTTTGCATATAAAACTCAAAGCGCACCCCAAGTTACAGCAAAGCCGGTTGACTCAAAAGAAAACGGAAAATCAAAACCAGTTGACAGTAAATCTGAAAAGAAACCTCAAAATGGGAAAGGCTATTGCATAAGGACAGGAGTAGAAATTCCTTTCAATGTTGAAAAACCAATGAGTTATGATGCATTTAAGTCTTGGAGTAAGTATAGTGACCCCGACTATGCAGAAAAGTTTTGCCACTTTTCAGGTGAACCATCAAACGGAGAGACAAGCGTAAGCAAACCTATTATGAAAAAGAATTGGAAGAAAGCAAAAGAAATGTACGACTTATAGACGATTTGAAAAAAGGGCAACTGCTAACATGCAATATAGCCAAAAAGGGTTTTAGTGGTATGCGAAGTTCATCACCCGCATCAAGTTCAGTGTCGGCTGACAATTACGTTCTCCGCAATCCCTTTCAGGCCATATTGCCACCGTTAGTGGTAATTTTTAAAACAACAAGATAATAAAACACATAAATATGACAATACAAGAAATCTTCGATGACATTTCAAAAAGAGTAGTCACTATTAAAATAAGTGAGGCTACTTTAAATGTTTACAAATCCTTTATAAAAGAAAGTGAGAACTTGATAATACAACCAGTTAGTCACTTTATTCAAATAGCAAGAAACAATAATCCAGAATTACAGGGACTTGTTGTTGAAAGTTTAATAATTGATGAAACACGCCTTTTTGACATTGTTATTGGAACGGATAATGTTGACATAAATACAATTTGGATTAAGGATATTTTAAAAGTTGGTGTTCAATTAGTGCCTGTAATTTCAAGGACAAAAGAAAACAGTCAAGAGATTATAAAAACAGAATATTTCAGTCAATTAAATATTCTATATTCCACAAATATCGGATTCATTTATAGAACCAATGTAGACAGAATAGGAGAACTATTTCAGTTGGCAAATTTATTAACTAAAATGAAATAAATCATGACTATATTACAAGCAATAAATCAACCTGAAAATACAGGCTTTTTAAACTGGTGTTCCGTAAATTTCATGAATATAATAACTACTATAGCAGCTATTATCAATGCATGTTATGTATTGTACACAATCAAAACATTCAAAGAAATCAAAAAACAAACAGACTTGCAATTAAAGGCTCACCTATCATTTGATACCAAAGTTTTTAAAGATAGCGAACTTACAAAACCTAACACAAACAAAGAATATCTTGATCTTTCATTTGGTAGTGATTGGAAAAAATCTATGCAGATAGCATTTCCCGAACTTTCTGATCCTGGTTTATTTGATGGTGCTTATTACTGCATCATAATTGCTAATTATGGAAATACGGAGGTAAAGCAAATATCTTTCGAGATTGAGGTAATTATCGAAAATTCAAAAAACATTGTAGATACAAAAAAACTAACGACAAAAGAAACAAAAAATACTATAATTAAAGTAAATGAAATATTGTGCAAGAGCGCATCCATTATCATTCCTGTTTTTTCGATTGCAGCATTTCCAATTTACACTGTATTAATAAATGGGAAATATGTGGACGTAAGAAATCAAGAATATTCAATTCTTCAGATTAAAGATAAAAAAGAGAACAAATATCTGCAATAAAAACTACCACTAATCGAGTAGCATCCTTTCAATAAAAAGAAAACTATCTTTTATAACATTTTTTCGTATCATTCTACTAGA
>MEOF01000014.1 GCA_001769505.1 Bacteroidetes bacterium GWF2_33_38
TTCTTTTTTAAGGTGAATTTGTTAGTGGTCAACTTCGACTGCTTGAAGTGGTCAATTTAAATTGGATTTAGGTGGTCTATTTGGTCGGAATTTACAATAAATCGTTAAAATTGGCTTTTTATAGAATTCCTCATAGGTTACAAATTAAATTCTCATGGCTGATAAAATACTTAATCAAAACAAGAATTGATCGCCCAATCAACCAGAATGTTGAATTGATCCCAAAACTGTGTGCTAAAAAGAAAAAGACCTTGTAAAGTTCTTATTTACAAGGTCTTGAGACTCATGGTCGTGATCCCTCTGGGGCTCGAACCCAGGACCCCAACATTAAAAGTGTTGTGCTCTACCAGCTGAGCTAAGAAATCGTCCGTTTTTGTGAAACGAGGTGCAAATATAGACATCTTAAATTTATTTTTCAAATCTGAATTACTTTTTTTTTCATTTTTACATCATTTATTTTTTAAAACACAGAAATTTAGATATTTACATCGCAATAAAATTATATATTAATATTTAAGATTTATATAATTACTTTTGTAAAAAATATTGTTTTAGAAGAATAAATTTACCAATGAAAGGAAAAGTAGTAATCATAACTGGTGCATCTTCAGGAATCGGTTTAGCTTGTGCTAATGAATTCGCTAAACGAGGAGCAAAATTAGTGCTAGCTGCACGAAATATTGAAAAATTGGAAGAGGTAAGAAAATCAATTGAAGTTTATTCTTGCGAAGTTTTAATCGTAAAAACCGATGTAAGCATTGAAGAAGATTGTAAAAATCTAATCCGTAAAACCATTGAAAAGTTTAATGGAATTGATATTTTAATCAACAATGCAGGAATATCTATGCGGGCACTTTTTGCCGATTTAGATTTATCGGTAATAAAACAATTAATGGATATAAATTTTTGGGGAACAGTTTATTGCACAAAATACGCTTTGCCATATTTACTAAACAGCAAAGGAAGTGTTGCCGGAATTTCTTCAATAGCTGGTTATAAAGGATTGCCGGGTCGAACAGGATATTCAGCATCAAAATTTGCTATGCATGGATTTTTAGAAACGTTACGAATCGAAAACCTTAAAACGGGTTTACATGTTTTGATTGCAGCTCCTGGTTTTACAGCCTCCAATATTCGAAAAACTGCATTAGCTTCTGATGGTTCAATGCAAGGAGAAACACCTCGAAATGAAGATAAAATGATGCCTGCCGAAGAAGTTGCAAAGCACTTGGCAAATGCAATTGAAAAACGAAAACGTACATTAATACTTACTATGCAAGGAAAAATGACGGTGCTTTTAAATAAATTTTTTCCAAAATTTATGGATAAAATGGTATATAATCACATGGCTCAAGAACCAAATTCGCCATTTCAAAAATAATTTGAAGAAAATTGAGTTATTAGTTGCGAGTTGACGGATTACAAGGATTTTAGCTTTTGC
The DNA here is from genome assembly GCA_001769505.1 of Bacteroidetes bacterium GWF2_33_38. GTDB lineage: Bacteria > Bacteroidota > Bacteroidia > Bacteroidales > GWF2-33-38 > GWF2-33-38. The sequence continues at coordinate 1,442 of MEOF01000014.1, forward strand.
TTCCCCTAAATTCTAATATTCTAAACTCCTAACATTCTAAACTTCTAAACAAAAAAAATGATTTCAAACAAAACAGAAATACGAATAACCTACGCCGATACCGATAAAATGGGATATTGCTACTATGGAAACTATCCTCGATTTTACGAAATAGGAAGAACCGAATTGATGCGAAAGTTAGGATTATCGTACAAAGAACTTGAGGAAAGCGGAATCATGATGCCTGTATTATCGCTAAATATAAAATATATAAAACCAGCATTTTATGATGATATTATTGTTGTTGAGACATTTATAAAAGAAATTCCAACGAGTCGAATAGTATTTGAATACGAAGTGAGAAATCAGTATTCCGATTTGATAAATAAAGGAGAAACTGTTTTGGCTTTTGTCGATGATAAATCGCGAAAAGTTGTAAGAGTTCCTGATATATTGTTTGATAAAATCAGTAAACATCTTTAATATAATTTTTAATGAGAGTAATTTTTGTAATTCTAGGCTTGTTTTGTTTAGTTAATATATCTTTCTCACAGAAAAATCTTACCATAAGTGGGTATGTTACAGATAAAAATTCAGGCGAAAAAATGATTAATGCTTCGGTTTATGATGCATATACTATGAAAGGTACCATTACAAACGAATACGGTTTTTATAGTTTAACACTAAATGCCGAAAAAGTTAAGTTAATGATCTCGTATGTTGGATATAAAACGATTGAAAAAGAAGTTGAACTTACCGGAAATGTAGCTTTAAATTTCAAAATATCGTCAACTATTGATTTGGCTGAAGTAACCATCATTGGTCATAAAAACGAAGACCCGATAAAGGCATCACAGATGGGAATAATTGAAATTCCTTTACAAAAAGTGAAAAGTTTACCGGTTTTGTTAGGAGAAAAAGATATAATTAAAACCATTCAATTGTTACCGGGCGTTCAATCGGGTTCAGAAGGTACGAGTGGATTGTACGTTAGAGGTGGCGGTCCCGACCAAAATCTTATCTTACTCGATGGTGTTCCGGTTTACAATGCCGACCATTTATTCGGATTTTTCTCGGTTTTTAATCCCGATGCCATTAAAAATGTTACTTTAATTAAAGGAGGCTATCCTGCTCGATATGGAGGACGATTATCGTCTGTACTCGATATTCGAATGAAAGATGGAAACAATCAACAATTATCAGGGGAGGTTTCAATAGGATTAATTGCTTCGAAACTTACGCTCGAAGGACCAATTATAAAAGATAAAACTTCGTTTATTGTTTCGGCTCGCAGAACCTATGTCGATGTGCTGGCTCTTCCAATTATTAAAGCTGCCGCAGCTTCGTCGGGAGTAAAAACTTCAGCAGGATATTATTTTTACGACTTAAATTTAAAATTGAATCATAAATTTTCGGATAGAAGTCACTTGTATTTAAGTTCGTATATTGGCGATGACCGATTGTATGTGAAAACCAATACCGATTACACTTACGATAATGTTTATTTCGAAGACATCATGAAAATGAAAATGGGCTGGGGAAATATTACTTCTGCTTTGAGATGGAATTATAAAATAAACGACAAATTATTTAGCAATTCAACTCTGACATATAGTCGTTACAATTTTTATGTCGGAAACGAGATGATAAACAACACTACCGAAGGGAATGTTACTAATTCGATGGAAACAAGTGTTGTGTACGATTCAGGTATTGACGATGTTACTGGCAAAATCGATTTCGATTATTTACCCAATCCAAATCATTATATACGTTTTGGCATGGGAAATACTTATCATAGTTTTAATCCGGGAATTACGTACATAAAATATATGTCCGATTTTGAGACATCAATTGGAAGCGACAACATTCGAGCAAACGAAATGTATTCATACATCGAAGATGATATAAATATAAATACGCAACTTAAAGCAAATGTCGGCTTACATTTATCGGGTTTTTATGTAAACGATAAGTTTTATAAATCGATACAGCCAAGAATATCTTCACGATATATGGTTAATGAAGATTGGTCGGTAAAAGCAGCATTTACCAAAATGGATCAATACGTGCATTTGCTTACATCGTCGAAAATAAGTATGCCAACAGATTTATGGCTTCCGGTAACCGATAAAATTTCGCCTCAAACAGCTTATCAATACGCAGTTGGAACTTTTCATAACATCAAAAATAAATTCGATTTCAGCTTCGAAGCATATTTTAAAACTATGAGTAATTTGCTCGAGTATAAAGAAGGAGCAGGCCTATTTTCGCAAGCAGCTTCGTGGGAAGACAAAGTTGAAATGGGAAAAGGCTGGGCATATGGTGGCGAATTTTTGTTTCAGAAAAATGAAGGTAGAACCACAGGTTGGATAGGTTACACGCTTTCATGGTCGATGAGACAATTTGACAATCTTAATTTTGGAGAAACATTCCCATATCGTTACGATAGGCGACACGATATAAGTGTTGCGATAACTCACAAAATAAACGACCACGTAGATATTGGTGTTGTGTGGGTTTTTGGAACCGGAAACGCTGTTTCGTTGGCTGTAGAACAATATATGGGAAATCAATTTTTCGATTATAAAGATCCTTACAATGATGATTACTTTTACTATACAGATGTTGATTATTATAAATCAAGAAATGATTTTAGAATGCCCTCGTATCATCGATTAGATTTAGGAATAAATTTTCATAAAGAAATTAAAAAAGGACACCGAACACTAAGCATCGGGATTTATAATGTTTACAATAGAAAAAATCCGTTTTTTCTTAATTTTGAAAATCAAAATGGTCATACAAATTTGGTTCAGTATAGCTTATTCCCATTTATTCCATCGTTATACTATAGTATAAAATTTGGAAAAAAATCAGAAGAAATTAATATCGAATAATTATGAAATCAAAAAACGTACTACTGCTTATTTTATTTCTGATAACAATATTTTCCTGTCGAAAAATTATTGATTACAAAATTCCTGATAGCGGACGTAAACTCGTTGTTAATAGTTTTTTCAATTCGGAAGATACAATAAAAATTAATTTAAGCAAAAGCCTTCATATTCTTGATGATGCTGAATACGAATTTATTAATGATGCTGTCGTTAGTATTTATGAAGATGATCAGTTTGTTGAAAACTTGACTTTTACAAGTAATGGCAATTATACATCGAATTATTTTATTCCTTCGCAAGGTAAAAATTATAAAATTGTTGCTTGGAATGATGATTTTGACGAAGTATCAGCAATCGATTATGTTCCAAATTCAGTTTTAATTAATTCAGTCGATACTGCTACCACAACTTTCGTTTCTCAAAATGGAACTCTTAACAATACCATTGAAGAAAATGTTTACGAATTTAACATAAATTTCGATGACCCATCTGGCGACAATTATTACATGATTAAAATGCAGTACATCTATAAATATCAATATGAAGGCGAAACATTTACTTATCTATATGATATTTATGATCTTAAATACAATGATGTAATAATCGAAAAGTTTTTATCCAACCAAGGAGCAGTTATTTTTTCTGACGATTTATTCGAAGGTGAAAACTTAAATTTATCTTTATTTGTCAGTAAATATAATTTTTACACACTGCAAACCCCTGTTATTATTTCACTTTATTCTATTTCTGAAGCTTTTTACAAATATTCTATTTCGTTGGACGAGCAACAAAATGTTGCCGGAAATCCGTTTGCAGAACCAGTACAAGTTTACAACAACGTAACTGATGGATATGGAATTTTTGCTGGCTATTCTGTCGAAAAATTTACCGTATTTGTCGACGGCGAAGAAACGTATTACATTGAATAGGGAAGTTGTAAATAACGAGTAAAAAATTAAAAGTTACTCGTTACTAATGCGAATCAAGGATAGAAATGCAAATTTAAAACGAATGCAAACATTTGGCAATCAATAAAATAAGCGCACAAAACTTAACATATAGCCTAATATTCAGTACTTTATGTGAAATAAAAAAGCGAACAAAAAACTTTGTCCGCTTTAGGGTGAATGATGGGATTCGAACCCACGACCTCCTGAACCACAATCAGGCGTTCTAACCGACTGAACTACAATCACCATTTTAAGACTGCAAAGATATAAAAAAAAATTATTGTTTTATAAAATCAATTGAAAAAATTTAAGACACAAATAATAATTAAAATTAACTATTTTCGTTCAATATATTTATATTCATTTTGCATACCAAATTGCTAAAATTAAATAACATATCTGGGCTTCAATTATTTCAGTTTTTTCGCTACGGAAGTTTAATGCTTGTGAGCATTCTATTAACAAAATTCGGGCTTAGTATCCAAGAAATTGGGCTTTATGAATCTTTGCTTTTAGTAGCTGGCTTTATCAGTTTTTTTTGGATTTCAGGAATCATTCAGACTCTGCTTCCTCTTTTTCAAAACAATAAAACATTTACATTATCAAGCAAAAAATCACCCGAAATTTTCAATGCCGCAATTTTACTTTTTCTTTTTAGCTTTCTCTCGGCAATTGTGCTTTATACATTTAAAAGTCAAATTATTAATTTGATTTCAGACAATACAAACATGCAATATTTCAATTTGTTTATATTGTATATGATAGTTGCAAGCCCTACTCACTTAATCGAATACATATATTTATTAAAAAATAAAGCTAAGCAAATAGTTTATTATGGCATCATTAACTTTTTACTGCAAGTTATTTTAGTAGCTATTCCTTTAATCCTAAATTTTGAGTTTGTGTATGTTTTGTGGGCAATGATTATTTGGATGTCATTTCGCTTAATTTGGTTATTTTTTTTATTACGAAAATATGCTCAGTTTACCATTTCAATAAAATTCATTATAGAACATCTACAAATTGCCTTTCCTCTCATTTTAAGCACGTTGCTTAGTGGAAGTGCTCAATATATTGACGGGATTATTGTTACAAGCTTTTTCGACGAATCTGCATTTGCAGTTTTTAGATACGGAGCAAGGGAATTTCCTATTGTGCTACTTATGGCAAATGCATTTAGTAATGCAATTATTCCTGAGTTTTCACAACAAGAAAAAATTGAAACTGTGCTTGACAAAATCAAAAAAAATACAAAAAATTTTATTCACATTTTATTTCCGTTAACAATCATAATATTGATTATATCTAATTTTGCGTTTCCTATTATTTATAATAGAGATTTTACGTTGAGTGCAAAAGTTTTCAATATATACTTATTATTAATTATAAGTCGATTAGTTTTTCCTCAAACCATTTTGATTGGATTAAAAAAAACAAAAATTATTCTACTTGCAGCACTCATTGAAATAATATTAAATATTTCGTTGAGTATATTACTCGTTTATTTTTATGGAATTATTGGAGTCGCTTTTGCCACAGTAATAGCATACTTTTTCGAAAAACTTTTTTTAATCATTTATCTTCAAACTAAATCAATATCTTTAAAAACATACATTCCTCTTGGAATATATACATTTTATTCACTAGTTTTACTGTTGGTTTATATAATTATCGATTATGTAATTTATATTTAATTTCTCACTCATATTAATGGTAATCATGTTAACTCAAAACCTAATACAATTTAAAAAGTGAATTCGTTTTTAAAGAGTATAATTATATTATTTTTGTGAATCTTAAATTTGAGAAAAAACGAGTCATTAAAAAATGAGAAGCAATCTTGAAAATCATTTTTCTAAATTTAGAAAAAACACAATTGGAATAGAAACATCTTTTGAATCTCCGTATGGATTACAAAAGATAGTGTATGCCGATTGGATTGCCAGCGGTCGGTTGTATAATCCTATCGAAAAACGAATTCAAGAAGTCTTTGGTCCCTTTGTTGCAAATACTCATACCGAAACTAGCGAAACCGGAACTCGAATGACGCATGCATATCATTATGCACAAAAAATCATAAAAAAACATGTAAATGCTGGTTCGAATGACGTTATAATTACCACCGGTTCGGGTATGACAACCGTCATCAACAAACTTCAACGAATTTTAGGATTAAAAAGTTGTGGGTATGTTACCAAAAGCAAATGCATTCGAGAAGAGGAAAAACCAGTTGTTTTTATTACCCATATGGAGCACCATTCTAATCACACTTCTTGGTATGCAACATCAGCCGAAGTTGTGATAATTGAACCAAATATAGATTTAGAAGTTGACTTAAACGATTTAAAGAATAAATTAGAACTATATAAAGACCGAAAATTTAAAATCGGAGCCTTTTCGGCTTGTTCAAATGTTACGGGAGTTTACACTCCTTATTACCAAATGGCAAGACTAATGCACGAATATGGAGGAGTTTGCTTTGTCGATTTTGCAGCATCAGCCCCATATGTAGATATAAATATGCATCCCGAAAATCCAATGGAAAAATTAGATGCAATTTACTTTTCACCCCATAAATTTCTCGGAGGACCAGGCTCATCTGGAGTTTTGATTTTCGACTCAAACATGTATCATCTAAGCATTCCTGATAATCCTGGTGGAGGAACAGTGGAATGGACAAACGCTTGGGGAGAATATAAATTTATCGACAATATCGAAATTCGAGAAGATGGAGGAACTCCCGGTTTTTTGCAAGCAATTAGAATAGCATTGGCAATTGATTTAAAGAATCAAATGGGTGTTGAAAATATAAAAAAAAGAGAAGACGAATTACTCGAAATTGCTTTTGCCGAATTCGAAAAAATTGACGGAATTCACGTCCTTGCAGATAATATTAAAAAACGTTTGGGTGTAATTTCGTTTTATCATCTAGAAATTCATTACAATTTATTTGTAAAGTTATTAAATGATAAATTTGGGATTCAAATGAGAGGCGGATGTGCTTGTGCAGGTACATATGGACATTACTTATTAGAAGTAAGCCACGATAGGTCTAAGGAAATTACAGACAAAATTAACTCTGGCGATTTATCTGAAAAACCAGGCTGGGTAAGACTGTCGTTACACCCAACAATGACCAATGACGAAATTTATTTCATAATGAACGCTATTAAGCAAATAGTAGTGAATAAAACGGATTGGATTAAAGATTACATTTACGACTCACGAAAAAACGAATTCTATCACAATCAGAAAAGGAACAATTCATCTGAAATAATTAGAAATTGGTTCGTTTTAGATTAATAAAAAAAGACATGAAACTAATTGAAGTTAACGATAACATTACAAAAAAGGAATTTCTTGAAGTTCCTAAAATTCTTTACAAAGACGATAAAAATTGGATTTGTCCACTTGATGTAGAAATCGATGGAACTTTTAATCCAAAAAATAATTCCTGCTTTAATTTCGGCGAAGCTATTCGCTGGATTCTTAAAGATGAGAGTGGGAAATTAATTGGACGCATTGCAGCATTTTACGATAATCGAAAAAAAAATCATTGTTATATTCCTTCGGGCAACATCGGCTTTTTTGAATGCATAAATAATCAAGAATATGCAAACATGCTTTTCGACAAGGCTCAAGAATGGCTAAAGAGCAAGGGACTTGAAGCTATGGACGGAAGCACAAATTTTGGTGAAAATTTATTTAATTGGGGGGTACTTGTTGATGGATTTGAACCTCAAGAAATTGGAATGCAATATAATTTTCCATACTACAAAGAGCTATTTGAAAATTACGGATTTAAAGATTATTTCAAACAATACAGCTATCGAAAAGTTATGGCTGAAAAATGGCCTGAACGACAATATAAAATGGCTAAATTCATTGCTTCTCGCCCTGAATACACTTACGAACATTTTACTTTTGCAAACAAAAACAAATATATCAACGATTTAGTTGATACATACAATACTGTTTGGGCTGATTTTCACGACGATTATACTCCCCTAAAGTTTGAAGAAATCAATAAAATGTTCGACGAGATTAAAACTTTTTTAGTTGAAGATTTTGTATGGTTTGTATATACCAACGGAAAACCTATTGGAATGGTAATCGTATTACCCGATGTGAATCAAATTATTAAAAAACTAAAGAACGGTAAATTGACATTATGGAATAAACTAAAATTTGCATACCTTTTAAAATATTCAAAAACGATGAACCGAGCGAGAATTGTTATGACTGGTGTTGTTCCTGAATTTCAATCAAAAGGAGTTATTGCAGGTTTATTTTATTACTTAATAAACTCGCTAGAGAAGCATAATTACAAACAATTAGAACTTGCTTGGACAGGCGATTACAATCCAAATGTTTTAGGGATTTACGATAATATTGGTGCATTTTTAGCCAAAACTCACATTACTTATAAATATATTTTTGATAAAAATTTCGAGTTTAAAAGATTCACTAATGAGCGAGGACATAAATCAAGAAGAAAAACAGATGAATAATTGTTTTGGAATTTAAAACTATTGTTGTACATTTGCATTCCGAATAAAAAACGTTTAATTAAAAAGGATATGAAAAAAGATATTCATCCAAAAAAATATAGACTAGTGGTTTTCAAAGATATGTCAAACGACTATACTTTTTTAACAAAATCTACCGTTAACACAAGAGACGTAATTGAACTTGACGGTGTAGAGTACCCATTGGTTAAATTAGAAATTTCTAATACATCACACCCATTTTATACAGGCAAGATGAAACTTGTTGATACTGCTGGTCGTGTTGATAAATTCTTGAACCGTTACAAAAACCATATGGATAATAAGAAAAAGTAGTTTTTCTCTTTCAAAATATTTAAAACCTCGAAATTATTTTCGGGGTTTTTTGTTTTATTTTATTTAACTTTGATAAATAAAAAAAAATAATAACCTTGAAAATTAAAAAGATATGAAAAAAATTTTACTCGTTTCTTTACTTGCTATAGCAAGCTTTAGCTTAAAAGCTCAAACTTGCTACCTAAATAACTTTGATACCACACAATTATCAAATAGCGTGTATGTAATTGCTGAAGATCACAACGAAAATATGTTTTTTGCATACGCATGGAATAATGGCGGTTTTACAAAATATGATGGCGAAACATGGACAACCTTTGACACTACAAACACATCAGGCGGCTTGTTAAGCGATCAAGTAATCGATATTGTGTTCGATTATAGCGGAAATATGTACATTGGCACCAACCTTGGAATTTCAAAATTCGATGGAACAACTTGGACTGACATTACAAATGCAACAACTTCAGGAGGCTTGGCAAACAACTACATAAACGACTTAATGTTGGATAATGCAGGTAATCTTTGGGTCGCACATAATATGGGACTATCTAAATTTGACGGAACTCAGTGGCACAGTTGGAATGACATCAGTGTCCCAATGATGTATTATGTAAAAAAAGTAACCGAAGATAAAGATGGAAATATTTGGGTAGCATTCCCAAACGGAGTTGCAAAATATGATGGAGATACTACTTGGACTCAGTATAATCAAAGCAATGGATTGATAGGTTCAGACGTGAATGATATTCTTGTCGATAATGACGGATACATTTGGTTTATAACAGGTTGGAATGGAATCTCAAAATTTGACGGAGATACTACTTGGGAAAGCTTTTTTTATGTAAATTCAGATTCATTGGTTGAATTACAAAATGCATCGTTCGATAAATTTGGCAACTTATGGCTAAGTAAGTTCATGGCTGGAGCTTATAAATACAATGGAACTGATTGGAAATTATACTCAACCAATGAAGGGATTCCAACCGAAGTAAACTCTATTAAAGCATCAAAATATGGAAGTATTTGGCTAGGAACATCTAATGGAGTTACCGAACTTAAAGCAGAAGGAATTTTTTATATCTCATCAACTATTCCCGGAGACTACTTTCAAGACGAAGAAGCTGAGGTAAACTTATATGAATTAGAACTTTCCGATACTTTTTCATTCCCTCAATTAATGTACACTACACCCGTTATGATAGAAGGCATTTCAAATTTTACAAATGTAAAAGTTGGAAAATACATTCTGCAAACTAAAATGATAAGCAATTCTATTCACCCTGATATCATTACCTCTTATTTCAATGGAGATACAATTCCTAGTTATAAATGGGAAGACGCAACTCCAATATTTCTTGATTATTGTGCTACTTTATCGCCCGAAATTTTGATGCAGAAATTCAATATGCCAACTTTCGGATCAGGAACCTTATCAGGATACATTACTTATGTAGGAGGAAACAAAGCTTTAATGGGAGAACCCGTACCTGGAGCAGAAATTACACTTGAACAAGAGCCTGATGATGAGCCTATATGCAACACAACAACAGATATCTCTGGACACTATGAATTTGTAAATGTTTTAGAAGAAGGAAATACTTACAAATTAAATGTTGATATACCTGGTTTCCCTATGGAAAGTACTCACACAGGAATTGCTGTTGGAGATACATCTGGTTCGTTTAATTTTATTGTTGACACTGCTTCCGTTTCAGTTAATATGGTAAATGCTGTTAGTACTATCGAAACTCAAAATTTCATTTTAAGCATTTATCCAAATCCATTTACAGATTTTATAAATGTCAATTTTACACTAGAAGAAAATGCTACAATTGAATTTAAAATATTTGATCAAATTGGACGTCAAATTACATTTATATCTTCTTCAGATTACTTGAAAGGTAATTACTTAAAAGCTCTGTATATTGATAGTAAAGAAAGTGTAAATGGGCTTTATTTTATGCAAATAAAAATTAACAACACTTACATTTATAAAAAATTATTATTGGTAAAATAAGTTTAAAATGAATTACATTTTATTTGACGATAACAGTAGGGGCAATTTGTTGCCCCTTACTTTTACAAGACCAATTGCAGAAATTAGAATTGGAATTATCACGTTGAGAGAAAAATGGGAACATTATGTAAAATCAAAAATCTCATATAAAACTGAAAAATATTTATCGCTAAAATTTCCCATTCAAATTAAGAAAATAAATTGCTTCATCAATGCATCAATAATTCCAACCCAAAAGCTTATCGAAAAAATTAAACTGCTTAACGAAAACGAAGTTCTAATCCAAGATAATATATTTATTGCCACTGTCTTAAATGAAGCAAATGCGATGCAATTCGATACTTCAGATATTAAAAATTACAATAAAATCGAATTTAAGGAAAAAATATTAAAAATTGATTTTCCTTGGCAAATTTTCGCACTCAATGGAGAAGCTATAGAACAAGACTTTCAATTAATAACAGAAGGTAGAAAATCAGAAAAATTAAGTTCCACGAATAACCTATTAGGGGAACATAAAATTTTCGTAGAAGAAGGTGTGAAAGCTGAATTTGTAACCATAAATGCAACAACAGGGTCGGTATATATTGGCAAAGATTCTGAAATAATGGAAGGTTCAGTTATTCGAGGACCATTTGCTATATGCGAACACTCAAGTTTAAAACTGCTTACTAAAATTTACGGACCAACAACCATTGGTCCTCATTCAAAGGTTGGAGGTGAGATAAATAATTCAGTTATATTTGGATATTCTAATAAAGCACACGATGGCTTTTTAGGAAATTCTGTTATTGGAGAATGGTGTAATATTGGTGCCGACTCTAACAATTCAAATTTAAAAAACAACTATGCTCTCGTTCGTTTATGGAACTATACCAGCAATAATTTTGTAAAAACAGACCTTCAATTTTGCGGATTAATTATGGGCGATCATTCAAAGTGTGGAATAAACACAATGTTTAATACAGGTACTGTTGTTGGTGTAAATGCGAACATATATGGCTCAGGATTTCCTCGTAATTTTATTCCTGACTTTTCGTGGGGAGGAGCATCTGGTTTTACCGAATTTGACATGAAAAAAGCAATAGAAGTCGCTCAAACAGTTATGAGCCGTCGCAATGTCGATTTGACAGACAAAGACATTGAAATTCTGCAATATATTTTTGATTATACTGAACAATACAGAAAATTTTAGGTTTGGCATATCAATTGACTACTTACCCAGCCTAAATTTAAAAAATATTTTCTGACATAATGTCTCTTTACTTAAAAGTTAATCATGAATTATAGAGAAAGAAAAAAAGCCGTTGATTTATTGTTTTCAAATGTTTTAGATGAAAATTCTGATTTCATCTCCGTTGTATCTGACGAAAGCGACGAGGCAATCAATAAAACCGATATTCCCGAAATACTCCCCATATTACCCTTACGAAATACCGTATTGTTTCCAGGCGTGGTTTTACCAATTACAGTTGGAAGAGATAAATCTTTGAAACTGATTCGAGATATTTATAAAAAGAATCGCTTGATAGGTACTGTGGCTCAAAAAGATGGACAAATTGAAGACCCTGATTTTAAAGATATTTATGAAGTTGGAACTGTGGCAAGCATTATTAAAATTCTTGAAATGCCCGACGATACAACTTCCGTAATTATTCAAGGTCGTAAACGATTTAAAATTGATGAATTTCAATCAAATGACCCTTATTTTGTAGCCAAAATATCGCCATTAACAGATGAATCACCTCTCGATAACGATTCTGAATATCAAGCCTTGACAGGAGCTTTAAAAGATTTATCCTTAAAAATAATCAAGCTATCATCGAACATTGCTCCAGAAGCAAGTTTTGCAGTAAAAAATATCGAAAGCTCTACTTTTTTAATAAACTTTATTTCATCGAATAGCGAATTAAAAGTTGAAGAAAAGCAAGCCTTGTTAGAAAATAGTAATCTGAAAGAACGAGCTAAAAAACTAATGGAACATCTTACCAAAGAAGTTCAAATGCTCGAATTAAGAAATCAGATTCAACTAAAAGTTAAATCTGAACTTGATACACAACAACGCGAATACCTTCTTCATCAACAAATGAAAACCATTCAAGAAGAACTTGGAGGAAATCCCATTGACCGCGAAATTGATGAAATGCGAAAAAAAGGTAAAAAGAAAAAATGGAGCAAAAATATTGAACAAATATTTAAAAAAGAAGTAGATAAGCTTCAACGACTTAATCCTGCTGCAGGAGAATATTCAGTACAATTAAATTATGTTCAAGCTTTATTAGATTTACCTTGGAACGAATATACGAAGGATAACCTCGAACTGCAACATGCCATTAAAGTTTTGGACGACGACCATTATGGACTTGAAAAAGTGAAAGAACGAATTTTAGAATATTTAGCAGTACTTAAGTTAAAAGGAGATTTAAAGTCGCCTATTCTATGTCTTTACGGACCTCCCGGTGTTGGAAAAACATCGTTAGGAAAATCAATTGCAAGAGCTCTAAATAGAAACTACATAAGAATGTCGTTAGGAGGACTTCACGATGAAGCTGAAATTAGAGGTCATCGCAAAACATATATTGGAGCAATGCCCGGACGAATTATTCAAAATATTAAAAAAGCTAAATCGTCAAATCCTGTTTTTATTCTTGATGAAATCGACAAAGTAGGAAATGATTATAGAGGAGACCCATCAGCAGCATTATTGGAAGTACTCGATCCTGAGCAAAACAATGCTTTCTACGACAATTACCTCGAACTCGAATACGATTTATCTAACGTAATGTTTATAGCTACAGCTAACGTAATTAGCAGCATAAATCCTGCTCTTCGCGACAGAATGGAAATGATAAACATTTCAGGATATATTGTTGAAGAAAAAATAGAAATAGCCAAAAAGCATTTAATTCCAAAACAACTCGAAGCACATGGAATTAGTCCTAAGCAAATAAAATTTTCAAAAGCTGTGATTGAATATATTGTTGAAAATCACAGTAAAGAATCAGGGGTACGCGAGCTCGACAAAAAAATTGCTAAAGTTGTACGTCGAGTAGCCAAAAAAATTGCTTTTGACGAAAAATATAATGTGAACATTACCCTTGAAGATGTAAAAGAATATCTTGGTTCAAACGAGTATAAAAAAGAAATTTATGCAGGAAACGAATTCGCAGGTGTGGTTACAGGTTTGGCATGGACTGCTCTCGGTGGCGAAATTTTGTACATCGAAACAAGTTTAAGCAAAGGAAAAGGAAATTTAACCTTAACTGGAAATTTAGGAGAAGTAATGAAAGAATCTGCAATTATTGCTCAAGAATATATAAAATCGCATTCCGATAAACTCGGTCTCGATTCTGATATTTTTGAAAAATGGAATGTTCACGTTCATGTTCCCGAAGGAGCAATTCCCAAGGATGGTCCATCGGCTGGCATTACGATGGCAACATCTTTAGCATCTGCTTACACACAACGTAAAGTAAAGAATGGTATTGCCATGACAGGAGAAATCACGTTGAGAGGAAAAGTTCTTCCAGTTGGTGGGATAAAAGAAAAAATTCTTGCAGCAAAAAGAGCTAACATAAAAGAAATAATTCTATCAATAGATAATAAAAAAGATATTGAAGAAATCAATGATTTGTATATTAAAGGATTAACTTTTCATTTTGTTGAAAACATTATCGATGTATTTAATATTGCATTGCTAAAACAAAAAGTTGAAAATCCACTGAAATTAAGTTAAATTATGAATAAATACTCTGAAAAACTCGCTATAAAAGTCGCAAAATTACTAGATATGAACCCTCCTGATTTAACAAATTTCGAGGTCGATATTATTGTAAAAGTTATTGATGAAGCTATGCATGAGCAGCGAATGGCAGACATTCGAGAAGTAAATAGCATCGAGCGAGACGAAAATGGAATGGTATATGCCGACCAAGTAATTGAAAAAATAAATGAAAACAAAATATAGTGAATCATTTTGCAGTACTTATACCTTAAAATTTACATCTCGAAGACTGCCGTCACAAAAAGATAATTTCCTTTGTTTTAGGTCTTAATTCCCAAAAAATTAAAACTAGAATTGCAGTTTAGGAAAATTCACGAATTATGATGGAATATCTTTTCTTAAAATGAAATAGTTACAGCTTTTTTTAATTGCTTGTAAGCAATAATTTTTGAGAAGTAGATGCATTGTTCTGAATCAATTTTACGATGTACAACCCATTTTTAAGATTGGTATCTAATGTTACAAAATTTGCCCCTTTGATTGGTGAAATATATTCTGTAGAAACAATTTTCCCATTCATATCACTTACAATAATATTTAAATCGGTTAAACCTTCTGTTGATATTATCAGATTCAATTTTTCGACACTTGCATTAACTCCAATAAGTTTAAGCGACGAGTTTGATAATTTGCATAAAATACTGAGCATATCAAAATAAATATAGTTCCCATCTAAGTCGGTTTGTTTTATTCTATAGTATGTTGTTACTTCATTCGATTCTGAGTCGTTATAATAATACTCGTTAATATTGTTACTATTTATAGCACCGGCAATGGTTGAAACAATTTTCCAGTTTATCAAATCGTTACTCTTTTCGATAGTAAAAAAATCGTTATCTGTTTCGGTAGCCGTTGACCATTCAATTAACGAGCCTGTTTTAGTACAAACAACTGTATAATCAATCAGTTTAACTGGTAATAAATTATCACATAAAATTTCTTTTGGTCCTATACCCTGCTCGTTTGAAAAGCCATAAGCCGTTCCCCAATTATTGTATTCTCCTGAAATATAAATTTTACCACAACCACCTATGTTTGAACCGTTTCCGTTATAATATTCTCCGCCAATATTTAGTGTTCCATTTATCACAACTCCAGTTGTATTATTTTTGTTCTCGAAGTTGCTCAAAATATTTATGGTTACACTTTCGTCGATAATAATATCCGATGAGTTATTGAATGTAAGATTGTAGACTTGTAAGTTTCCATATACCTCGAGTGAACCTCCATTTTTAATTTCCAGACTTGATGTGTTCGATGTTAACGAGCCTATACTTGTAACAATAAGCCTTCCAGTGGAGTGAATAACTATATCAACATCTAAATTTATATCGGTTTCGATGTAAATTATGTCAGATTGATTCGGAGTAAAATTTGTGGGCTTCCCCCCTGATGTAAGTGCCCATAATTGATTGGTTGACCAATTTCCATCTATAACTGAATAGTAAGTTGTCGAAAAAAGGTTAGAAGTGGTAAAAACTACTATTATGCTGAGTATGATTATATGTTTCATAAATTATCTTTATTTAGATTAATTATAAACAAAGATAATGTTTCAAAATGCCGAAGTCAAGTTTTTTGATGTTTTTATACCAATTCTATTTCCATATGACACATATGTAATTTTTTAGATTCCCTTTTTCAAGGGAATGTACCTCAAGAAATTACTACATACCCGCAAAAGCGGGTATCTTATTTTTAAATTGTGTCGGTTACATTGAATCGTAATTGGTATTATTTAAAAAAATTGGTGGCTTAAGGCTTAATCAAATCATGGGTTAAGATTTTTATGAAGGAACACACTGCATAATTAAAATCTACTTCAATCTCGAAATAGATTTTCGCGAAAACAAAAAGCTCAGCACAATTAGAATAGTTCCCAACATAAATGGTGCACCAGGAAAATAAATTATATCGTTTTCTTTTGAAAAAAACGAAAACAAATTAGTCATTAGCAAAGGTCCAATGATTGAAGTTAAACTGATTAAACTAGTGATTGCTCCTTGCAATTCACCTTGTTCGTTGCTTGGAATTTCATTTGAAATAACTCCTTGCATCGCAGGTCCTGCAATTCCGCCCAAACAATACGGAATCAAAAATGCAAACATCATCCAGCCTTCGGTTGCAAAAGCAAAAAGTGTCATTCCAATACCCCAAAATGCCATTCCAAAAAAAATTGATTTTTTAACTCCAAGCCTCGGTATTGTATATCGAATTAAAACTCCCTGAACAATTGCAACTAGTAACCCAACCAATCCTAACGAATAGCCAACCATTGTTTCGTTCCAATTGAATTTAAACATGGTGTAAAATGTCCAATTCGATTGAATAGCATGACCTGCAATATGTAGCATAAAAATTGCCAAAATTATTCCCGATACCACCGGATATTTTCGCAAGTGAAATAATGAGCCTATCGGGTTTGCTCGCTTCCAAACAAAGGCTCTTCGATTTTCGGTAGGTAGTGATTCGGGCAATACAAAATAGCCATACAAAACATTTAGAAAAGCTAATCCAGCAGCAACAAAAAACGGTACGCTTACTCCCCATTTACTAAGCACACCGCCCATAACTGGACCAATTATAAATCCTAATCCAAATGCAGAGCCGATTAATCCAAAATTTTGAGCTTTTTTATGAGGTTCGCTCACATCGGCAATATATGCAGTAGCCGTTGTAACACTAGCACCGCAAACTCCAGCAAAAATTCGTGCAATAAACAACCAAAATATCGATGGAGCAAAAGCATGAATCAAATAATTAATTCCTAAACCAAACAATGATAAAAGCAATACCGGACGTCGCCCAACTTTGTCGCTCAGACTACCCAACACTGGAGCAAAAATAAATTGCATAATAGCGTAGGAAAACATTAGCCAGCCGCCATATTTTGCTGCCTCAGCAATACCTGTATTTGTTAATTTTTCGATTAAAGAAGGAATAACCGGAATAATAATACCAACGCCAATAACATCAATCAGCACGGTAACAAAAATAAAACCCAATCGGGCGTTGAATCGATTATTCATATCGTATTTAAAGGAGCGTAAAAGTATATTTTTTTATGTTTATTTATTCAATCTATTCACAAAATCTAATATCTTTATTAAAAATTTATGTATTATGGATAATCCTTTATTAAAGCCATTTGATAATCCTTTTGGAAGCATTCCGTTTGAGGAAATAAAACTCGAACATTACAAACCTGCTGTTGAAATAGCAATAAATCAAGTCAAGGCTGATATCGAAAATATTAAAAGTAATAACGAATCGCCTAACTTTAAAAATACCATAGAAGCCTTGGAGCGTTCAGGAAAATTGATAGACACAATTTCTAATATTTTTTTTAATTTGAATAGCTCGGCAACCAGCGACGAAATGCAAAAATTAGCTCAAGAACTCTCCCCTACTTTGAGCAAATATTCGAATGAACTTTTGATGGACGAAAAACTATTTGAACGCATAAAATCAGCTTATCAAAACAAGCACTTGGAGCCATTAAACAACGAGCAAGAAATGTTGCTCGAAGAAACATATACAAGCTATATTGACGATGGTGCAAATCTGAACAAAACACAAAAAGAGAAACTAAAAAAAATAAATATCAGACTTTCGTCACTGAGTTTAAAATTTGGAAAAAATGTTCTTAAAGACTCTAATAATTTTCAATTACATATAACAAATTCCAATGATTTAAAAGGCTTGCCCGACGATGTAAAAGATGCTGCTCGCATAACCGCAAAATCGAAAGGGAAAAATGAGTGTTGGGTTTTTACACTCGATTATCCTTCGTATATTCCATTTATGCAATATTCAGAAAAACGGAATTTGCGAAAAATAATGTTTCTGGCATACGGTGCTAGAGCATTTAATGACAACAAGTTCAATAACGAAAAAATTGTAAAAAAAATCAGCGAATTAAAACTTAAAAAAGCAAACATACTAGGATTCTCTTCACATGCCAACAAAACACTACTACGACGAATGGCACAAAAGACAGAAAATGTTTACCATTTGCTGAACGAACTCGAAGAATATGCAAGCCACATGGCAAAAAAAGAACTTGCCGAAGTTCAACAATTGTGCGATAAACTAAAAGGTCCAAAACGCATGCAACGTTGGGATTTTTCGTATTATTCAGAGAAACTAAAAAAAGAAAAATACGACATAGACGACGAAATGTTGAAACCATATTTTCAACTCGAACATGTTATTGATGGAGCATTTAAGACTGCAAATAAACTTTATGGGATTAACTTCGTTGAAATAAAAAACGTTCAAAAATATCACAAAGATGTAATTACGTACGAAGTTAAAGACGAAAAAAATAATCATTTAGCCTTGCTGTACGCCGACTTTTTTCCTCGCGAAAGCAAGCGAAACGGAGCTTGGATGACATCATACAGAGGACAAAATAAGTACGATGGCAAAAATCAACGCCCACATATTTCGATTGTTTGTAATTTTACAAAACCAACCGAAACTAAACCTTCACTATTAACATTTAACGAAGTTACTACACTTTTTCACGAATTTGGACACGCATTGCACGGAATTTTTGCCGATGGATATTACGAAAGTTTGAGCGGAACTTCAGTTTTTTGGGATTTTGTTGAATTACCATCGCAGTTTATGGAAAACTGGTGCTACGAAAAAGAATGCCTCGATTTATTTGCAAAACACTATCAAACCAACCAAAGCATTCCTATTGACTTGGTTCAAAAAATAAAAAACGCAGGTAATTTTTTAACCGCTTATCAAACCATGCGTCAAATAAGTTTTGCTAGGTTAGATATGGCATGGCACGATTTAACAAAAGCGAGTCAGCTTTCGGTTTCGGATTTTGAAAAAAAATTAACAAAAAAATCCGACTTTTTCCCAACAGTGAAAGGAACCAATATGTCGTGTTCGTTTTCGCATATTTTTCAAGGTGGATATTCTGCCGGATATTACAGCTACAAATGGGCTGAAGTACTAGAAGCCGATGCGTTTGAATATTTTAAAGAAACTGGAATATTTAATAAAGATACGGCTCAAAAATTCAGAAACAATATACTTTCGAAGGGCGGAACCGAACATCCAATGGAATTGTACAAAAAATTCAGAGGAAAAGAACCTTCAACAAAAGCATTGTTGAAAAAAAGAGGATTGCTTGAAATTAAAAAAAATGAGTAAACGAGAACTAAAAAAATACATAGTAAATCTCACAAAAAATCAGCTCGAAGAACAGATTTTAGACTTATACAATCGATTTAAAAATGTAAAAGATTTTTACGATTTTGCATTCAATCCAAAAGAAGATAAATTGTTGGAAGAGTGTAAATTCAAGATTTCGAAAGAGTATTTTCCGGTTAATGGTCGAAAAGCTAAAATGCGACGTTCGACAGCCCATAAATACATTCGCCAATTCAAATTATTGGGAGTTGAGTCGTCGATTATTGCCGATGTTATGCTTTACAATATCGAAATTGCACAAACTTACAGTTCAGAGCATTACATTAAACAAGAATCGTTTTATTTGAGTATTTTTAAATCTTACGACGAAGCAATCGGCTTTTTAAGAGAAAATCGTTTGCTTAACGAATTTAAAACTCGCATCGACAAAATTGTTGACGAATGTTATCGACAAAATTGGTTTAACAAAAACGGATTTCAACAGTTAGCGGAGTTTTAAACTTAAAAATAAACCCATAAAAAGCATCGCAATTACAATTATTATCAGCGGAACAAATCCCAATAAATTTAAAAGAAAACCGCCTGGGATTGAAAAAAATAAACCCAACGAAGTTATATTATTTTGAATGGCGATGTAAACCGGACGTTTATCTTCGGTTGTGATAATCAAAATTAAATTGCTGAATGCAAGTTTAAATCCGTCGTTTGAACTACCAACGAGAAAAAATAATACACCATACCACCAAAAATTCTGAAAAATAATTGCTATAAAAAAAGCAACAATCATCAATGCAAACGAAATAATTACAATTTGTTTGTTTAGATTTCGCTTTGCCATTCGAGCCCAAGCTAAATTACTAATCATGGCTCCGCCCATTTGTACCGAAAGTAAAATTCCGGCATCGGCTAAATTCATATGACTTTTTATGTTCAACACAACAAAAGGCAATGCAAACAAGTATGTGTACGAAATCAACATGATGATAATCTGAAACCGCAAATTTTTATCGTATTTCAAAAATCTTCGAGTATTTCGTAAGAATTGCTTGAAACTTTTTTCACGAATCATGACTTTTTTCTTTGCGTCTTCTTTGATGCTGCCAAGGGCAAAATAACTAAAAACCATTATGATTGAACTCACAAAAAATAAATAGGCAAAGCTCATTGGTTTGTCAAATGTTCGCAAAAAATATGCGGATAAAAAACCACTCAAAATCGCCGCCAATCCTGCAAAAAACTGTCGATAAGCCAATGTTTGACCACGGTACTCTTTGGTAAAACATTTTCCCATGAGTTCTTGAAAATATACCGTTCCGAATCCAGCCGAAAAAGAAAATAAAAACAAACCAATTCCAAAAAGTAATAAGGTTAAATCGGGGTTTGAGTTTCCGAAAAAATAAATGGATAATCCGATGCTAAACCAAGCAGCAAAACGAAATATAAAAATGAATCGCAGGTAATTAATAACTCTTTCGTACCCTTGTGCATAAAAAGCTGCATACATTTGCATTACAACCGCTCCGCCTCGAAGTAAAGATGAAAAAATACCAACCAAAATATTGCTGGAGCTAAAATAATTTACAATCAATGGCAATACGGTAGAAGGTTCGGCTGTAGAAATGGCTCCGCTGTAAAAGAAACTGTGAATGATAAATTTATTTCGATTTGAGCGAAGATTAAGCATGAAACAAAATTAGATAAATATATAGGTTAAATTAAAAAAAAATGGTTTTTAATTAATCAGTATTTGTTCAAAAAATCTTTTTCTAATTTTAACATGCAGTATTTATATCGATTAAACATCAAAATGTCGCATACTTTCACTTCGCTTTATATGCTTGTTTTGCTTTAATATAGGAATTAATAATTGTACTTAAATTAGTTATTTAAAAATTGCTAAAGCGGTTTTTAATTTTTAAGTTTGCTATTGAAGTATAAAAATTTGAAAATCGATAGATATAAAAATGCAGCATTTACAAACCATAAAAATAGCAAATATTTGTTTATGTGTTGATATTCAGAGACATATACAAAAAAGATATATTGAAGATACCCGCAATATGCGGGTATACATATGTTGGCAACAAGTGTAAAAAGACAGACGAACAGACAGATACGATATTGACAAAATTGAAATAAGAAAGAATTTAGTTTTTTTGACAGGACAGTGCAAATTTGATGGCATTTTATTTTATTTTTTTCTTCCAACCCACAAAAAAAAGAAGAAAGAATTTGACGAATTTTGTCATTTCTAATTTTAATGTAAGCTTTTACAAATATGATTTTTAGATTACAAAAAATAAATAATTGGAAAATTGGTATTGTTTTTTCAGTTCTGTTATCAGCATTTAATTTACTAAACAACAGCCAATATTACTCTGAAACAAATCTTTTAAGTATTCTGCTTAGTTGGACTGCAACGTTCATTTTTCTTATCGCAAGTTGGTATATTATTTCTTTTCTGTTTGCTTTTTTTGAAAAATCGAATAAAAAAATTAGTAACCTGAATAAGATTCTGATTTTAATCGTTTTTACCAGCATACTATTGGGTTTATTCTATATTATTGGTATTTATATAAGAAGTGAACTCAACATCATGGCTACCCGTAAAGAGAATGTGAGTTTTTTTATTGTTTTAAGAGGAGTTGTTAGTATTTTCTTTATTTGCATCTTTCAATATGCCCTTAACACTAATAAAAAGGCACAGGAAGCACTTTTACAGAATCAGAAACTCAAAACAGAAAATATTTTGGCTCAGTTTGAGATATTACGACAACAGGTAAATCCTCATTTTTTATTTAATTCTTTGTCTACTTTGCGGTCAATGATTCGGTCTAGTAATAAGAACTCTGAAATATTCGTCATCAAACTTTCTGAGATTTATCGCCAGTTATTATTAAAACGGGAAAAAGAAGTTGTTTCTTTAAAAGAAGAGCTTGACTTTATAAACGATTATATGTTTATGCTATTAGAAAGGTACGATACAATGCTTACTTTAAATATTGATATCCCCGGGCACTTACTGAAACTGAAAATACCTACATTCAGTTTGCAACTGCTTTTGGAAAATTGCATTAAACACAATGTTATTTCACAAGATAGACCTCTGAAAATAAAAATATTTTTCACAAATCCTGAAAGCCTTATTATTGAGAATAATTTTCAGCCAAAATTAACTCAAAGTGAAAAATCAGGTTTCGGATTACAAAATCTGGAGCAAAGATACAGTCTATTAGGTGAACCGGACGGAATTCATGTTTTTTCAGATGAATCGGTATTCAGAGTTAAAATTAAAATGCTCAATGTTTAAAAAATGATGAAAATATTAATCATAGAGGATGAACCCAAAACAGCTGATGTTTTAAAAGATATTATCTTACAGGTCCAACCCAAAACCGAAATTATATCAATTATTGACAGTATTCAAAAATCAGTTGAGTTCTTATCAGTTATAAGTAATTCTCCTGATTTAATTTTTATGGATATCCAATTGGCTGATGGCCTTAGTTTTGAAATCTTTTCGAGAGTCAAAGTTAAATGCCCTGTTATTTTTTGCACTGCTTACGACCAATATGCCTTGCAAGCCTTTAAAACGAATGGTATTGAATATATCCTTAAACCAATTAAAGAAGACGATGTTAAAGGGGCATTTGTGAAATTTGAAAACTTAAAACTGTCCATCAAACCGGAATCAGAAATACTGGATGTACTTAGAAATGTATTAAGTAATAAGAAAGACTTTAAAACAACTATTCTGGTTCGTCACAAAGAAAGTTATATACCTATTGTAATTTCAAGCATAGCACTTTTTTATTTAGATACTGAAATTGTTTATGCCTATACTTTCAATAATCAGAAATATGCGGTCTTTAAATCCATTAATGACATTGAAAATGATATTGACCCTTCTTTATTTTATAGAATAAATCGACAAATGTTAATAAACCGGACTTCCATTACAGAAATTCAGCCCTACTTCAATCGAAAGGTCATTATAAAAACCCATCTAAAAATAAATGAACAACTTATAGTTAGTCGCTTAAAAGTAACCGATTTCATGAATTGGATGGAAAAACCCTAATCCTGTTCAATTCACATTTCTATTTGTTCAACTCACTAACATTTTCATTTTTACCCATTTAAACTCGCTTCATCTTTGTGCCATAAATTTTAAAGCACAAAGAGTATGAAGCGATATTTTTTTCTAATGCTGGTTGTTTTGGTAAGCACAGCAATCAAGGCACAAACCCCGTCCGATAAAATAGTTGGGGTTTGGTTAAATGAGGATAAAACAACCAAGATTGAAATTTTCAAAACGGGGAATACCTATTCTGGAAAAATTGTATGGTTAGCACAACCAGACGATGCTAATGGTAAACCACGTCTTGATAAAAATAATCCTGACCCAGATAAAAGAAATCAAAAAATCCTTGGTTTAACCATTATTTCAGAACTAAAGTATTCCAACAATAAATGGTCGGGAGGCATCTTTTATGGGCCGAAACGAGGACAATATGCAAACTGTTCCATTAACCTGAAATCAGGTCAACTTCTTATAACAGTATCAAAGGGCATCCTGTCGGAAACTAAAATATGGACAAAATCATGAAAATAAAAGTAACAATCCTTGCATTTCTGATGATGCCGGTTATTCTACAGGCACAGCACGTTTTCAATTCATTAAATGATGTCTGGGAATATTCATTGTCAAATAATCCGGAAAATAATATTTACCGGTTGAAGATTGAACAGGCAGGTCAGGATAAAAAAACTGCCAACAGCTATTTGTACCCTAAGGTCGGGGCTGCTTTTTCGGGACAAAAAAACATCGAAATTCCTGAGACTCCTGTACCTGGTGAACTAATGGGAAAACCCGGAGAAACAGTCTATATGAAGTTTGGACAGAATTATAGTTACAACAGCGGAATATCAGTTAGTAAAACAATACTTGATTGGCAGTCGATGGTTCAGGCAAAAATTGCTAAACTGAATGTTTCACTTAATCAAGCACAGAAAGACTACTTTGAGCAAACTTTAAAAGAACAGGTTGCACAGGTTTATTATGCTGCTATAACAGCAAACAAAGCAGTCGAGATTAGTAATAAGGACTTAGAAATAGCTGATTCTTTATTCCTAATCGCACAAGGCCGTTTTGAACAGGGCTTAATTGACGGTTTAGTGTTTAACCAGGCTATAATTAATAAAAACAATGTTATCAGAAACCTTGAACAAAACAAATTCTATCAAAGCCAATGGATGTATAACCTGAAATTGTTGCTGGGATTTGCAGCTACCGATTCATTAATCCTGACGGAGGATATAATAATCAATCGAATTAACGACCAATTTGATTACGGCCAGGTTTCAAACGAAAAATATACGAGGATTTATAACTTACAATCCGATATTTCCGGGATTGAAACAAAAAGAGCTTTGGCAAGATTCGCCCCCAAAATGGAAGTTAACTATTATTTGGGCTCCTTTCAATATCAAAGTGATTTCACATTTTCTCTTAAGTCCGCCGATTGGAAACCAAGCAGTTATCTGGGCATCTCCGTTTCGGTGCCTCTTTTTACCGGGTTCGCAAATAAATCACAATACAGCTCTGCAAAAATTTCAAGAACAATAACGCAAATGAAATCTCAGGACGAAACCCGTAAATCAGCTATAAACGACAGCATCCTGTTAGCTAATTACTTTTCGTCAGTAAAACTTATTGAAATAACTTCTGAAACATATAAAGTTTCAGGGAATAACGTTGAGCTTGCATCTCAAAAATACGGACAGGGTTTAATAAGCCTTGATGAATACCTGAAGGTATTCGACGATTACCTGGCGGTAGAAAACCAATATTTCAATTCGCTATCGGATTATTTAATAAACAAAGCAACAATAGAAGCACGAAAAAATTAATAATTATGAAAAAGAAACTTATCCAGTATTGTTTAATTGGAGTTACCCTCTTAACTGGTTGCAACCGCCCGGAAAAAATTCAGCCACAACGCAAAGACATTGTTGATGCTGTATTTGCAAGTGGAAGTATTATTACCGACGACCAATATTCGGTAACATCGCAGTCGGAAGGGTATCTTATAAATTTCTTAGTAAACGAAGGAGATACGGTAAATAAAGACCAGGCACTTTTCCATATTTACGACGATGCCCAAAAGGTGCAGCTCGAAAGTGCGACTGCCAACTATCAAAATGCGTTGGATAATGTTGGTTCAAACTCAGCCATATTACAACAGTTATATGCTCAACGTAACCAGTTAAAAAACAAACTTGTCAATGATTCATTAAACTTTATCAGGTATAGTAACCTAGTTAAATCAAGTGCAGTCTCAAAATCCGATTACGATAAGTCTAAACTTGCATTTGATAATTCCAGACACGAATTACTGGCGATGGACAACCTTATCCGGGATACAAAGAAAAATCTTGAGTTGGAGCTGATAAAATCAAAGGCGAATCTTGTTTCGCAACAAAGTTCAAGCTCATATTATACATTAAACAGCAAAAAAAACGGTGTAATATTACAAATATTCAAAACCAATGGTGAACTGGTAAAAAGGGGCGAGACTTTAGCCGAAATTGGTTCAGGCGATTTTATCATTAAATTGTTTATATCCGAAGATGATATTAATAGAATCTATACCGGTCAGGAAGTCTATGTTGAACTGAATACCGAAAAGAACAAAGGTTATAAAGCTACAATCTCAAAAATATACCCATCCTTCGATTCAAAAGAACAGTCATTTATTGCAGAAGCAAGGTTTGTTGAGCCTGTTACCAATTTGAAATCAGGAACACAGCTTCAAGCAAATATTGTAATCCGGCAAAAAGAACGAGCATTGGTTATTCCTACAAATTATCTTCTCTCGCACGATAATGTAATCATCAATAATAAAAAAGAGAAAGTAAAAGTTCAGGTTGGAATAAGAACTACTGAGTGGGCTGAAATTATAAGCGGTTTGAATGAGACCACAACAATAGTACGTCCGAATTAAAATTTGATTGTATGAAAAAATCAGTTAATAATCAGATAGCCGGGGTTCATTTAACCTCAAGAATCGGACAAACTATTGTTGCCATTTTGGGAGTAACATTTGGCGTTTCCATGTACATCTTCAT
The DNA here is from genome assembly GCA_001769505.1 of Bacteroidetes bacterium GWF2_33_38. Classification (GTDB taxonomy): domain Bacteria; phylum Bacteroidota; class Bacteroidia; order Bacteroidales; family GWF2-33-38; genus GWF2-33-38. The sequence continues at coordinate 28,225 of MEOF01000014.1, forward strand.
GAACAGCTTCATGAATGGAGTTAATAATGCGCAGGATGATATGGCCTTTAGCTCAATGTCCCATATACGCATTTACAATGAGAATAATGAACAATCTTATAATCCAGTAGAAAGTTTTTTTAAATCACCTCAAACAATCTTTAATATAAGAAGCCATAAGATAATGCAATATACCGATGGCATAAAAAATACGTCTGAAATTATCTCTTTCCTTGAAAATCAACAAGAAATAACAGGTATTGCATGTCAACTGAATTTTAATGTTTTTTTTCGAAGTGGTTCAAAAAAAATAAACGGGCTAATCTCAGGTGTTGAAGTAGCCAACGAGGACAAACTTTTTGATAATTCGAGTAAAGTTATATCAGGTAAATGGTCTGATTTAAGCTACCAAAAATCAGGGATTATACTTGGGACGAACCTAGCCGAAGACTTAGGAGTTAAAGTCAACGATAATATCAATATCCTGACCTCCGATGGAATTTCCAAAAACTTTATAGTAGTTGGGATTATTGAGACATCGGTAAAACAGGTAGATAAAACGAAAGCATGGCTTAATATTTCATCTGCTAGGCAATTGCTAAGCAAAAATCGGGATTACGCAAGCGATATTCTGATAAATATTAAAGAAAAAGATAATACGGAAGCCTTCTTAAAAAAAATCGAACCTGTTATACCTTACCAAATCGAAAGTTGGCAGGTGGCCAATCAACAATTGGTAGCGATGACACAAATCCGTAATATCCTGGCCATTGCCGTTTCACTTACTATTCTTTTTGTTGCTGGTTTTGGAATTTATAACATCATGACTATGACTATTAATGAAAAAATAAAGGAAATAGCCATTCTTAAAGCAATGGGATTTTCAGGGCACGATATAACTGTAATTTTTCTATCTCAAGCCGCAATAATTGGATTTATTGGAAGTGTTGTTGGTGTTATTTTAGGATATAGCATATCAACTCTTGTTAACAAGGTTCCTTTTGAAATTGCCGGTTTATCAACCTTGCCAATTTTCTATCGGTATCAGGATTTCCTTTTGGCAATTGCATTTGGCATTACAACTACATTAATAGCAGGCTTTTTGCCTGCGAAAAAAGCTTCAAAAATTGACCCGGTAATTATTATTCGAGGATAACATGGAAAATATATCATTAAAAGTAAGGAACGTCATCAAGTATTTTTATGACCCCGACACCTTTCAGGTCTTAAAAGGAGTTTCTTTCGACGTTAAAAAGGGAGAGTTTCTTTCAATCATCGGAAAATCAGGCTCGGGAAAATCCACCTTGTTATATGTGCTGTCGTCTATGGATACCGATTACGAGGGTTCATTGGAAATTAACGGCGATTTGCTAACTGGTAAAACCCAAAACCAATTGGCAGTTTTCCGCAACGAACATATCGGATTTGTATTTCAGTTCCACTACTTGCTTCCGGAGTTCACATCCCTGCAAAACGTGATGTTACCAGCTTTAAAACTTGGTAAATATTCCCCTCAGGAAGTTGAGCATAAAGCCTATGAAAGTTTACGATTGCTGGATTTGGAAGACCAGGCTATGAAAAAAGCAAATAAACTATCGGGAGGCCAGCAACAGAGAGTGGCAATTGCAAGAGCCCTAATTAACAACCCTTCAGTAATTATGGGTGATGAGCCTACAGGCAATCTTGATTCAAAGAACGCAAGGGCAGTTCAGGATATCTTTAAAGACTTGGCGAAATCCTACGGACAAACAATAATTTGTGTTACCCACGACAACGACTTTGCCAGGAACACCGACAGAATAATCGAAATGCAAGATGGACTGATTGTAAGTTAATGTACAATTATAAAAACCAAAATATACTTGACAATAATATATATTTTATGAGAAATTGTTTCCTTTCACTTTTGACCGCATTTTTATTTGTAATCAATTCCACTCTATCAGCTCAGGAAAGGCATTATAAAACCCAGGCTGAATTAGAAATGGAGAAGTTTGAGAAATTAAAAACTCTCCGACATAGTTTCGCAATAAGTTTACATTACGGGCATTTTGAAATGTTACCGTTTGCTAAAGCCAGTGGTAATACAACCAATATTGATATTAGTGATTACCACAATATGTTTAACATCGGGGCGGAATACTATCCTTACGAAAAAATAGCTGCCCTGCTTTCAGTTGGATTAATTATTATTCCCCAGGTACAGACCATTGATAGCATAACCTTTGAACCCGGTTCAGGTTTAGGGGGTATCAAGGTAAATGGCAGCGGTAAAGGGGGAGCAATCTTGCCAATGACTTTCGGGGTTAAAAAGACTTTTCTGGATGGTCTAGCCCGCCCGTATGTATCGTTTTCGTCAGGCTTTTCATTTATTAAGATTGGGACAGGAACAGGTACTGGAAGTATAAATGGAATTGAGAAGAATGTAGATTATCAATCACAACTTACATTTTGCTATCAGTTGGGTACTGGCATTCAACTTAGAGCAGGTAAGGTTGTGAGGTTTGATTTTGGTGTAAATTATAATGGAAGTCCAAAGTTTCCATCTTCTATTGGTGGGATTGATTCTTATCAGGGTTTGTATGTTTTTGGAGGAATGAATTTTATATTAAATCCCAACAAGGTAAGCAAATGAGCATCTATTATAAAAGAAGGATATTGTTCTTTATTTTATACATTATTTTGCTGCAATTACCTGTCATGACATATAGCCAACCGGGCTCTCCTCTTTCATTGTCATTGAATTATATTCCTGCAAAAAATGAAAGCACACCTTTTTTCTTAAACTTTAATTTGTCAATAAACTTTCCGGCTTATAAGGATTCCTTAATCACCGGGCTAATTGGAACTAATTTCAAATATTATCGGTTCAACTTTCAAAACGATTCACTGGATATTCACAACCTATATTCGTGGTCGGTTCCTATTACATTCTTATATAAAACATCCGAAATCAGATACTTTGCCATGATGTTTGAACCTTCGCTAAGTTCAGATTTTAAGGATATAAGCTCTTCAGACCTTAGGTATAATCTTGCCATGTTTTATGTAAAGAAAAAAGATTTAAACTCATCGTTTGGAATCGGTATTGCCATTTCGAAAAGATTTTCCGGATTTCAAATAGCCCCCTTTTATTTAATTAATATGCGGTTTCGAAATAAATGGATTCTTTCGGGAAACATTCCATTCAAATCAAAATTAGCGTACGAAATTAACGGTAAAAAAAAAGTGGGAATCAGTTTCGGTGCGAATAGTAACTCATTTCGCCTTTCTGAGAAAGATAACAACAATTACATGGATTATCAGGCAATCGAAGTTTCTTTATTCTATCACCAGCCTGTTTTAAAACACTTCAAGTGGAATATTAACTTTGGAATGCAATCAACACAAACAGAAGTCTATAGTAAAAATCAGACTTTTCCCTTAAGTTTATTTCTTATATCTAGGAAAAAATCAGGGAATTCGCTAGAGTCATTTAAAAACAAGGGAATGTTGCTATTTCAAGTTAATTTTTCATATGCGCCTTTCGAGAAGTATTCATCATTAAAATTTTCAAAAATTAATAAAAAAAAGATACATTGCAGATATTAGTTCTTACAATATGCACTTATTATGATGACTTGTCCAACGCACAGTCGTAAGCACATTTGCAACCCCGCACGAGCCAACCCTCAAACCAAAGGCTTGCAAAAGAGCTTCCGCCTCTCCTGCCCGAATAACCGCCTTTCAGGACGGTTTTAGGATTCCCCACGCTCAAAAAAACAAAATAAATTTGTGCTTCGTGGATAGGTTGGTGCAGTTTGATAATGACTTGAAAATAAAGCTAAATAAATGACAAACAGACAGATATTAATGAACACCAGTTGCCAACACGCGGTATAGTTAATTGCCGGTGCAGTGCGTATTCTATCGGCACAGCTCGTATCAAAAGTAGTTGTAACTTGATAGGAAAGTGCTTCGAAATCGGCAACTAACCATACCGCCAAACGTCAGACTGTCTAATAACCCCAAGTGTTAATAAAAGTTTAAGTTATTAACAATCAGCAACATATCGTATTTTAAATTT